>JAXHMM010000017.1 GCA_034521445.1 Balneolaceae bacterium | reverse complement strand
GATTCGAACCGCCGACCTCTGCAATGTGAATGCAGCGCTCTAAACCAGCTGAGCTAATCACCCGTGTCGCCGGGAGAGCCGGCCCGCCTCGCGGCCGCCGGCCAAGTGGGTGCTACTGGATTCGAACCAGTGACCTCTACCGTGTCGGGGTAGCGCTCTGAACCAGCTGAGCTAAGCACCCTCGAAGAGAGTGGCAAATATACGGAGCGCCTCCGCAAAGGCGCAACCTTTTTATGTGTTCCGCGCTTTCCCCTCAGGGCGAGGTTTTGTATTTTGGGCGGCTCATTGAAATTCCCTACGAAACCCAGCCGATGGCCCAACGCAGAGAAGCCCGAGAAGCGGCACTGAAGGCCCTGTACGCGGAGGAGGTCAGCAAGACCGACGTCGAGCAGATCCTTGCCAACATCGTTAAGCCCGCCTTCCAGAAAGGAGACGGCGCCCTGAAATTCGCAGAGAGCCTCTTCCTGAGGGTCCTCAAGAACCAGGAGGAGGTGGACGAGGTCATCCGCGGGCACATCGAAAACTGGAAAATGGAGCGCCTGGCGATCATCGACAAGGTGATCCTGCGCATGGCCATCTGCGAGTTCCTCTTCTTCGAGGAGATTCCCACTAAGGTGACCATGAACGAGGCCATTGAACTGGCCAAGCGTTTCTCCACCAACAAGTCGGGACGTTTTGTAAACGGCATCCTCGACTCCGCGCTGGGTGCCCTGCGTGAAGAGGGCCGCATCGAGAAGAGCGGACGCGGACTTATCGAAACTAATACCAATTCCTGACCCTCACCTTTGGCTGAAGCTGACAAGTATATCGCTGTAGGCGACGTGCACGGTTGCGCCGCCTCCCTGGAGGCCCTGGTCGACAAAATGGACCCCGCAGAGCTGGCCCGACGGCAGATCGTCTTCGTGGGCGACTACATCGACCGTGGACCCGATTCGAAGGGCGTGGTCGATTTCCTGCTTAGCTTCCGGGAGGACCACGACTGCGTCTTCCTGCGGGGCAATCATGAGCAGATGTTGCTGGAGGGCATACGGATGGGCAACTTCGCCAACTGGATGTTGAACGGGGGAGGGGAGACCCTCGACTCCTACGGGGACGCGCCCGGCGTGGAGGACATCCCCGACGCGCATATGGATTTCTTCGAGGCTACCCGCCTCTTTTACGATACCCCGGACTACTTTTTCGTGCACGCGGGTCTGCCGCCCGGCCTTACCATCCGGGAGGCGGTGGAGGACGAGGAGCATCACAGCGACTTGCTCTGGGAGCGCTCCCACCTGGCCGCCCCCGAAACCGCCTGGGAGAAGACGGTGGTCTTCGGCCACACGCCACGGACCCGGCCGCTGCGCCGGGCCAACATGATTGGCATCGACACGGGCTGTGTTTTCGCCTCCCGCGGCATGGGCACGCTGACAGCCGTGCTGCTGCCCGAAGAGGAGTTTATCCAGCAGCCTAGCATCGACTGAGCGGCACCGAACCGAATTTTCAACGCATACCCTGTTTGCAAAC
Source organism: Balneolaceae bacterium (assembly GCA_034521445.1). Taxonomy (NCBI): domain Bacteria; kingdom Pseudomonadati; phylum Balneolota; class Balneolia; order Balneolales; family Balneolaceae; species Balneolaceae bacterium. The sequence goes on along the minus strand of JAXHMM010000017.1, from coordinate 273,424 downwards.
CGACCTATGAGCCTCAAATGTGGAATCGTGGGCCTGCCCAACGTGGGCAAGTCCACCCTGTTCAACGCCCTCAGCGACGCGGGGGCCGACGCCGCCAACTTTCCCTTCTGCACCATCGATCCCAACGTGGGGGTGGTGCCGGTGCCCGACAAGCGCCTGGACACTCTCTTCGGCCTCTCCGAGTCCAAGGAGAAGGTGCCTACCAGCGTGGAGTTCGTGGACATAGCGGGCCTGGTCAAAGGGGCCTCCGAAGGGAAGGGCAAGGGCAACGCCTTCCTGTCGCACATCCGGGAGGTGGACCTCATCGTGCACGTGGTGCGCTGCTTCGACGACGAGAACGTGGTGCACGTGGAGGGGAGCGTGGACCCGGCGCGTGACATCCGCATCATCGAGGACGAGCTTATCCTTAAGGACCTCGATTCGGTGGAGAAGCGCTGGGAAAACCTCAAGAAGGCCGCCAAGAGTGGCGAGAGGGAGGACATCAGGAGGCTGGAGGTGGTCACCGAACTGAAGGAGCACCTTGAGGTGGGCAACTCCGCGCGCACCTTCCCGGCCGACGAGGAAAAACGCCGCTACTACCGCGAGCTCTTCCTGCTGTCGGAGAAGCCGGTGCTTTACGCCTGCAACGTCTCCGAGGAGGATCTCGACTCGGGCAACCGGTGGGTGGACACGGTTCGAGAGATCGCCTCCGAGCACGGCGACGAGGTGGTGACCTTCTGTGCCAAGATCGAGGCGGAGATCGCCGAGCTGGAGGAGGACGAGAAGGAGGCCTTTCTGGAGGAGCTGGGCGTGGAGAGCGGAGGACTCGACCGCCTGATCCAGGCCGCCTACAAGGAGCTGGGGCTGATCACCTTCTTTACCACGGGACCGAAGGAGACCCGCGCGTGGACCCTGGAGAAGGGCAAGACCGCCCCGGAGGCGGCCGGCAAGATCCACACCGACTTCCAGCGCGGCTTCATCCGCGCCGAGACGGCCAGCTTCGAAACTTTTAAGGAGCTCCGCTCGGAGAAGGCCGTGCGCGACGCCGGGCGCATGCGCCAGGAGGGCAAGGACTACGTGGTGCAGGACGGCGACGTCATTCTCTTCCGCTTCAACGTCTGACCGCCTCTCTTCAGCCCGCCGTACGGTCTGCCTACCTTTGTTCCGCCTCCCGCAGCCCGAAATGCGTGGTATCGGCCGGCACCCGGTCGGGCTCGATGCGGTCGGGTACTACCCATGCGTCGGGGATGCGCCGCTGCACCAGCCGGGAATAGGCATCAGCCCGTCGGTGGTCGCGGAAATTCCCCACGTGTACCTTGTAAAAGGGCGGCTGGAAGAAGGTGTAGGTATCGGCCTGGAAGGTAAGTGTGGTGTCGGCCCAGACCCGGAACTGCGAGGCTACCGAGTCGGCCAGTTGCAGGCTGCGGCTGGAATGGATCTGGATGCGAAAGCCCGCGGTGGAGTCTATGGGCTCCTCCCGCACCTCCCGCTGCTGCATGAGCGTTTCCGGGATATCGCTATGCTGGGTGGCGTGCAGATCGGCCAGGCTGGAGCGGTTGGCGTTGAGCAGTTCCTGCTCCGAGGCGGTGCGAGTCTCATCTGTCGCTGCGGCCGCAGTGTCGCCGGGCGCCTCTCCGCCGCCCCCCGGTTCGGAAGGCATGCGTGCCGGGCCACTGCAGGAGGCTGCAAGCAGGGCCACCGCCAGGAACAGTCCCGGCGCGGCATATCGCAGGAAATCAGGTAATGATCGTTGCATAGAGTGCGGAAACATCGGTTAATATCCCACGGGATGCCAGGTGGTCTTGGTCTCCTGGAAATCGGTGACGCGGTAGGGATTGCTCTGCGCCTCGTCGGTCCAGTCCTCCACCGCCTCGCCGGCCACCCGCTTGACGTTTAAAGCGGCGTTCTCCTCAATTTGTTTCCCGTACTGTTCGATAAAGCCGGCGTCGGTGTAGAGCAGCCCGTTAATATTCATGTGGGAGGAGAGGTGGGAGGTAAGTTCCTCCCGCCGGCCGGTCAGAATGTTGACCACCCCGCCGGGCACATCGGAGGAGTGAAGCACCTCGGCGAAGCTGACCGCGCCCAGCGGTTTGCTTTCGGAGGCGAGCACCACGCAGGTGTTGCCTCCCGCGATCACCGGGGCCACGACCGAGACCAGTCCCAGCAGGGGACTCTCCTCGGGCGCCCAGATGCCCACCACGCCCGTGGGTTCGGGCATCGAAAAATTGAAATGGCTGCTTGCCACCGGGTTTACCGTTCCGAAGACCTGGGCAATCTTGTCGGTCCAGCCGGCGTAGTAGATGAGCCGGTCGATGGCCAGCTCTACCCGGCGCTCGGCGGATTTCTTCTTGAGGCCGGTCTTCTGCAGCTCGGCGGCGAACTGTCCGGCGCGCCCCTCCAGCATCTCGCCGATGCGGTAGAGAATCTGTCCCCGGTTGTAGGCCGAGCGCCCGCTCCAGCCTTCGAAGGCCTTGCGGGCGGCCGTTACGGCGTCGCGCACGTCCTTGCGTGAGCAGCGGCATGCGTTGGCCAGGGGCTCGCCCTCGCCGTCCATTACCTTGTAGGTTCGGCCCGATTCACTGCGGGGAAAGGCGCCCCCCACGTAGGTCTTGTAGGTTTTCTGTACGTCCAGTCGGTCACTCATGGCTCGCGGTTGTATTTAGTGCGGTTCTTTACGGTCAAAGGGTCTCACTGAGCTTCACGTAGGGGTAAAGCCCGTGCAGGCCGCCCTCGCGTCCCACCCCGCTCTCCTTATAGCCGCCGAAGGGGGAGGTGGGGTCGAACTGGTTGTAGGTGTTGGCCCAGACCACCCCATTACGGATGCGGCTGCCCACCTTGAAGATGCGGGAGCCCTTGTCGGTCCATACGCCACCGGCCAGTCCGTAGGGCGTGTTGTTGGCTTTGTCGATGCCCTCCTCGGCGGTGCGGAAGGTCTGAATGGTGAGCACCGGGCCGAAAATCTCTTCCTGTACGATGCGGTTGGACTGTCCCACGCCCGTAAAGAGCGTGGGCTTGCAGAAGTACCCCTTTTCGGGCAGCTCGCAGGAGCTCTGGTAGATCTGCGCGCCTTCCTCCACGCCCAACTCCAGGTATCGCTGGATCTTCTCGTGCTGCTGCTGGGAGTTGACCGCGCCGATGTCGGTATTCTTGTCCAGCGGGTCGCCCACGATGAGGGTCTCCATGCGGTCGCGCAGCTTCTGCACCACGCGGTCAGCCACGCTCTCCTGCACCAGCAGGCGGGAGCCGGCGCAGCAGACATGTCCCTGGTTGAAGAAAATGGCGTTGACGATGCCCTCCACGGCCTGATCCAGCGGAGCGTCTTCGAAAATCATATTCGGACCCTTGCCGCCCAGCTCCAAAGTGTACTTCTTGCCGGTGCCGGCCAGATCCTTCATGATCTGCTTGCCCACCTCGGTGGAGCCGGTAAAGGCCACCTTGTCCACCTCCCCGTGGTTCACCAGCAGCGAGCCCGTCTGACCGGCGCCCGTCACGATGTTCACCACGCCCGGCGGCAGGCCGGCGTCCGAGCAGATCTCGGCGAACTTCAGGGCCGTCAGCGAGGTGGTTTCGGCCGGTTTGAGCACCACGGTGTTGCCGGTGGCCAGGGCGGGGGCGATCTTCCAGGCCAGCATCAACAGGGGGAAATTCCAGGGGATGACCTGCGCGGCCACACCCAGGGGGGAGGCGCTGCGCCCCGGGAAGGCGTAGTCCAGCTTGTCGGCCCAGCCCGCGTAGTAGAAAAAGTGGGCGGCCGCCAGGGGGATATCCACGTCCCGGGACTCGCGAATGGGCTTGCCCCCGTCCATGCTCTCCAGCACGGCCAGCTCGCGGGCGCGCTCTTGGATGAGACGCGCCAGGCGGAAGACGTACTTGCCTCGCTCGGCAGGTTCCAGGCCCTTCCAAACCTTCTCGTAGGCCTTGCGGGCGGCGAAAACGGCGCGGTCCACGTCCTGCTGGGTGGCTTCGGCCACCTCGGCCAGCTCCTCCTCGGTGGCAGGATTGATTGAGGAAAAATACCTTCCTTTTTCCGGCTCGGAGAACTCCCCGTCGATGTAGAGCCCGTATCGGTCGCGCAGTTCCACGTGTTCGGCGCTTTGCGGTGCCTCGTCGTACTGCCAGCCGGAGGCGAAGTCCAGTTTGGAGGCGGGGGAGGAGGGCGTGTAGCCGGCCTCCGGCTCGGGGGATTGGGTGTCTTGATCCTTTTCAGCCATGTCGTCTATACTCAGTCGTTGGAAAAGTAGTTGGGGTCCTGATATACACCGGTCTTCTGTTTTACGATCTGCATGAGCAGGTCGTTGGCCAGGGAGCTGGCGCCGAAGCGGAAACGGTCGGGCGTCAGCCAATCCGCTCCCAGGGTCTCCCGCACCAGCACCAAATACTGCAGGGCCTGCTTGGCGGTGCGGATTCCACCGGCCGGTTTCATGCCCACGAGCCGGTCTGTTTCGTAGTAAAAGTCCCGTATGGCCTCCAGCATGACCAGAGTAACCGGTTGTGTGGCAGCGGGTTGAACCTTACCTGTTGAGGTTTTTATGAAGTCGGCCCCCGCGTGCATGGCCAGGTCGCTGGCCCGCCGCACCTTCTCCAGGGTCTGCAGCTCGCCGGTCTCCAGGATCACCTTCAGATGCGCCTCCCCGCAGGCCTCCTTCACGGCGGCGATCTCGTCGTAGACGTAGTCATACTCACCCCGCAGGAAACGTCCCCTTGAAATCACCATGTCGATCTCGTCGGCGCCCGCCTCCACAGCCTGTCGCGTCTCCTCCAGCTTCAGCTCGATGCTGCTCATGCCGCTGGGAAAGGCCGTGGCCACGCTGGCAACCTTGATGCCCGTGTCGCGCAGCTCGCGGCTCGCCACCGGCACCATGTTGGGATAGACGCAGACGGCCGCCACCGTAGGCAGGTCGGGCAGGGAGGCGTAGGGTCTTTTGGCCTTCTGGCAGAGCTGGACCACCTTGCCCTCGGTGTCCATGCCCTCAAGGGTGGTAAGATCCACCATCGAGAGAGCCATTTTCAGGCCCTCCACCTTTGACTGTTTCTTGATGCTGCGCCGGTTCAGCCGGGCCACACGCTCCTCCACGGCTACCTGGTCGATGGGGACCGGGCGGCTGAAATCGGGATGCGTCTTCGGGGTCTCGGTACTCATGAATGTCTTATGGAATTTGGATCGCGGCCGTTGCCTGTAAAAGGTACGAATATGGCGGTAAAAAATTTAATGGCGCGATGCCCTGTTTTTTAATACCATGCTATCAGCGTAGTTGGAAAACACGATCACGATATACGTTCAATACAAACAACGAATGGTGAATACTATGGATGTCTCCAATATTAATTTTCTGGCGGTAGTTGCGGCGGGTCTTTCTGCATGGATTCTGGGTTCATTATGGTATTCCAAGGCCCTTTTCGGCAAGGCCTGGATGGAGGCCGTGGGACTGACGGAAGAGCAGATAGCCTCCGGCGGGGTTGCCAAGACCATATCCCTGACCTTTATTTTCGGCCTGATCATGGCCTTCAACCTGGCCATGTTCTTCTACGGCTCGCCCGAAGCGGCCGAGGCCATCACCGCGGGCAGCGGTGCCTTCTACGGCTTTCTGACCGGCTTCGGATGGATTTTCTTTGTCATCGCCACCAATGCCCTCTATGAGCAGAAATCCTGGGGCTACATCTTCATCAACGGGGGTTTCTGGACGGTGGCCTTCACGATTATGGGACTGATCCTGGGTGCCTGGAAGTAGCTGGGACTTCAATTAATTGTGCTTCATTTCACCTCAGGTGGATATGGCAGCTATAAAAAGTATAAGCTCCATACCCCCCCCTGAAAGAAGTTCACCCGATCCATACGTGCCCGAAACGCTTTTGTGTGGGTGGTGTGGCAAAACCCATGATTGGAGTGACACCGTCTCAATTGTCCAGCCGGTTCTAATTATGTACCGGACTTTTGATGGCTATTTCCTGAATTATCACCGCGTGCATGGCAACACAATCAGACCGTCAAGTCCGACAGACACCCAGCGAAAATGAATTGTTTATATCGATACCTGGTACTCTCTTTCGTATTTGGTCTAATTGGCTGTTCTGTAGAGACTCCTGCCGAGTCCAATATGCAGACATCTTTACCTGACTCGCTGGATATTCCTGCTCACATCAGGGAGATGGAGAATCTTCGGGTTATTAATCCGAAGAGATCACCGCAATACGAAATACATTTTATACACGAAAAGACCTACAGCGAACTCCCGAGAGGGCGTGGGCCAGTAGGCATAGGAGAGGGGATAGCTGTGGATGACCGTCAGAATATCTATATCCCGGATTATGACCACCAAAGTATTCTGTCCTATTCTGCCGATGGCACTATGCGCGGAAGTCTGGGGCGAGGGGGGAGAGGGCCAGGCGAGTTTCAGCGTATCGCCTATCTGTTTATGCACGGGGATCGACTTGGTGCATATGGTTTGAATTTGAGGATTATACTCTTCTCTACCGAGACGTTTGAATCAACAGAGTCAATTGTGTTCGACACTCGAGCTGCAAGTGATTCTGATGAAGTTACTTCTCCACGTCCTCATCGTTTTTTCAGCTTTAACGACGATGAATATATCGTAAGTCTGAATATTCAAAACTTGTCCGGTGATGACCGTAATTATAGAGGATATTATCGCATGAATCGGGAGGGTAAGATAATCTCCCCCAAGTTATTTGAAACGGTAATGCGGGCCAGCCACAGTTTTTCAGGAGGATCCTATTCTTTGCCATTTACTGATGAAGGTATGATTGATGTTTCACCGGAGGGGACCGTTTACAAGGCCAACACATCGGATTTTCTGATCCAAGTTTTGGACGACTCGGCAACTGGCATTGCACGATCGATTTACGTTCCCTACGAGAACGCCTCGTTGGACCGGGACCGCTTTCTGCAGGGATACGATGATTTTCTCCGCAGCAGGTTGCGAAATGCCGACTTTCCAGCCACCTGGCCGGCGCTCAACGGGTTTATAGTGGATGATGAGGAGCGCATCTGGGTTTCCACGATCACGGAAAACCAGGATACCTATGACTGGTGGGTGCTGGACAATCAAGGGAGCCTGCTGGCTCGATTTCAATGGCCCAGATCCGAGGTAATATTAAAGGTCCGGGATGGATACCTGTATGTTGCATCAGGGGCAAACACACTGGGTACCCTTGATCTTAGCAGATATAAGATTCAACTCAATAATGATATATAATAAGCATCATAATATTTTCGCCTTGCAAATCCTCCCCGCCAAGAACGGGCACTGCACGAAGCCTCGGCCAGGCGGTGGCACGCTTATTTGATAGGCATGCTGATTGGGGGGGGCAAAGCAATTCTGCCCCCGAGGTGTTGCCCCCTGAGGGGCATTTGGTGGTTAAGGGGACATTCCGGAAGGCTTGAATGCGAATAATGGCTAGTAGATAACTACATAAGAATCAGATTTTCTTGCACTTAGCAGGGCAAAGTATTAAGATACTACTGGATTAAAATTGAGAGTTCTGTCCGTATGAAGCCGTTATTTCTAGCTATTCAAGTTACACGGGGCTACTCCTTTGTAAAGGCATGGCGGGTAGCCCCGATTTTATTGAACCTGAAATCATCTGTATGAATAGAATTTATTGCCTACTGGTAATAACAACCTTCATTGGATGTACTGTTGATAATCCCGGCAGTGAACATATATCAGAAGCCCTCTCTTCGGATACCCTGAAAATCCCCGCTCACCTCCAGGAGAAGGAAAATTTGACGGCCCTGGACCCCTCCCAACCCCCTCCGTATGAAATCAGTTTCACCCCCCGGGAAATATACGGGGAGATATACCTAAACCCCATCATGTCGGCAAGCGGACATCATTATAACACCGTCAGTGTAGATAGAAAGGGTCGGGTGTATATAATGGACCGCCTGGAAGAAAATATTCATGTATACAATCCCGATGGCGCGTTACTTACCAAAATCGGAGGAGAGGGCAGAGGGCCCGGTGAATTTATAGATATGAGCACCATTCGCATGGATGGAGATCGATTGATGACATATGGTTATTCACTGAAACGTATTCAATGGTTCAATCTCGACTCCTATGATGTACATGTGGTAAATTTAAATCTGACAGAACTAACAAATGACCAGGGGAAAATAGTATTGGGAACGATTAACTCTGTGCTGCCCTTGAGAAATGGCAGTATTCTGATTGGAGGGCTTTCTCCGGCTGACGTTCGAAAGCTTTCTGAGTCAGAAAGAACCTATTTAAGGTATTATTCATTGGATGAGAATGGAAATCTCACCTCGGATGAATTATTCCAATCGGTCTTGGAGAAATTATCTCATATGGCCTTGAATGAGAATAGCCCATCCGATGAGGGTATTGTTACCGTTTCCCCCGATGGCATTATTTATCGTGCAAATACTTCGCAATTCCTGATTCATGCCATGGATGTTAAAGACTCGACCCAACGCTCTTTCTATTATCCATATGAACATGCCTCCGTGGATCGTGAACAAGTTTTTGAAGACCACAGTGATGATTTCCGGACAAGTATGGCGGATGTCGAATTTGGGGATCACTGGCCAGCCTTGCATTCCATCTTGGCGGATGATGATAATAGGCTGTGGGTATCGACCATCACCGAAGACCCGGATACCTATACCTGGTGGGTACTGAAAGATTCCGGGGAGCTTCTCGCGAAATTTGACTGGCCCCGCTCACTGGAAATCGAGACGGTGAGGAACGGCTCCATGTATGTACGTGACAGGGATTGGGAGAAGGGCGTGCTGACGGTTCAGCGCCATAAAATTCAGATGGAGCCAATAAATTGAATCGTGGAATGGTCTGATGGGAAGTATACCGATCAACGCACGCACAAATAGGTGACCTGCCAGGATTGTGTTTTCTTTCATTTTCCAACTGTTCAATATTTTTGTACCATGAGGAAAATCGTAAGCAAGCAATAGCACCATGCCGGACAAACGTTGGTTGGGATTTCTGGTGGCGCTGGTGGTATTCGCCGCCGTCTCCTTTACGGTCAAGAACAACGTGCGCAACAACCCGGGCCTGGCTTTCGGGCAGGGGGAGACCCTTGAATCGTTTACCCTCCCCGACACGACGGGTACGCCGGTGGAGCTGCAGGCCTACATTGAGGCGCACGAGCTTACCTGGGTAAATTTCTGGGCCACCTGGTGCGGTCCTTGCCGCCAGGAGATGCCGCTTATGGCCAAGCTCTACGAGGAGCATTCCGCCGATGGCTTTGGCATTGTGGCCATCAGCGTCAGCGAGGAGCCGCAGACCGTCAAGACCTATCTCAACCAGAATCCGGTTCCTTTTACCATCCTGCTGGACGAGGACGGTTCGGTGTCGCAGCGCTATCGCGTGCAGGCCCTGCCGACTTCTTTCCTGGTGGACAGCACCGGACAGGTGCTGCAGACCGGGGTGGGTTTTCAGCAGAGCTGGGAGTATGTGGTGAACCAGCGTATGGGGGACAACTGACATGAGCATACCGGCCGTATCCATACAGAACCTGAGCAAGAGCTACCGTATTGGGTTCAGCATCCATAAGTTCAAGGCGGTGGACGGCCTCTCCTGCGAGGTGCCGCAGGGAATGGTGATGGGTCTGATCGGTCCCAACGGGGCGGGCAAGACCACCACCATCCACTGCCTGCTGGGCATGCTGATGCCGGACGAGGGCAGCGTGTCCCTGTTCGGGGAGGATCCCTGCAACCCGGAGGTGCGCCGCCGGCTGGGCTACCAGTCCGAGATTTTTCATACCTATGATTTCCTGAAGCCGCAGGCCGCCCTCCGTTTCTATGGCCGCCTGGCCGGCCTGCCCGAAAACGGCCTGGAGGGGCGCATCGAGGAGGAGTTGGAGCGTATGGGACTGTCCAATGCCCGCGAAAAAAAGGTCAAACATTTTTCCAAGGGTATGCGCCAGCGGCTAGGCGTGGCCCAGGCCCTGATGCACGATCCCGATCTGCTGATCCTGGATGAGCCGTTCACGGGACTGGACCCGCAGGGGCGCAAGGTGATCGGCGACCGCGTACTGCAGGAGAAGCAGGCGGGCAAGACGGTCTTCTTCAGCAGCCACAACCTTACGGATATTGAAAGGCTCTGCGACCACGTAATCATGATCCGGGAGGGCCAGGTGGTCATGTCGGGTGATATTCACGAGCTTACCGCTTCGGAGGACCGCTGGAAGATCGAGGTGGAGGGCTGGCAGGAGAGTTACGCCGGCCGGCTGGGCGGGGAGGGGGTGTCGGTCCGCCAGGAGCTGGATCTGCATGTGATCGAGTGCGACGGTGGGCGCAAGGAGGAGGTGATCCGCACGCTGCTGGACCTGCAGGTCAATATTCTGCGCCTGAATCCCAGCACCCGCTCCCTGGAGGAGCGCTACATGGAGCTGGAGTCGTCGGAATCCAAAGCTGAAGAGGAAGAGGAGGCCGCCCAGTCATGACCAACATCAAGCTGATTACGTTCAATACCGTCCGGGAGCTTCTATCCAGGAAGATCCTCTACCTGTTGCTCTTTATTTTTGTGTTTATTCTGCTGGGCAACGGCTACGGTTTCTACACCCTGATGAACCAGATGCCGGAACTCAATCCGGCCGATGTCCGCTCGCGGCAGGCCAGCCTGTTGGACAACCTCTTCGGTCCCTGGTCCATCTTCTCCATCCTCTTCGGCATCATCTTCGGGGCGGCCGCGGTGCACTGGGAAAAGAAAAACAAGACCGTTGTGGGCGTCCTGGCCAAGCCGGTGAGCCGCACGCAGTTCCTGCTGGGCAAGATGGCCGGGGTATGGCTGCCTCATTACGGCTTTCCTGCTTGTAGGGGTGGCGCTGATGGGCGTATTCATGCTGATATGGGATATCCCCTTCACCGCGCTTTTCGGCAGCGGGGTGGCTTTCAACCTGGCGCAGCTTACGGTCTACACCGCCATCTCCTTCGTGCTCTCGCTCTACCTGGTACCCATGCTGGGAGGCGGCATCGCCTTCATCTTGTGGACCTTCGGCGGCGTATTCGGTTCCATGATTTCGGCCGATTACCTGGCCGTGCAGTGGCTGGGCTACCTGCTTTATTACCTTAACCCGGCCACCCTCAGTGAACCGCTCATCCAGTGGGGCATCCAAAACAACGTGATCGACCCCGATATGGGACTTTACTGGAGTGTGATCGGGGAGAATTTCTTCTTTACGGCCATTGTGCTCGCCCTCGGGCTGCTGCTCTATCGTCGCCGTGACATCGTCATGGGCTAACACAAACGATTTGCCTCCCGCTTGGGTTTTTATCACCTGACAGAACCCATTCCCAACCCAAGAGTCCCATCGCCATGAGCTACTATTTTACCGCCACGCTGGACACCGGTTTCGAGGAGGCCATCGAGAAGGTCACCGGTAAGCTGAAAGAGGACGGTTTCGGCATCCTGACCGAGATCGACGTCAAGGAGACCATGAAAAAGAAGCTGGACCGGGAGATGTACAACTACCGCATCCTGGGCGCCTGCAACCCGCCCCTGGCCTGGGAGGCCATACAGTCCGAGGACAAGATCGGCACCATGCTGCCCTGCAATGTGATCGTGCAGGAGCGCGAACCGGGCAGGGTGGAGGTGTCGGCGGTGGACCCGGTCGCCTCCATGCAGGCCATCGACAACGACGAGCTGGGGGAGGTGGCCACCGAGGTGCGGGAGCGTCTCCGGAAAATCATCGAGAGCCTGTGAAAAAGGCGGCGACTTCAGCTCAGGTTTATGGCCGGCTCGGCCGGCCTTTTTTTAGGCCTGCAGGCGCCGTTTGACCTCATCTCGGTAGGTCGCGCCGATGGGAATCTCGGTTTCCTCCACAAACAGGCGGTTCCCTTCCATGTAGTCGATATGCGCCAGGGCGACCAGGTAGGATTTGTGCGCCCGCATGAACAGCTCCCCGGGCAAGGTCTCCTGCAGGTTCTTGAGGGAGTCGTAGGTGGTGAGCTTGCGATGGGGGGTGTGCACGGTCACGTAGTCGCCGAGGGACTCGATGTAGAGGATCTCCTCCAGGTCCACCTTCCAGCTTTTCTTATCGGCTTTTACCATCAGAAATTTCTCGGCGGAGCCCTCGCGGCCGGTGCGCTCCTCGGCCTTGCGCACCGCCTTCAGGAAGCGCTCGAAGGAGAAGGGCTTCAGCAGGTAGTCCACCAGGTCCAGCTCGTAGCCCTCCAGGGCGTAGTCGTCGTAGGCCGTGGTCAGGATCACCGGCGGAGGGTCGTCCAGGGAGCGCAGCAGGCTGATGCCCGAAAGGCGCGGCATGTTGACGTCCAGCAGGAGCAGGTCCACCTTCTCCTGCCGCAGCTTTTCCAGGGCCTCCAGGGCGTCGCTGCAGACCGGGCCGGCTTGCAATTGGGGTGCGTCTGCGATGTACTGCAGCAGTACCTTCTGCGCCGAGGGTTCGTCGTCCACCACCATGCAGGTCAAAATGCGGTTCATGAGTCGGGAATGGCTTTCGATTTCAGATCCAGTTCCAGGACCAGCTTGAAGTGTTCAGGGGAGGGATTCATCTCCAGCCTGTGGCGCTGCGGGTAGAGCAGTTGCAGCCTGCGCCGGGCGTTCTCCAGTCCCAGCCCGCCTTCCTCCTCCGGCAGCTCCCGTTCCCCCTCCACGCTGTTGCGGGTCTCCAGCCGAAGACGGCCGTCGCGGATGTCCAGGGTGATCTCAATACGGTCGCCCTCCCGGCTCACGCTGCCGTGCTTGAAGCAGTTTTCCACAAAGACGATGAGCAGCAGGGGGGCGACGTCGTGCTCGCCCGGATCGCCCTCAACCGTGAAAGAGACTCTGTCGGGGTGGTGGATGCGGCTGCGGTAGAGCTCCACGTACTGCTCCAGGTAGGCGATTTCCCCCTCCAGGGGCACCGTCTCACGGTTCATGTTGCGGATGGTGTAGCGCAGCAGGTCCGATAGCTGCAGCACGGCGGGGGCGGTCTCCGGAGAACGCTGCACCGCCATGGCGTAGATGTGGTTGAGGCTGTTGAACAGGAAATGGGGGTTGATCTGCGACTTGAGCGCCTTCAGCTCGGTCTGCACGCGCCGGCGCTCCACTTCGGCCAGCTCCTGGCGCACCTCGGCCTCCCGGAACCAGCCGCGGGATAGCTGCAGCAGGGTGGTGATGGCGGTGTAGGCCACCATGAACTGGATGATGTCGTACCACTCGTAGTAGGAGATGAAGTAGTAGCCCGGGAAGATCCAGTCGGCCAGCCAGCGGAAAGTGGCGATGTTCACCCAGGTGGAAACCACCATAAGTGTTGCCGCCAATACCATGTACAGCAGGTAGTTACGTCGGGCAAAATATACCGGTATGAGCAGATAGCTGTTCACGCAGACGCAGAAGGCCAGGCTGAGGTGGAAGAGGGCGGTGTAGATGAGGTCGATTTCCCCGACCGTGCCGTCGTAGGCAAAGTAGCGGGAGAGGACCAGGAAGGAGAAGGCCCAGAAATAGAGGTACTGCGCCCACCGGTGGGTGAGCGCAGTACGAAGGGAGGACGCTATGTCGGCGAGGTGTCGGCTCATTGCACCCGCGTGTAGGTGTTGGTACGGTTGGAGAGGGCCCGTTCATCCCCGGCGTATTTAAGCACGAACTTCTGAAGCTCTGCGGGGGACGCCGTCAGCAGGAAGTTGTCCATGGAGACCTCGTGCTTGATGCGGAGCTGACGGTTGCTGATGAGCTCCTTCAGGAAGTCCTCGTCAAAGTCACGCAAGACCAGCGTGTCGCCCCTGATTTCGGCCTGCCGGAAGACGTGCACGGGAAAGGCCAGGGTCGTCTCGCCCGTCTCAAACTGGTAGAAGTCCATGTAGTCGTGACTTCCCACGCGCAGCAGGCCGGCCAGGAAGACGTTTTCCGGCTCTTCCTCCTCGGGATTCCAGACCAGGTAGGCGTTGGCCAGGCCGAAGCCCCTGAATTCCTCCAGGGCGTCATGGTCCACGCTCAGCCCGGCCACGTCTACGGTGGTGCGATCGTAGTCAGGGTCGGAGGTGTATTTGTCCACCGAGTCCTGAAGCTGGGAAATGGACTGCACCATATAACGGGTGTCGCCGCTCTCCCACAAGCCGGTAAGCGATTCGTCCATGATCAGGTCCTTCGGCTCGTAGAGCGGGTGCACGGAGGGGATGCCGCAGCCGGTCAGCAGCAGGGCGGCGGTCATGAGGGCCAGGGTAAGAAGAGAAGAAGATGAAAATTTCATTACCGTAAAGGTTGGTTGCGGTTGAACACGCTGCCAAGTAAAGCATCAGGCAGGTCCCCGCGAACTTTTTTCGATGAACACCCCGTTTTGCTCGATGAACATCTGGAAATAAGGTCTCCAGCCCCTATTTTCCGTATAAATTACATCCCGTTCAACCTCAAGTCCCCATTCATCCATGAAATATATCGGAGCCCATGTCAGCGCCGCAGGCGGCGTGGAAAACGTGCCCGGACGCGCCCATGAGATCGGAGCCAGGGCCTTCGCGCTTTTCACCAAGAACCAGCGACAGTGGGAGGGTCCCCCGCTGACCGAAGAGAACATCAGCGGCTTTGCCGCCGAATGCGAAAAGTACGGCTATGACATAGACCACGTCATGCCGCACGACTCCTACCTGATCAACCTGGGTCACCCGGAGGACGACAGCCTCCGGAAGTCGCGCAACGCCTTTCTGGACGAGCTGCAGCGCTGCGAACAGCTGGGCATACGCCTGCTGAATTTTCATCCGGGCAACCACCTCGACCAGATCTCCCCGGAGGCGTGCCTGTCGCGCATCGCCGATTCGGTGAACTGGGCCCTGGAGCGTACCGAGGGAGTGACGGCCGTGATTGAGAACACCGCGGGGCAGGGCACGGCGCTGGGTTACCGATTTGAGCATCTGGCCGAAATTATCGACCAGGTGGAAGACAAGGAGCGTGTGGGGGTCTGCATTGACACCTGCCATGCCTTTGCGGCGGGCTACGAGCTGTCCACCGATGAGGGTTTCCGGGAGACCTTCGGGGCGTTTGAGTCGCTGGTGGGTTTCGACTACCTGAAAGGCATGCACCTGAATGACTCCAAGAAGGAGCTGGGCAGCAGGGTGGACCGCCACGCCCCCATAGGCGAGGGTCACATAGGACGTGACGGCTTCCGGTTTATCATGGAAGACGAGCGATTTGACGGCATACCTCTTATCCTGGAAACGCCCGAGACCGACCGCTGGGACCAGGAGATCGCCCTGCTCTACGAGATGTCGGGCTGATTCCCGCTGCTCAGTAGCACCAGCATGGGCATGTGAATCTGCTGGGGCAGGCCCTGCGTGTCGCTGGTGCGGAAAAGGGAGGAGAGGAACTTCTTTTTGTAGCGGGTGATGACCAGCATGGAGACCGGGTTCTTGTCGGTGTATTCGGCCACGCCATCGGTAAAGCGAGGCGCCTCCACGTGCACGAAGGTAAAGCTGTCGAAGTCCACTTTTTCGGTCACGTAGTCGGCAAAGCCGCGGAATTTGATCTCGGTCTCCAGGTCTTTCTGGGGGGAGACGTGCAGGATATGGATTTCGGCCTCGCAGAGGCGGGCCAGGTGCACCGTGTTGCGAAGGGACTCCAGGTCGCCGGACCGGAAATCGGTGGCGAAGAGAAAACGGTCGAGGTAGGGCTTCTTGCTGTTCACCGGTACCGTAAGGATGGGCACGTCCGCCTCCAGGATCACATCGGAAGTGACGTCCCCGAAGAGCAGCCGCTTGAGGTTGGATTCGCTCTTGGTGCCCATGACCATCAGGTCGGGTTTGATATTGTCCAGCTGCGCCGTAATTACGGGTTTGGGACTGCCGCGCTCCACGTGGAATTCGACCTGCAGGTCGCTGTAATTCTCGCGTTCGCGAATATGGGCCTTGAGCCGGTCCATCGTTTCCCACGCCTTCTCTTCCAGGGCCTCCATGGTCTCTTCCAGGCGGGTGGCGAAATCGTAGGGCTCCTCGATGGCGTGCAGGATGTGCAGCCGGGCCCCGGTACGGCGCGCCATTTCCAGGGCGTATTCGAAGGCCATGTGGGCGTCGTCCGTCAGGTCGGTCGGAAACAGTATGGTGTCTATGCGGTTCACGTCGGTAAAATAGGAATTGTTCGGCTGGAAGTGTAGCGGTATCTGTGGCAGAAACGGTGAAAATTCTGCGTCCTGGGGTCCGTCTGGGCCGCGGGCGTTTTTTTGCGGATTAGCTTCCGGGGCGGGATGTCGGCAGATCAGCGTAGGTGCGCCGGCCGGACACGAAATAGGACCAGACCACCGAAAAGGGCTGCAGGACCGGAGGATCGGCCGTGGGAAGACCTGCGGCGCGCAGGTCGCGGCGCTTGCGGTGGACGTGTGCCAGCTGTCCCAGGAAATCGCGGTAGGCGCGCACAATGGCCCCGAACTCCCGCGTATTGCCCTGCAGCAGGGCCCGCAGGGCGGCGATCTTGTCCAGTCCCACCCGAACCGGCAGTCTCGTGCACAGGGCGGCGGTGGAGTAGTTCTTCCAGAGCATGAACAGGGAGTTGCGGTAGTTGTAGTAGACCTTCCGGGGGGAGTCCATGGGCAGGGAGCCTCCGCCCAGGTGGTAGACCACGCTTCCCGGCTCGCAGCGCACCTCCCAGCCTCGGCGCCAGAGCCGCCAGCAGAGGTCGATCTCGTCCATGTGAAACTCGAAATCCTCGTCAAATCCGCCCGCCTCCCCGAAACAATCCCGGCGCACGGCCAGGGCGGCGCCGCTGGCCCAGAAGACCGGGGCAGGCTGGTCGTACTGCCCGCGGTCTTCCTCCACCATGTCGAAAATGCGCCCGCGGCAAAAGGGATAGCCGTAACGGTCAAGGTGTCCCCCTGCCGCCCCGGCGTACTCGAATTGGCGGGGCTCGCGGTAGGAGCGGATCTTGGGCTGCAGGGCCGCCGTCTCCGGACGTTCGCGGAAGGCGCGGTCGAGGGCATCCAGCCAGTCGGGCTCGACGGCCACGTCGTTGTTGAGGAAGATCAGGATCTCTCCCTTTGTGTAGGGCACGGCGCGGTTGTTGCCCCCGCAATAGCCGTAGTTGTCGTCAAAGCGGGCCAGGCGAGCCTCCGGGTAGTGGTTGCGCACCCAGCTGGCCGTCCCGTCCGTGGAATGGTTGTCGGCGATGACGATCTCGTAGGAATCGTGCTCCGTGGCGGCCACCGAAGGAAGGTAGGTCTTCAGGTGGGAGAGGGCGTTCCAGGTAACGATGACGATGCTGAAGCGGGGCATGAAAGGATTTTAATCCCGAATCGGATTGTTAGGAATGAACCGATTTTATATATAGTCAGGGAGGGCGTCGCCGTCCTTTTTTGTTTTGCAAAAGATGGCAAAGAATAGCGTATGATCAAAGTAGGGTTGATATCGGACACCCATAACTGGCTGGACCCCCAGGTGCTGGACTACTTCAGCGACCGCGACGAGATCTGGCACGCGGGCGACTTCGGCACGCTGGAGGTAGCCGACCGGCTGGGGAAGGTAGCCCCGGTAACGGGCGTCTACGGCAACATCGACGGACAGGAGATCCGCCAGGTCTATCCCCTGCACCAGCGCATAAGCAGGGAGGGTATGAATATCTGGATGACGCACATCGGCGGTACGATGGGACGCTACTGCATTCCCATCCGCGAGGAGATGGAGGCCAATCCGCCCGACCTGTTCATCTGCGGTCACTCGCACATTCTCAAGATCGGCCGCGACCAGGAGAAGGGCGGCATGCTATTTGTAAATCCGGGCGCGGCCGGCCGCCAGGGCTTTCAGGTCTACCGCACGGTGGTGCGGTTTACGGTGGCGGAGGGTACCTTGCATGACGTTGAGGTGATCAATCTCGGTATAAAGTCTTAAAGTCTCATAAGTCATAAAGTCGGAAAGTCTTAAAGTCGGATGTCTTATTCTTCGTAGCGGCGGATCAGCTCTGTGGCGTTGAAGGCTGACTGCAGCACCAGGGGTATGCCCCCGCCGGGATGGGTGCTGCCGCCCGCCAGGTAGAGGCCCTCCACATGACGGGACTTGTTGCGGGGACGCATGAAGGCGGCGCGGCGCGAGTTGGAGGAGGTGCCGTAGATGCTGCCGCGGCGCGAACGGAAACGGCGGTAGAAGTCCAGCGGGGTGATCCGCTCGCGGTATTCGATAGATTCACCCAGCCTTTCCAATCCCCGCTCTTCCAGCTGCCGGATAATGTGCTCCTCGTAGGACCCTGCGTGCTCCTCCCAGTCCCATTCCGCACTCAGGTAGGGCGCGTTGACCAGCACGAAGAGGTTGGATCCGCCCACCGGGGCGTGCGTGGGGTTGGTGTGGGAGGTGTTGGCCACGTAGATGGTGGGGTCGTCAGGCATCACCTTCCGCTGGAAAATGTCCTGGAATTCACGGCGGTAGTCGCCTGAAAAGAAAAGGGTGTGGTGGGAGAGGGCGTCCCACCTGCGATCGGCCCCCAGCAGCAGCACGAAAGCCGGAGCAGGAGGGTTCCAGGCGTTTCATCGAGCGCCGTTTCAGCCCGGAGAGCTGCTCCTCGGGCAGCAGCTCCAGGTAGGTCTCATAGGAGTCGCTGTTGGCCAGCACCAGCTCGCACTTCGCCTCCAGTCCGCCGGCGCTACGAAGTCCGCAGGCGCGGCCCTCCTTCACCTCGATGCGGGCCACCTCCCAGTCGAAGTGAAAACGCACGCCCAGCTGGTCGGCCAGCTTGTAGAGGGCGCGCACCAGGGCGTACATGCCGCCCCGGAGGTAGAAGCCTCCCATGGTGAGCTCCACATGGGGGATGACGTTGAGGGTGGCGGGGGCCTGGTAGGGCGAGGAGCCGTTGTAGGTGGCGAAGCGCTTGAAGAACTGCCGCATGTAGGGCGTCTCGAAGCGGCGGTCGATGCGCTGGGACATGGTCCGGAAGGCGTCGATGCGCAGCAGATCCAGCGGATTCATCTCGCCCAGGTCGCCCAGGCTGTAGAGGGGATTGAAGAGGTAGGCGTCGCGCGTGCGCCGGTAGAGCTCCCGCGAGTAGTCCATAAATTCCATGTAGGCCTCGGCGTCAGCCTCGCTCCATTCGCGTATGACCGCCCGGTTTCGGTTGTGGTCGCGCATGCAGTCGAAGCGGGTGCCGTCGGCGAACCAGTAGCGGCAGATCGGGTCTACCGGCACGATCTCCAGGTGGTCCTGCAGCCGCTCCCCGCATTCCTCGAAGAGGCGGTCGACCACCCAGGGGATGGTAAGCAGGGAGGGTCCGGTATCGAAACGGTAGCTGCCGGTCTCCACCTGGCCGACTTTGCCGCCGGGGCGGCGGTTGCGCTCGTAGACGGTGACCTCGTGGCCGCGGCGGGCCAGCAGGCAAGCTGAGGCGAGTCCCCCGAGCCCCGCGCCGATGATACCGGTTTTCATGAGGCGTCGTCGTCGGCGTTGGCTTGCTCCTGTTTATCGGGCTGCTCACCCTCCCGCAGCTCCAGGCGGGCCACCGTCTCGATGTGGTAGGTCTGCGGAAACATATCCACTGGCTGCACGTCGTGGATCTCGTACACCTCGTTGAGTTTCTTCAGGTCGCGGGCCATGGTGGAGCTGTTGCAGCTCACGTAGACCAGCCGCGGGGCCTTCAGCCGGCAGAGCTGCTCCACCACGTCGTCGTGCATGCCGGCGCGCGGGGGATCGGTGATGATGCAGTCGGGCCGCCCGTGCTTTTCGACGATCTTGTCGTTGAACTCCTCGCGCATGTCGCCTTTCACGAAGTGCACGTTGTCCACGCCGTTTTCGCGGGCGTTCTTGCGGGCGTTTTCAACGGCCACATTCACCACCTCGATGCCCACCACCTTTTCGGCCTGTTTGCTCATGAAGAGGGTGAGGGTGCCCACGCCGCAGTAGAGGTCGTAGACCGTGTCGCCGGGCTGGATGGCGGCGTAGTCGCGGGCCACCTCGTAAAGCCGTTCGGCCTGGCGGGTGTTGGTCTGGAAGAAGGCGTTGGCGTCGATGGTGAAAGCGTAAGGGCCGATCTTGTCCACGATGGTGCCCGGCCCGTGCAGCACGTGCTCGTAGCGTCCGATGGCTGTGGGGTTGTTTTGGTCGTTCACGTTGTTGACCACGGTGGTAATCCGGGGAAAAGCCTCCAGCAGGGCCTCGCACATATCCTGCATAAGCTCCGGGGCGTCCCGGTAGGTCACCAGGTTCACCATGAGATCGTCGGTGTGGTGGGAGGTGCGGATCACCACGTTGCGCATGAAGCCCTCGTTGTCGATGGTATTGTAGGGCGGCACCTCGTGCTCCACGCACCAGCTGCGCACGAAATCGAGGATCTCGTAGGAGACCGGGTCCTGCAGATGACACTCCTGCAGGTCGAGAATCTTGTCGAAGCGTCCCGGGGCGTGCAGCCCGGCGGCAAAGCCGCGGTCGCTGACAAACTCCTCGGCGTCGATCTCCTCGCGGCTCAGCCAGCGCCGGTGGCCGACGGAATACTCCATCTTGTTGCGGTAGTGAAAGGTCTGCTCGCAGCCGATGGTGGGCTTGACCTCCAGGTGGGTCAGCTTTCCGATGCGGTGCATGTGGTCCTCCACCTGGTCGCGCTTGAAGTCGAGCTGCTTTTCGTAGTTCACGTGCTGCCAGTTGCAGCCTCCGCAGGTCTGCGCATGGCGGCAGCGCGGCTCGATGCGGTCGGGTCCGCCCTCGATCACCTCCAGCAGCTTGCCCTCCAGGTAGCTCTTCTTGCGCCTGACAATGCGCGTCTTGACAGTGTCGCCGGGGGCGGTGTTGGGCACGAAGACGGCCATGCCGTCGATTTTGCCCAGGCCCTTGCCCTTGTAGGCCGCCGTTTCTATAGAGAGCTCAACTTCGTCTCCTTTCTTGGGGATCATGCTGCGTGATGCGGTGTGGGGTTGCGAGGCGTCAGGCCTCGAGCTGGTTGTGGTAATACGATTCGAAACGGAGGGCGAACGCTTTAGAGACGCCGCTGGAGTGGTTCACCTCGTCGGTGAACATTTCGAGCTGGCGCATGGCGATCTTGGCCAGGGTCTCCATAAACTTTACGGCTATGAGAGGGTGCCGCTTCTTGAGCGTCTCGAAATCAGGCTTGAAAAAGCCCAGGAGGGTGCAGTCGGTGAGGCAGCGCACGGAGGACATGCGCCGCAGCTCGTAGCCAATGGAGAGGGAGCCGAAATCCTCGGGCGCCTCCAGGTCGTAGGTCAGGTCGTCATCGGAGGCTTCGGAGGACTCCACGACGAGCTGCACGCGCCCCTCCTCGATGAAATACATGCCCGTGCCCGGGTCGCCCTGGTAGTAGATGTACTCGTCCTCCTTGTAGCTCCGGCTGTGGCAGAGCTGCAGAAATTCGTACCGCTCCATGGCGGTCAGGCTTTTCAGGAAGCGCGAGCGGGCGATTATTCCCGTCTGCTTTTTAAAGGTCTTGAGCTTGTCGGAGCCAAACATGGCGAAATAGCTGGGGCTTCGGGTTTCAATGCATCAATATAGAAGTTTATGCGCGAAGTCCGAAGCCCACCCCCGACTTCAAGACTTCCAGACTTTTCGACTTCCCGACTCCCCGACTTCAAGACTTTCCGACTTTAAGACTTTTTGACTTGTCAGACTTTCTGACTTTAAAAAGAGTGCCCGATGCCGAAACTGAAGTAGAGCTTGCGGTTCTGCAGCCAGCCATCCTGCAGATCGTGCACCCGGAAGGCAAAGTCGAAGCGCGCCACCACATAGTCCCAGTCGATGCGAATGCCCAGTCCCGAACCCACGGCGATCTGCTTGTAGAAGCGGTCGAAGCGGAATTTGCCCTCCTCGGGTGCGGGCCGGCTGCCGCCGTCGACACTGAAGACGCCCGAATCGTCCGGGGCCGGCCGGGAGGCTCCGGGACCGGGAAATTCCGTGCGGGGACCGTACCAGATGTTGCCGGCGTCGGCGAACCAGGCGCCGATCCAGTTGGCCCCGATCAGGTTCGGGATGAGCTGCTGCCGCAGTTCGGTCTGGGCCAGCAGCTTGATGTCACCCCCGTTGATGGCCACCTCGTCCAGGGGAATGGAGCCCGGTCCCAGGCTGTAGAAGTCCCAGCCCCGGATGTCGTTGCTGCCGCCGGCGTAGAATCGCTGGTTCAGCGGAATGGTGGTGCTTTTTCCGTAGGGATAGGCCAGACCGATGAAACCGCGGTAGGCGAAGACCGCGTCGTTGGTAAGGGGAATGTAGCGGCGGTAATCGGCCGTGGCCTTCAGAAAGCGGCTGTAGGTGAGGCTGTTGTCGCTGGTGCGGATGGGCGAAGGGAGGTTGCCCTCCAGGGTGTCAGGTGTGACAATCAGGCGGTCCACCAGCCAGGGTACGTTCCCGCCCATGGAGATGGAATACTCGCTGAAATAGCCGTAGTTCCGCTTGATTAGGTCGGTACGCTGGCTGCGGAAGGTGTAGCGCAGGATGGAGGAGACCTGCGGGCGGAAGTCCTCCAGAATACGCTGGTACTCGAAGGAGTCCTCCCCGTACTCCTGCTGCAGCGACTGGCGGAACTCGGGGGAGGGATCGGTGTCAAGCACATCCAGTTCCACCAGGTCCAGAAAGCTGGAGTGCCGCGGGTTGTGCTGGATCTCGTAGCGCAGGTTGAAGCGCACGTCGGAGTTGATGTCGAAGAGCAGCTGGTTGGAGCGCGTGAAGGCCAGCGAATAGCGGGTGCGCGCGTTGGAGAAGAAAAGCCGGTCGTCGAGGGAGGCGAAGGGAAAGATGAGCCGGGGCAGGGTGTACTCGGAGCGCACCTCAAAGCTGCGGAAGAGGCTGCCGCTAAAGCCCTGTCCGGCGGAATCAGCAGCGATCTCACGAATGGTTTCGCTGCGGACATACTCAAAGCTTCCGTTCATGCTCAGCCGAAGATTTTCGGCCTTTCCGAAGAGGTTGTTGTTGGTGTAGGTCACCCCGGCCCCCGAGCCGAAACCGTAGCGCCGCATGCCGAAGAGGTTGAAGTTGAGGGCGTGCCTGGGCAGGGTCTGCAGGGAGAACATCACGGGGATCTCAGGCCGGCTGAAATCGGGCAGCGAGCCGTCCTCGCTCAGCCCGAACTGGCGGATGTTGAGCATGCCCAGGTTCTGGAATTCGTTGATGGAGCGTATGTAGCGCTCGTTGTTGAAGACCTCCCCGGGCTGGAACAGTATCTGGTCGGTCAGCAGGCTGAAACGGGTCTGGGCTTCGGACTCCTTCTCCATGAGAATGCGTGTCCCGCCGGTGGTTTGCGGGGGACCGGAGAGGGTGTCGTGCTGGTCGTATTCGACCTGTCTGTCGGGTCCCTGCAGGCTGATGTGGAGGTCGCCGAACGTATAAAGGCTGCCGGGCCGCACGGTAAAGAGCAGGTCGAGGGTGGAGGCGTCCGCCGAATCGCGCCGCACGAGCACGTTCACCGAGTCGTTGCGGATGGAGGCGAAGCCCCTGTTTTTCAGGAAATTGATGATGCGCGTCTGCTCGTTGCGCAGGTCGTTCTGCGAGTAGGGGCGATCGACCCGGAAGGTGGTATCGTCCACCTGCTCGCGGGTCAGGGGAGAGTTGCGGTAGAACGCCTGCAGGTTGCCCTCCACCTCATCTGGAAGGGCGGGCATGCCCGTGTAGGCGAGGGTGCTTATGGTGGAGCGGGGGCCTTCCCGAATCAGGAAGGAAACCTCCACGCGGTTGGACTTGAACTCGACGATGTTGGTATCCACCGCAGCGTCCAGGAAGCCCAGGGTCTGGTAGTATCGGGCGATGCGCTCCATGTCGGTGGCCACGGTGGCGCGGTCGAGAAGGGCGGGGGGCTCCCCGAAGCGGCCGGTCAGCCGGTGGAGGAAATACCAGGGGGTGAAGCGGGGGATGCCCAGAAACTCCCGGTTGGTATGCGTGCGGATCAGGTCCTCCAGCGTGCGGTCGGCCACATGGTTGTTGCCGGCAAAGCGGATGATACGCACCACCTCGCGGGTGCTGTCGGCCTGCACGGCCTCCCCGTCCTGGGCGCGGGCGTCGGAAGGCAGACTCGCCGCCAGGGCCGCAAGAAGGAGCAGGATGGAGAGTGCCTTGTTCAAATCGGGGGCGTTCGGTGCCGTTCATACAAAACGGTTGCAAGGGGGTCCCGTTGCAACCGCTTGGAAGGTAGGGAGACGCTGTGAAAGGTGCAGGACCTAAACGTCGTCGTAGTCGAAGCCTTCGTCCTCCTCGTTGTGAAAAAAATCCTCCTTGCGGATGTAGTCGGGCCAGATGTCCTCGATGCCTTCGTAGACCATGTCCTCTCCCTCCTCAATCTCGTCCAGTTCGTACAGGTTGTCAATGATCTGTTGTTTGAGCCCGTTGCGTTCGGCCCATTCGATCAGTTCCTCCCGTGTGGCCGGGAACGGCGCGTCGTCAAGTGCGGCAGCCAGTTCGACAGTCCAAATCATAAATGCGTAGCGGTTCTTTGCTGTTCTTTTTTAAATTCTTAGCCCGTTATAAAAGGTATTGTTTCCTAAAATTCAAGTCTTTTTGCAAAAACAGGAAATCGTCCTCTGCTGGGGCGCCCGGGGGAGCTTCCGACCGGAAGGTCCCTCTTCTGTCCCAATCATACAACTGAAAGATTGCCCAAATAATTTGTATCTTGTTCATCCTTCATTCTCAAACTCAATAAAGCGAGGTTTATTTTATGTTTAACGGTATTGGCGTGCCCGAGTTTCTTATCGTCGCCCTCGTATTTCTGCTCTTCTTCGGGGCCAAGCGTATTCCCGAACTCGCCCGCGGCATAGGCCAGGGCATCAACGAGTTCCGCAAGGCCTCCGACCAGATCAAGAAGGAGATTGAGGAGGGCGAGAAGGAGGGATATACCTCCGGATCCAAGAAGAAGAAGACCACCGAACCTACCGAATAGAACCCGGAAACCACAAGCACCGCCCGCGTTGCAGCATCGTACCATCTCCGACATCCGGGAGGCCCTGAACAACCGGGAGACTTCGCTCCCGGAAATTGTCCACGGCTACCTCTCCTCCATACAGGACACCAACGACCATCTGAACGCCCTTCTTCACTACGACGGGGAGGAGGCCCTCCGCAGAGCCCGCGAGGTGCAGCGGAAGGTTGAAAATGGGGAGGCGGGCGCGCTGGCGGGCGCGGTGATCGCCGTAAAGGACCTTATCTGCGAAAAAGGCAAGCCCGCCACCTGCGGCTCGCGCATCCTGGAAGATTTTGAAAGCGTCTACGACGCCACGGCAGTGCGGCGGTTGCGCGAGGAGGACGCCATTCTGCTGGGTCGGACCAACATGGACGAGTTCGCCATGGGCTCCTCCAACGAGAATTCGGCCTTTGGACCCGCCTGCAATCCCCATGACCCCACACGCGTGCCGGGAGGCTCCTCGGGGGGGAGCGCCGCGGCGGTGGCGGCCGATTTCTGTACGGCGGCCCTGGGCTCCGACACCGGGGGCTCCGTGCGGCAGCCGGCCTCTTTCTGCGGGGTGGTGGGGCTCAAGCCCACCTACGGGCGCATCTCGCGACACGGACTGGTGGCCTTCGCCTCCTCCTTCGACTGCATCGGTCCGCTGACCCGCAGCGTGGAGGACGCCGCGCGCTTGCTGGAGGTGATCGCCGGCTTTGACGAACACGACAACACTTCTTCCAGCCGCGCGGTGCCCGACTATCTCGGTCCGCTGGAGCGCCCAAATCCCGGCATCCGCATCGGCGTGCCCGAGGAGTATTTCGGAGAGGGGCTGGACGAAGAGATTCGGGAGGGCGTGCGGCAGCGCCTGGCCGACCTGGAGGCCGGGGGCGCCGAGCTGGTGCCCGTCAGCCTCCCCCACATGAAGTACGCTGTGGCCGCCTACTATATCCTGGCCACTGCGGAGGCTTCCAGCAACCTGGCGCGCTACGACGGTATACGCTACGGGCACCGCGCCGATATCAAAGAGGTGCAGGAGGAGCTGAAGGAGGAGCGCGCGGCCCTGGAAGAGGAGCTGCGCCGGGCCGAAGGCGCCGCCGCGAAGGAGAAGGCGGCGGCCCGGCTGGAGGAGGCCGACAGCTCCCTGGTGCGCCTCTACAAGAAGAGCCGCACCGAAGGTTTCGGGGAAGAGGTGAAGCGCCGCATCCTGCTGGGCACCTACGTGCTGAGCGCCGGATACTACGACGCCTACTACGCCAGGGGACAGAAAGTGCGGCGGCTGATCAAGGAGGATTTCGAAAAGGCCTTCGAGGAGGTGGATGTGATCGCCTCCCCGACAGCCCCCACCACCGCCTTCCCGCTGGGCGAGAAGACCGACGACCCCCTGCAGATGTACCTGAACGACATTTATACCATCTCCGCCAACCTGGCGGGCATCTGCGCTGTGAGCGTCCCGGCCGGCACCCACTCCGACGGCCTGCCCTACGGGCTGCAGCTGATGGCTGGCGCCTTCCGTGAACCCGAGCTTTTCAACGCCGCCCGGCTGGTCGAACGGCAGGGCTGAATCCAGAATCCACAGGCCATGAACCGACGCATCGAGGGTAAACGCGCACTGGTAACGGGAGCCACGGCCGGCATCGGACGCGCGACGGCGCGGCTGCTGGCGGAGGCCGGCTGCGAGGTGGCTGTCACCGGACGGCGGGAGGAGCGCCTGCAGGAGTTGCGCGAGGAGATCGAGGAGGTATGCGATGTGCCCGTGCACACCGGCGCATTCGACCTGCGCGACCGCGGCGACTGCCGCGATTTCCTGGAGGGCCTGCCGGGACCGGTGGACATCCTGGTGAACAACGCCGGGCTGGCCTACGGCACCGATGCGGTGTATGAGGCGGACTTCGACGACTGGGATGCCATGATCGACACCAACGTGAAGGCCCTGCTGACCATGACGCGGCTGGTGAGTCCCTCCATGCGCGAGCGCGAAGAGGGACACATTATCAACATCGGCTCCATCGCCGGACACGAAAGCTACGCCGGCGGGGCGGTCTACTGCGCCACGAAGCACGCCGTCAAGGCCATCACCGAGGCCACCAAGAAAGACCTTCACGGCACCCCGGTACGCGTAAGCATGGTGTCGCCGGGCCTGGTGGAGACCGAGTTCAGCATGGTGCGCTACCGCGGCGACCGCGAGAGGGCCGAATCGGTCTATGAGAATATGCAACCCCTGGTGGCGGAGGACATCGCCGAGATCGTCGTATTCGTGGCGGGGCGCCCGCCGCATGTGAACATCATGGACACGGTGGTCTTTCCGGTGGCCCAGTCTTCCTCCTCCATGGTGTGGCGAGAAGGGGAGGACGCCCGTGCATAGAGGCGCTTCCGTCATAGCGAGCCTGGTCGTGGGAATCCTGCTGCTGGCCGGCTGCACGGGCAGCGACCGTTCGCGGCTCAATTTTCAGCAGCAGGGCAGGGAGGTGCCCGCCTTTTCGGCCGACAGCGCCTACGCCCACGTGGAGACCCAGCTCTCCTTCGGTCCCCGCAACCCCGGCAGCGAGGGTCACCGGCGCACCCGCAGCTGGCTTATCGACAAGCTGGGCGCCTACGCCGGCGAGCATGCGGTCTACGCGCAGGACTTTACGCGCGTGATTGACAGCGACACCCTGGAGCTTTCGAACATCATCGCCGCCTTCAACACCTCCAGTCCCGACCGCATCCTGCTCTGCGCGCACTGGGATACCCGCCCGCGCGCCGAGCGCGACTCCCTGCATCCCGATCAGCCCATTCCCGGGGCGGACGACGGGGGCAGCGGCACGGCCGTGCTGCTGGAGCTGGCGCGCATGTTCCGCGACCATCCGCCGCCCATCGGGGTGGACATCGTGCTTTTCGACGGGGAGGACTACGGGCGGGAGGGCAGCCTGGAGAACTATTTCCTGGGATCCCGCTACTGGTCCGCCAACCCGCCGGTGCCCGAATACAGCCCGCGCTTCGGCATCCTGCTCGACATGGTGGGCGGGCAGAACGCCCACTTTCCGCGCGAGGGCAACTCCCTGCAGTACGCCCCGGCGCTTGTCAACGAGATCTGGTCCATCGCCGGCGAGCAGGGGCACGGCGACCTTTTCGTGCAGACCGAGGGGGCGCCGGTCTCGGACGACCATGTGGTGATCAACCGCGTGCTGGGAATTCCCACCATCGACATCATCCACTACCGCAACGCCGAAGGCGGGGGCGTGCAGTTCCCGCCCTACTGGCACACCCAGCGGGACGACCTGGATATCATCGACCGCTCGGTGATGGACGCCGTGGGCGGCGTGGTGGCAGAACTGGTCTATAACCGGGTGCGCTGACCGCCCGCACCACCCTTGCCCATGAACTACCTCAAACTGGTCATCTCGGTCGCCGGCCGCTACCAGGAATCCCTCATCGCCGAGCTGATGGAGATGGAGTTCAACGGCTTCGAGCAGCAGGAGGAGCGTATCATCACCTACGTGCCACGGGGGCGCCTGTCGGCGGGCGACCGCGAACGCATTGAGGGTATCCTGGCGGACTGTCCCGGCGAGGGGCGCGTCGAATCGGAGAAGGTCATCGCCGACAGGAACTGGAACGAGCAGTGGGAGCGGACCATCCGTCCCCAGCGCATCGGCCCCTTTCTGGTGCGTCCCACCTGGTCCCGTGAAGCAGCCACAGGCGAGGCCGTGGTGCTTGAGATCGACCCCAAGATGTCCTTCGGCACCGGCTACCACGAAACCACCCGCCTCATGCTGCGCGCGCTCCCGGGTCTGCTGGACGAGGGCGACCGGGTGCTGGACGCGGGAACGGGCACCGGCATCCTGGCTATCGCCGCCTGCAAGCTGGGGGCCTCCCGGGCGCTGTCGGTGGACATCGACCGTTGGAGCGTAACCAATGCGAGGGAGAACGTGCTGCTGAACGGGGTGAAGGCGTGCGTGGAGGTGCGCCTCGGTTCCCTCGAGGCGGTGGACGAGGAGGAGCGTTTTGAGCTGGCGATGGCCAACATCGAGCGCAACACCATCGTGGAGCTGCTGGAGCCCATGGCCGCGCGCCTGGCTCCCGGTGGACGCCTTCTGCTGTCGGGGCTGCTGAGCAGCGACCGCGGGGCGGTGGAGGAGGCCCTGCCCGCCGGACTGCAGCTCACCGGCGAAAGCCGCGAGAACGACTGGATCGCGCTGACTGCCCGGCGTACGGGCTCCTGATCCGTGTACGCCGCCATCGACATAGGGAGCAATACCGTTCTGCTGCTGGTGGCCCGTCCCTCCTCCACCGGCGCCCCCCTGCTGGAGACCCTGCATGAAGAGCAGCGCATGCCGCGGCTGGGTCGCGGGGTGGACCGCAGCGGCAATCTGGGCGGGGAGCCGGTGGCGCGCACCCTGGAGGCGCTGGCCGACTACCGGTATCTGCTGAAGGAGGAGTATCCGGACCTGCGGGAGGTGGCCGTGACGGCTACCTCGGCCGTGCGCGACGCGGGCAACCGGGAGGAATTCCTGTCGCGCGTTCGGCGGGAGACCGGCTTTGAGGTGCGCCTGCTGTCGGGCCCCGGGGAGGCGGCTCTCACCTATGCCGGGGCCACCGCCGTGCTGGTCGGGGAGGAGGGAACTCGCACGACGGTGGTGGACATCGGGGGTGGCAGCACGGAGATTGCGCGGGGCACGCGACGGCTGCGCGATCGCTGGTCCCTCGACATGGGCTGCGTGCGCTACACCGAGCGCTTCCTGTCGGGCGACCCGCCCTCGCCCGGGCAGGCCGAAGCCTGCCGGGAGGCCGCGCGCGACTACCTGCGGAGGGAGCTCCCGGAAGGGCCTTTCGGCGGCAGACTGGTGGGCGTGGCAGGCACCGTCACCTCCCTGGGCATGCTGGATGCGGGACTGGAAGTCTACGATCCCTACCGGTTGAACGGGCGGCGCGTGAGCCTGGAGGAGACGGCGGCCTGGAGCCGACTGCTGCTTGAAATGAGCGCCGATGAGCGCGCACAGCGCTGGCCGGGATTTCTGGCTGGCCGGGCCGACATCCTGCCGGCGGGACTGCTCATTCTGGAGGCCTGTATGGAGGTGCTGGGCTTCGACGCGGTGACCGTTTCCTGCGGCGGACTGCGCCACGGTGCGGTGCGGGAGATGGCCGGTATTTGAGGGTCCTGCAATGGGAATAAAGCGAATCATTCTGTATGTTAAGGGCTTTCAAGGAAGCAAGCCCAGCGCCACCTGAAGATGTCAGAGAATAACGGATCGGGACATAGCGAAGACGACGCCCCCCGGGAGAACGCCTCCTCGAGCAGCCGGGAGGACGACGTGCTGGTCGAGGCCGCCATCGGAGGCGACGAGCAGGCTTACGGCAAGCTGGTGGACAAGTACGAGCGGGCGCTCTACTTCCACGTCCTCAAGATGATCAAGGACCGCGAGCAGGTGGAGGACCTGGTCCAGGAGGCCTTCGTCAAGGCCTTCAACAACCTGAATACCTACAGCAACAGCTACGCTTTCTCCACCTGGCTCTACCGCATCGCCACCAACCACACCATCGACTACCTGCGAAAGAAGAAGCTGCAGACCCTGTCGATCGACGAGCCCATGAAGACGCGGGACGGAGAGATGCAGATGCAGTTGCCCGACGAAGACGCCGGGGCCGACCGGCGTATCCTGCGCAAACAGCGCCAGCGCATGGTGCAGGAGGCCATCCAGGATCTCCCCGAAAAATACAGGAAGGTGATCGAGATGCGCCACATGGAGGAGAAAAGCTACCAGGAGATCGCCGACGTGCTCGACCTGCCGCTGGGCACGGTGAAGGCGCACATCTTCCGGGCGCGCGAACTGCTCTACAAGGAGCTGAAGGACAAGAAGGACAAGTTCTGAGTTTTTCGCTCAGCCTTCCAGCACCAGCTCCAGGTTGTTTTTGAATTTGTCGAATTTTGCCCTTCTCACCGCGCTACCCTCGAAAATCTCGTCGTACTCCTCCAGCTGCAGGTGTTCCCAGAATTCCAGGTCGCGGCGGGTGACCTTCTCGCGCGGGTGCAGATCCTCCATGCGGCCGAACTCCGGGTCGTTGTTCCAGGGACAGACGTCCTGGCAGATGTCGCAGCCGAAGACCCAGTCGCCCAGGCTTTTGCGGTGTTCTTCGGGCACCTGCTCCTTGAGCTCGATGGTGAGGTAGGATATGCAGCGCGTGGCGTCCACGCGGTAGGGCTCGTAGATGGCGTCGGTGGGACAGGCGTCGATGCAGCGGGTGCAGCTGCCGCAGTGGTCGGTCACCGCCGCGCTGTAGACGAAATCGGCGTCCACGATCATCTCCCCGATGAAGAAGAAGGAGCCGATGTCGCGGTTGAGCAGGTTCGAGTTCTTGCCGATCCAGCCCAGTCCGCTGCGCGCGGCCCAGGCCTTGTCAAGCACCGGCGCAGAATCGACGAAAACCCGCCCCCGAAGTTCCCCCACCAACTCCTCGGTGAAGGCGAAGAGCTTCTTGAGCTTCTTTTTGTAGACCCGGTGGTAGTCGCGCCCCTGGGCGTATTTGGCGATTTTGGGGGCCTCGCCCTCACGGCGCATGCGCTCGTGGTCGGGGTGCCAGTAGCTGCCGATGACCGAGACCACCGAGCGGGAACCGGGCACCAGACGGGTGGGGTCCACGCGCTTGTCGAAGTGGTTTTCCATCCAGCTCATCTCACCGTGGCGCCCCTGGCCGAGCCACTCCTCCAGTCGCCGCTCCTCGGCCTCCAGGCGCCTGGCCCGGGCGAAGCCGCAGGCGTCGAAACCCAGCCTGTGGGCCTCTTCCCGGACGCGCTGCGTACGTTCACGAAGGTCCATGACGTGAGGTTCAGAGCTGTTCGGCGCTGATTTCTCGGAGCGTGCCGTTCCGGAGCCTGACCGTGCGGAAGGGATACTCCTTGACCGTATCGTAGTCGTGGGTAACCATCAGCACGGCCATGCCCCGGTTGTTGATCTGCTGCAGGAGTTCCATGATGGCTTGGGAGGCCTCCGGATCCAGATTGCCCGTGGGCTCGTCGGCCAGCAGGATGCGCGGCTCGTTGGCCAGGGCGCGGGCAATGACCACCCGCTGCTGCTCGCCTCCCGAAAGGTCGCCCGGCATACTCTTGCGCTTGTGGCTGAGTCCCACCATACCCAGCACCTCGACCACCCGCTGTTTGATGCGGCTCTTCTTCTCGCCGGTCACCTGCAGGGCGAATGCCACGTTATCGTAGACCGTGCGGTCGGGAAGAAGCTGGAAATCCTGGAAGACGATGCCGAGGCGGCGGCGCAGGTGGGGCACCTGGCTGTGGGACATACTGCATATATCCATGTCGGCCACCCGCACCCTGCCGGCGTCGGGCAGGATGTCGCGGTATATGAGTTTCAGGAAGGAGCTCTTTCCGGCCCCGGTCTGGCCGATCAGGTAGGCGAATTCGCCGTTGCCCAGGCTGAAGTCCACGTGGTCGAGCACCATGCGGTGGTCGTAGCTTACGCATACCTGTTCAAATTCTATGACCGATCGATCGGACATCGCAGTACCATGGTTATGCGGAGGCTCCTGTTGTCGGCCTCCTCCATTTCAAAACCTTTGTAGGCGGCGGCCAGGCGGTAGTCGGTGGCCGCGACGACCTCCCGCATCTCGGTCAGCGTGTAGATGCGCTGCCGGTGCAGCTCGCGGAACTCGCGGAGCACCGTTTCCCGGTCGTCGGCGAGCTTTTCTATGCGGAAGTCATTATAGTGAATTTTTTCCTCAGGGTCGTATCGGCTTTTACGGAAATAGCGGTAGCCGCCCTCCGCGTAGCCCTCCTCGTTGTTCAGGTACCGGATGGCCTGGATGGAGTTGCGGGGCGTGGTAAAATCGAAGATAAGCAGTCCCCCGGGACGCAGCACCCTGCGTGTCTCCTGCAGCATGGCATCCACCTGACGGGTGCTGTGGAGGTAGTTGACGCTGTCGAAGACCGAAAAGACCACATCGTAGCGCTGATCCAGGTCGATATCCAGAAAGTCCATCACGCGGAAATCCACCTCCGAGCCCGCCTCGCGACCCTTGCGGCGGGCCTGGCGGATCATGTCGGGCGATTTGTCGGTGGCGGTGATCTCGTAGCAGTCCAGTTCGTCCAGAGAGATAGCCAGGGAGCCCGTGCCGCAGGCAACCTCCAGCACGTGGCGGGGATCCGGATGGTGCTGTTGCATGAGGGCGTCGATGAAATCGGCCCAGTAGGCGTAGTCCACGTCCTCCATAAGGGCGTCGTAGACCTCCGCCAGCTTGCTGTATTCGGGGCGGGTGTCGTCGTTCACGGGATTACGTCTCCTGCATTTTTTCCCCGTCTGACCGGTTGCGGGCCAGTCGCCCGGCCAGCTCCCAGGCCGCCGCGAAAGAGGTGGGACGGGCGCTGTTCGTACCGGCAATATCGAAGGCCGTGCCGTGGTCGGGCGAGGTGCGTACGATGGGCAGGCCCGCGGTAACGTTCACCCCCCGCCCGAAGGAGAGGGTCTTGAAAGGGATGAGGCCCTGGTCATGGTACATGGCCAGCACGGCGTCGTGCGACTCGTAGCTTCGGTTGCCGAAGAAAGCGTCGGCCGGGTGGGGACCGCTCACACGCAGGCCCGTCTGCCGCGCCCGGTCCAGCCGCGGGCCTATGATGCGCAGCTCCTCCTCGCCGATCACGCCCCCATCGCCGGCATGCGGGTTGAGTCCCAGAACCGCAATGCGGGGCTCCTCCACCCCGAAATCATCCTGCAGGGAGCGGTTCAGCATCTTGAGGCTGCGGTCCAGCGCCTCTCCGTCCAGCTGTCCGGCCACTTCCGCCAGGGGCAGGTGTCCGGTGAGCAGGGCTACGCGCAGGTTATCGCGTACCATCACCATCAGCACCGACGACGCTCCGGTGCGTTCGGCCAGGAATTCGGTGTGGCCGGGGATGCGGTAGCCGGCTCGGTTCACCGCCTCCTTCGAGATGGGGGCCGTCACCAGTCCGTGCACATGGCCCTGCAGACAGAGGTCCACGCCCGTCTCGACGGCCTTCATGGCGGCCAGACCCGCAGCTTCGGAGAGGACGCCGGGATTGGGCTCGTCCTCCGTGCCGTAGGCCGGCAGCAGATTCAGTTCGCCTTCGGCCAGGTCGCCGGGTCCGGAAGCCATACGCCAGGAGGGGGGGCGCTGCATGCGGGAGGCGTAAAAGCGCAGCACGGCCTCGCTGCCCAGCAGCACCGGGGTGGGTCCGCCGGCGCTCCGCTCCGAGAGAGCCTTGAGGACCACCTCGGGTCCTATGCCGTTATAATCTCCCAGGCTGATGGCGAGGCGCATGGACATGGGTACGGGGTTCCGGTTGCTGGCTTCGTGCCCGTAAAAAATAGCAATATTCGGGCCAAGAAGCAGGGTCAGCCGTTCACCAGCTGAAAATCGCCGTAACCGCTGGTAGCCTGGAAGACAAAGCGGCGCTGCTCGTAAATCCAGATCTCCGTGGTGGGCTCGCCGGCGGGGTAGGTTCGCTCCACCTTCCGGGGTTCCCCGTACTGTATGTAGATGCGGCCCTGGTCGGTCTCATAGCCGGGCGTCTCCTCAGTGGTAAACTCTCGGAAGGCATGGTCCACACGCCGGTAGTATTCGGCCATCAGCTCATTGAATTCGGTGTCGGGAGTGGGATCGCGCTCTTCCCAGAAGTTGCGGAACTTGCGTTCAATTTCGGCTTGCGAGCCGCGTCGGATATCCCGGACGGTGCTCTCGTCGGCGATGAAGCGCAGCATGTCCACCGCTATCTCCAGGTTGTAGAGGGCTGCGGGCATGTTGCGCCAGAGGGAGCGGTAGGTGCGGCGGGCCACCACCGGACCGTCCTCACCGCGGGTTACCGTCATGCGGTACCAGTCGTTCGGAAAGCGGCTGTTGGGCACGCCCAGCAGGGCGTAGGTACCCCCGCCCGGCGCCAGCCGGACGGAAATCGCTTCGGAATCGAAGACCGGATTCCGGTCGTCCGCCAGCTGCGAGGCGTCCAGATTGGATTCCCATACGGTGGCCTCAGCGGTGGTGTCTTCGTCCTGCACCCGCAGTCTCTGCACGTGCACGGCGTAACGGTCGCCCTCTCCGTGTCCGGGCAGGTGCACCAGGGCGTCAAAATCCTCCGCGTAGGGCACACTGTTACCTATGTTCAACAGCCTGAGGGACTCTCCGTTTACACGCTTTCCGAAGAGTATATCGCCGTGCCGCTGATCGTCGTAGGGCCGTACCTGCACGGCGCGCGCACGCGAGGTGATCCCCTCGGTATCACCCCCCCGGCTCAGCTGTACCACGTAGACGTAGACGCCGGGCTCGAGACCTACGGTGAGGCTGCCCTCAAGGAAATGGTCGCGTGACTGCGTGCGCTCATAGGTTGTGACACGGGCGGTATCGGTCCATGCGGCCCGGCCGACAGCCTCACGCCCGTCTACCTCCACCTCTCGCGGCTCGTGCAGGTCCTCTGCGGTGCCGTGGAAGATTTCGATGCTTAGCTGCGCCGTACTGAAGAAGGATGCGGTGCTGTCGCCCTCGGCCGCTTTGCGGAAGGGGAGGGTGCTGTAGGGCAGCTTGAAGATGGCATGAAACGTCAGGGGTGCGCCGGAATCGGCAGGCAGCGTGAAATAGTCGAAGTACAGAGGCTGCATCTGGCTCTGCATGAGCAGGCTCCGGTACTGCATGGGGCGCTGCGCCTCCGCCGGCTGCCATCCGGCGGCCAGCAGCAGGACGAGCGTGAGGAGGGCGAGGCGACGGGGAGCGGCGATGAGACGGGCGGGAAAGCTGGGCATGGGTAGCATTTTGTCAGGGTGATGGCTGTACGAGAGCGGGGACGGGCCCCGGTCCGCCGGAGGTCTTCCGGCACAGGCGGTCGCCTGTTCTTTGAGCTGTGTCAAAATTCGTTATTTTGGAAACGCTTTTAAAACAAAACTATTACCCTTCAAAATTCACCCCGCCATGAGCTCCAACGCCTCCCAGATGCCTTCCCTCCAGGAGATGATAAAGCAGATTAACGAGACCCAGCAGGAAATACGCAGGGGAGGGGGCGATAAACGTGTGGCCAAACAACATAACAAAGGCAAGATGACCGCCAGGGAGCGCGTGGAACGGCTGGTGGATGAGGACGCCAGGTTCTACGAGCTGGGAATTTGGGCCGGCCACGGAATGTACGAGGAGGAGGGAGGTTGCCCGGCCGGCGGGGTGATCATGGGCGTTGGCAAGGTGAGCGGACGTCGCTGCATCGTCGTGGCCAACGACGCCACAGTCAAGGCGGGCGCATGGTTCCCCATCACCGCCAAGAAGAACCTGCGTGCCCAGGAGATCGCCCTTGAAAACCACCTGCCCATCCTCTACCTGGTCGACTCGGCCGGGGTTTACCTGCCCATGCAGGACGAGATTTTTCCGGACAAGGAGCACTTTGGCCGCATTTTCCGCAACAACGCCGTGCTCAGCGCCCGCGGCATCCCACAGATCGCCGCCATCATGGGCAGCTGCGTGGCGGGCGGGGCCTACCTGCCCATCATGAGCGACGAGGCGCTGATCGTGGATGGCACGGGCAGCGTCTTTCTGGCAGGCAGCTACCTGGTGAAAGCCGCCATAGGCGAGGAGGTGGACAACGAAACCCTCGGCGGGGCCACCACCCATACAGAGATCAGCGGGGTGACCGACTACAAGATGGAAGACGACGAGGAGTGCCTGTCCACCGTGCGCGACCTGGTCGGCAAGCTGGGGCCCTTCGACACGGCGGGCTTCAACCGGGCCGAGCCCAGTGAGCCCGAGACCGACCCCGTCGAACTGCTCGACATCCTGCCCGACGACCGTACCAAACCGTATGATGTGCACGACTTACTCAAAGGGATTATCGACGCCGGCAGCTTTACCGAATTCAAAAAGGGTTACGGGCAGACTCTTGTGACCGGCTTCGCCCGCATCGACGGCTGGAGCGTGGGCGTGGTGGCCAACCAGCGCAAAGTGGTACGCAACAAGCAGGGCGAGATGCAGATCGGCGGGGTGATCTACTCCGACTCGGCCGACAAGGCGGCCCGTTTTGTCATGAATTGCAACCAGAAGAAAATCCCCATTCTTTTCCTGCAGGATGTCTCCGGTTTTATGATCGGCAAGCGCAGCGAGCACGGCGGCATCATCAAGGACGGGGCCAAAATGGTCAACGCCGTGGCCAACAGCACCGTGCCCAAAATCACCGTCATTGTCGGCAACAGCTACGGGGCGGGCAACTATGCCATGTGCGGACGCGCCTACGATCCGCGTTTTATCTACGCCTGGCCGTCGGCGCAGATCGCCGTCATGGGGGGCACCCAGGCGGCCAAGGTATTGACGCAGATCCGCGTCTCCTCCCTCAAGAAAAAAGGCGAAGAGATTACGGAGGAGGAAGAGCAGCAGATCATGCGGGAGATACGCGAGCGATACGAAGAGCAGACCGACGTGCGCTACGCCGCCGCCCGCATGTGGGTGGATGAGATTATTAATCCCGTGGAAACCCGGGAACGCGTCTCCGAGGCTATCGCCTGCGCCAACCACAACCCCGACATCCCCGAATTCAAGACCGGCGTGATGCAGGTATGAGCGGTGGGCGCCAGGCCCCGCTCTTGCTTCTCAAGGGGCCGATAAATCAACGATTCTGTGCCATGGATGGGGTCCGTTTACATATTTTATTGTTTAGCTCTTTTCATTAGTCCGTGAAAAGTACGTACTTGGTTTTTAAACCTGAACCAACCACACCGGTGCACATGAAGCGAGTACTCAGCATGCTACCTGTACTGCTTGTGATGGTCGGACTGGCTGCCGCCGCCCAGGCCCAGTTTCCGCCCCAGTCACAGGCACCTGACAACGACAACTCCGGTCTGCCAGCCCGGGCCTTCGACAACGTAACTATCCATCTCGCCGACGGCAGCACCGTCGAGAGTGGAACCATCGTCTGGCGGGGCGGGGTGGTCGAAGCCATGGGCAGCAACGTAACCATTCCCTTCGACGCCCTGGTGACCGACGGGGGTGACTCCCTGCACGTCTATCCGGGCTTCCTGGACGGCTACGCCGAATGGAGCAGCCCCGAAGCCATCGACTTCGACGAGACCCCGCGCTATCGCGGCTCTCCCACCATGGTGCGCGCAGGCATCCGGCCGGACCGCCGGGCCCGCGAGGTTCTTACGATGGATTCCGACAACCTCGCTTCGGCCTTGCAGCACGGAATCACCTCTGGCAATATGGCCGCCCGAGGTTATATGGTCCCCGGACAGACCGACCTGTTCTTACTTAAAACGCAGCTGGAAACCGGAGATCTCTTTATGGGGGGCACGGGCATGCAGATGCAGTTCGAGGACTCCGACGGCGTCTTCCCCGGCACGACCATGGGGGTGGTCTCCCGGATGCATCAGCTCTGGTACGATGCCGAGGCGCACCGCGACTGGCAGACCTACTACGCTTCCAACGCCTCGCAGCTCTCCCCGCCCGATCACGAGCCTCAGCTGGAGGCCATGGTCCCGGTCATGGACGGCGAACAACGCGTCTTTTTCAAGGTGGACTCCAAGGAGAATATCGAGCGCGTCTTTAAGCTGCAGGATGAGCTGGGCTTCGAGGCGGTCATCGTCTCCGGCCTGGGCGCCTGGAAAGTGGCTGACGAGCTGAACCGGCGCGGCATTCCCGTGCTGGCCTCTGTCGACTTCCCCGACGAGCCCGAATGGCACTCTGACGAGGAGGAAGGCGACTCCGGCGAAGAGCTCACCGACGCCGACCAGGAGTTCCGCGACAAACAGTGGAATGCCTACCTCGAGGCGGTGCGAAATATCCGCACGCTGATGGACGCCGGCGTTGAGGTCGGATTCGCCACGGCGGGCACCGGACTGGGCGACCTCAAGGGCCATATGGCCACCCTGCTGGAGCACGGGCAGATGGGCGAAGATGAGCTGCTTCAGCTGCTCACCGTACATACCGCGGAGATTCTGAACGCCTCCGGGGCCCTGGGTGATCTTACCACCGGACGCGTGGCAAGCTTCAGCGTTATGAGCGACGCCTTTACGTCCGAGGACGCCGAGGCCCTCTACACCGTCTCCGACGGATCGCTCATCGAGCACAACGATTAATGACCATTCAAGGATGAACAGAGCCATGAAGAAACTAATGCTTACTCTCCTCCTGGCCTGCCTCACGGCGGTCGGATTCGGCCAGCCCACCGGCTCGGTCCACATCAAGGGAGGAACTGTACTTACCATTACTGACGGTGTGATGGAGAACACCGACGTTCTGATCGAGGACGGCATCATCACCCAAATCGGGCAGAACCTGAGCACGCCCAGCGGCGTGGCCGTAGTGGACGCCACCGGCAAATACGTCATGCCCGGCATCCTCGATGCGCACTCGCACATTGCCGGCGTGGACATCAACGACGCCTCCAGCCCTGTCACCGCACAGGTGAAAATGGGCGACTCCATCGACCCCAACGATGTCAGCATCTACCGGGCACTGGCCGGGGGCGTGACTTCCATCCACCTGCTGCACGGCTCGGCCAACGTAATCGGCGGCGAGTCGGAGACCCTCAAGCTTCGCTATGGGCAGGACCAGGAGGGACTCAAGTTCCAGGACGCACCGCGCACCATCAAGTTCGCCCTGGGGGAAAATCCCACCCGTGTACACGGACAGGGACGCGGCATCATGCCCCGCACGCGGATGGGCGTTGAGCAGATCATCCGCATGAAGTTCGACGAAGCCCTGGATCATGAGCGCAACCGCGAGGAGTACCTGGCGGCACGCGAGGCCTACGAAAACGGCAACGGACCCGCTCCCAAACCGGTGCCCCGCAACGTGCAGCTTGAGACGGTTGCAGATATCCTTAACGGGGAAATCCTGGTGCACATTCACTCCTATCGGGCCGATGAAATCCTCATGATCATGCGCGTCTTCAACGACTACGGCGTGGAGAACTACACCTTTACTCATGGCAACGAGGCCTTCAAGGTGGCCACTGAACTGCGCAAAAATGGTGCTCACGCCTCGGTCTTCGCCGACTGGTGGGCCTACAAATTCGAGGTCTACTACTCGACCGCCTACAACGCTTCCATCCTGAATGCCAACGATGTGAATGTGAGCATCAACTCCGACAGCGGTGAGCTTATCCGCCACCTCAACCATGAGGCGGCCAAGACCGTACGCTACGGAAGCACCTCCGAAAACGACGCTCTGCGCATGATCACCATCAACCCGGCACACCAGTTGGGCGTGGACGACAAGGTGGGCAGTCTGGAGGAGGGCAAGCACGGCGACGTTTCCATCTGGAGCGGCCACCCGCTGAGCATCTACAGCATCAATGAGAAGACCTTTGTGGACGGAGTCAAATACTTCGACCGGGAAGAGGATCCCGACGATATGCGCATCGAGATCAGCCCGACCACCGAAAATGAGCACACCGGCTTCGAGCCCGGCAGGAATGCGCTGATTTCCGGCGGACGCCACTTCGACTCCTGCATGAGGGACACCGAAGTGTTCTACCTCTTCGGGGAATCCTCCTCCAAGTAAGAATTAAATTTAAAGGACGCATTACTATGAAGGCATTCAAACAGCTAACGCTTACACTGATGGCCATCTGCCTCACGGCGGGCGCCGCCATCGCCCAGATTCCCGAGAAGCCCGAGTTCGGGCAGTTCGCCATCACGGGCGCCGATATCTACACCGTCACCGACGGCGTGATCGAGGGCGGTACCGTGCTTATCGACGGCAAGACCATAACCGCGGTGGGACAGAACGTCACCGTGCCTGCCGGCTACCAGCGCATCGATGCGGCCGGCAAAAGGATCTATCCCGGATTCATCGACGCAGGCACCGGGGGACTGGGCCTGATTGAGGTCAGCGCCGTGCCGGTAACGGTGGACGCCAACGAAATCGGCGAGTTCAAGCCCCATGTGATGGCCTTTACCGCCATCAATCCCCACAGCGCCGCCATCCCGGTGACGCGCACCAACGGCATCACTACGGTGATTTCGCCCCCGGGCGGCGGCACCATTCCAGGCATGGCCACCCTCATCGACCTTTACGGCAACTCACCCGACTCCATGGCTGTGCTGCAGCGCGCGGCGCTGGTGCACGACTGGCCCTCATCCACGGGGGGTGGCTGGTGGGACAACCGCTCCGAGCAGCAGATACGGGAGCAGTACGAGGAGAATGTGCAGGATATACAGGACTACTGGGACCGTGCCTTCGCCTACAATGAGATGATGAACGCCTGGGAGCAGAGTCCCGCCGGCAAGGAGCAGCCCGACAAGGTGCCCGATCTGGAGGCCATGCGCCCTGTTATTAACGGGGAGATCCCTGTAGCCATCGCGGTGAACGACTCCCGCGACATCCTGGAGGTGATCGAATGGACCACCGCCATGGAGGAGCGCGGCATTCGCTTCATACTGGCGGGTGTGGACGAGGGCTGGCTGGTGGCCGACGAGATTGCCGAATCAGGCCTGCCCGCCGTTGTGGGACCGGTACTGAGTACCCCCAGCCACGGCTGGTTCAACTACCAGACCGCCTACCAGAACGCCGGCAAGCTGGCCGAAGCGGGCGTGAAAGTAGCCATCACAGCCGGTGACGTGGAGAACACGCGCAACCTGCCTTTCAACGCCGGCTACGCCGCCACCTACGGCATGGGCATTGAGGAGGCGCTGAAAGCCGTAACCATTAACCCCGCCGAGATCTTCGGCGTGGGCGACCGCCTCGGAAGCATCGAGGAGGGCAAACAGGCGAACCTCTTCATCGTGAACGGCGATCCCTTCGAGCCGCTTTCTCAGGTGGAGCAGGTCTGGATCGAGGGATTCAAGATTCCGATGACCGACCGCCATATGAAACTTTACGAGCAGTTTCTGGACCGCGGAGTGGCCGGCGAGCGCAACTGACGCGTCCGCCTGCGCCATGGCGCAACAGGAATAAAAGATATAAGGCCGTCCCGTGACTCTCGGGACGGCCTTTCTTACTTTAGGACTTCTAGGACTTCTGGACTTACCGACTCCCCGACTTTCCGACTTCAAGACTTTCTGACTTTAAGACTTTCCGACTTTGAAGACTTTGAAGGTTGCCGCCCTGCAGATGAACAGCCAGCCCGACCTGGACTACAACCTGGACCAGGCCTACCGGCTGGTGCGCCAGGCCGCCTTCGAGGGCTGCCGCATGGCCTGCCTCCCCGAAAACTTCTCCTGGATGGCGCGCCCGGAGGAACGCGCCGGGCGGGCGGCGGAGATTGCCTCGCGCAGCCGCGCCTTCCTGCGGGAAACATCCGCGGAATTTGATATCTGGATTGCCGGAGGCACCTATCCCGAGCCGGATGGGGCGCCCGGGGGACTGATCTTCGCACGCTCGGAGCTGGTGGGACCCGACGGGGAGCTGCGCGCCTCCTACGACAAGATGCACCTGTTTGACGTGGATCTGCCCGGTGGAGAGTCCTACCGGGAATCGGACTTCATCGCGCCGGGGCAGGGGGGACCGACGGTGTCGGAAGATCCCGAAACGGGCGCTGTGGGCCTTTCGGTCTGCTACGACCTGCGTTTTCCCGAGCTCTACCGCGCGCTCTCGGACCGCGGGGCCCAGATGCTGCTGGTGCCCTCGGCCTTTACCCGCACCACCGGTCAGGCGCACTGGCACCCGCTGCTGCGCGCCCGCGCCATCGAGAACACCTGCTGGGTGGTGGCCGCCGCCCAGCACGGGCGGCACGGGGATAACCGGCATACTTTCGGACACGCCCTGATAGCGGACCCCTGGGGGGAGATATCGGCCGAAAAACCCGAGGGGACAGGCATGGCCGTCGCGGAGCTGGACCCGGTCCGCCTGGAAGAGGTGCGCCGCGCCCTTCCCTCGCTGAAACACCGCAGGCTGTAGGAAGGACCGGCTACGGGTTACGTTTTCCGTATCGGTAGAGCAGGGCGTCGGCGCCCAGGACCAGTCCGCCCAGCGCCAACAGGGCCGCCACACTCAGCAGCGGCTCCCAGATCACGAATCCGCCCACCATGCCCAGTACGGCGCCCAGGTACTGGATGTAGCGAAGCTGCTCGTTGGTAGCCCCGCGGATGATACGGGAGATCTCCCGGTCGTCGTACCTTCTCAGGTTATCCTCCACCAGGGCATGTACGTCCAGTTGGTTGATGAGCTTGTAGAGCAGGGAAGTAACCACGTTTTCAATGGCCTCACTGTGCTCGTCGATTTTTTCCGGGAGGCGGTCGAGCAGCTCGTCGGTCTTGTTGAGGGCGCCCTCGATGGAGTCCGGAAGCCGTACCAGCGCCTCCTCGACAATTTCCTGCATCTCCTGTCCCTTAATAAAGGAGTAGGCCCTGAGAGCTACCTTCTCGATGGCCTTCCCCTCCAGTGCATCCTCCATCTCGCGAATGATTTTACGGGCCATGGCGGTACGGATCTCCGGGTCGGCAATCATTTCGTCTACGTAGGCCACCACCCACTCCTTGAGCTCCGCGCGGAAGGCGGGCTTGTCGATGACCCCGCGGATGTATTCGGTGGACTGCTCGCGGTAGCGGGTGATGACCCCCGACTCGTGAATGCGCCGTTTGATAATCTCGGGGTTGATCAGGTCTTCCGATACCGCCTGCGCCAGCCGGTAGGCGATGCGGTCCTTCTGGGCGGGGACCAGCCCGTGTCCAAGCAGGGGACGCTTTTCAGCGGGCTTGAAGAGCATGGTGATGGCCAGCCAGTTGGTGAGGTAGCCGATGAGTCCGCTGACGCTGACGATTTTGAGCAGGCCGGAGAAGGTGAGGGTATAGCCCCATACCGTCCAGCTCATCCCGGGAAAATCCCAGAAGAAGGAACATGCAAAGAACCCGGCCAGGAGCCAGGGTACGGCCGAAAGCACGGTCAGCAGGCCGGGACGGTGGTGACGGTAGCGCTCCAGGGGACTTGCGCCGGGAGTCGCCTGTTCGCCCAGCTCTTCGATGCGGCTGTGCCGGCGGATGATCTCCCAGAGCCGGCCTGCGTAGAACCGGGTTTTCTCCCGGGCCGAGGCCAGGGCTGTCTCGCCGGAATCCTCCTCGTGTATCATGTTATTGTCGCTGTCCATAGGCTTGTACTACGAAATCGGGCCGCCTGGGTTTAGCGGTCGTCCAGCATGCTCAGGTAGTGCTCCTCCCGGCGGGTCATCTCCTTTTTGCGGGCGGGAGTGTCGTCGCCGTAGCCCGCCAGGTGCAGCAGTCCGTGAAGCAGTATGCGGCGGAATTCCCGTCCCTCGCCCTCCCCGTAATCGGCGGCCTGCTCGGCGATGCGGGATGCGCAGCAGTAGAGAGTGGCTTCAATTCCCGACTTGGTTTCGGCAGCGGGGGAGGCTTCCTCCCCCGTATCGTAGCGGAAGGTGATGATGTCGGTCACATAGGTCCGGTCAAGGTACTCCCGGTTGATCTCACGGATGGCCTCCTCGTCCACGTACACAATTTCCAGAAGGGAGAAGCGGCAGTTTTCGCCTTTCTCAACGAGACGGGCAGCCTCGCGGGCACAGGCCGGAGTCAGCGGCACGCCGGTCCCGCTTCGGTTGAACAGTTGCAGCGGATACTCGCCGGACATGGGGCTATTCGTCGAAGGAGAAGTCGTCCAGGTCCACCGATTCGGTGAGGGAAAGGGCGATGGCGCACATCATCAGGTCCTCGGGAAGCTTGGTGAAATCGCTGTTGAGGATGAGCTCGCTCACGTTGGAGTAGAGACTGCAGCCGGCGCCGCGCTCAACGATCAGGCCTGAGGTGCGTTCGTGCTGGCGGCCGAAAAAGGTGACCTGCTTGAGCATGTCGCTGGCGATGAAGGCCGTGCAGTTGTGCAGCTGCAGGAAGGTGTTGGAGGCGTAGACCGAAACCATATTGAGGGGCTCGCCGTTAACCTCCAGTCCCAGGTGGATTTCCAGGGCCAGCTTGCGACCCTCCTCGGGGTTCTGCACCTCCAGCCGGAAGACATCGTCGCCCAGGGGCTTCGCTTCGGAGCCCAGAATCTTAGCGATGGCGTCGATGTTTTCCTTGGTGAACTGGTGTACCATGGATGGTGCGGTTGGTTAGCCTGTGTGCCGTCTCTGCCCG
Organism: Balneolaceae bacterium; assembly: GCA_034521445.1. Classification (NCBI taxonomy): domain Bacteria; kingdom Pseudomonadati; phylum Balneolota; class Balneolia; order Balneolales; family Balneolaceae; species Balneolaceae bacterium. Next base: position 228,696 of record JAXHMM010000017.1, on the reverse strand, counting down.
TGGCTGCAGCCGACGGGCAAATATACCATTACAATCCCGGAAAAAGAAATGCCCGGCCCCTAATCGAGGCCGAACTGACCGAGGTATTCCAGGTTCTCCGCCTCCGTGGTGGGGAAGGGTACCCGGCTGGTGGTCATATCGTTAACGGTGTCGGCCAGCTGGGAGGCGAGGGTCGTGTCTCCGTCCAGGTAGTAGATACGCTGCATAAGCATCAGGTGACTCAGGTTGCGGGAGATGTCGCGCTGCACGTTGTTAAAACGCGACTGCAGATCCTGAATCTGCTGTTTCAGCCGGCGCTGACGCTCCATGTTGGCGTTCATGCGGGCGTTGTTGATCTTTTCCTGCAGGGCGCCGTATTCAGACTGTACGCCGTCGTAGCGGCTGATCACCTGCGAGAGCTCATCCAGAGCTTCAGGCTGCCCCTTGTTGACCAGCTCCAGGGCCGCTTCGGTATCTCCGGCCTGTGCGTAGCTGTAGGCGTAGAGGGCCAGCGTGCCGAAATCGCCGGTGTTGGATTCCAGGAAGGGGACTTTTTCTCGTCCCCAGTCCAGCCATTTCACCGCGCTCTCGTTGTTGCCGAGGCGCCGGTAGCGATCGGCCAGCTCGGTGATGCTGAAGCGGTAGTTGCCCAGCATGCGCCGGATGTTCTCATCAAGGTACATGTCGGGGTTGTCCCAGCCGCGGAAACGGAAGTCGTTGAGCCTCTTGGCGTGAAACTCCGGGTCGATCCAGCCGTAGTTGGAACCTTCGCGCTGCTGTGGCACCACCCGGAAGGCCTTGCCTTCGAAACGGAAGTAGTCCTGCAGGTTGAGCTGGCTGCCCGAAGAGACGGTGTTGGAGAAGTAGACGGGCCGCAGCCACTGGTTCTGCCGCAGGATGTGCAGAATCATCTCATCCTGGATCTGAAGGTAGCGGATCTCGTTGCCCTGCTGGTCGGTTCCGGCGGGCCGACCTTGCAGGTACCAGCTTACCTCGTTGTCGAGAGAATCCACCGGTATGCCGAAGTCCACGCCTTCACGGTAGAGGCTAAGGCTGGTGTCAGGCTTTACCCCGATGGTTTCCTTGAAACTTCTATCTCCGGAAAAGGCGGTTCGCAGCAGCTGCTTGTCAACCGGAATGCTGAGGGTGTCGGGCTGGTAGCGGGTATAGCCGCTGGTCATCTGCTCGATTTCCTCGTTGGTCAGGTCGATGGGCAGCGGGGCGGATTCGTGGGACCACTGGTCACGCAGCTGTTTGATGTACCAATCGGTATTGAGCAGGCTCAGACAGACGATGCGCACGTCGGTGCGCACACCCTCTACCTCCTGAAGGTACCAGAGGGGAAAGGTGTCGTTGTCGCCGTTGGTGAAAAGTATACCGTTGGGGGCTACCGAATTGAGCAGGTTGTAGGCGTAGTCCGAGGCGATATAGCGCTCGCTGCGGTCGTGGTCATGGAAGTTTTGGTAGCCCATCCAGAGCGGTAGTGCCAGCATGCAGAGGCCCAGCACTCCGCCAGCGGCTGCTAGATTTCGTCCCAGGTACTCCTTGACCATCTGGATAAGGCCGACCCCTCCCATGCCCACCCATATGGCGAATGCGAAGTAGGATCCCACATAGGCATAGTCCCGCTCGCGCGGCTGGTCGGGGGTCTGGTTGAGGAAGACGATGACGGCCAGTCCCGTCATGATAAAGAGCACCATGACCGAGAGCGCCCGTTTCCAGTCTTTCTGGAAGTGGAATATCATCCCGAAGAGCCCAATCAGGAAGGGCAGGTAGAAGTAGGAATTATGCGCGGGATTGTCCTCATAGGGACTCTCGGTGAAGCCGGCCTGCCAGCCGGTGTCCTGGATGTCGGACTCCCGGCCGATAAAGTTCCAGTTGAAATAGCGGATGTACATGTGGTTAACCTGGTAACTCCAGAAATAGTCCCAGTCGCTGGCGTAGTTGGCGTAGGCCTGCATGTGCTGGGGATTCTGGGAGTAGCGGCGGGGCAGGAAGGTCTCCTCCTCGGTGTTCACACGTCCCTGGCTGTTGTCGTAGGTGTAGCCGGTCAACAGGGGCGTCTGCCCGTACTGCTCGCGCTCAAGGTAGCTGATGAAGGCCTCCATGGTCTCCGGGTCGTTCTCGTCAATGGGCGGATCGGCCACCGAGCGGATAAAGATGAGCGCATAGGAGGAGTAGCCTATGAGGATCATGGTATAGGCCAGCACCACCAGGTTGGCCAGGCGGTGGTTCCGCGTATGCGTGTACCAGAGGGCCCAGCCCACCAGGGCGGCCACCAGCACCATGAAGGCAATGGGTCCGATCAGGCCGTAGGTCGCCTGGTCGATGCCGTCCATGATGGAGGGGATGGTCTGGATGGTGAAGGGATAGATTACGCCGAAGGAGAGTACCGAGAGCAGGCCCGCACCCAGAAAGGTCATAAACTGAAACTCGCGCTTCTTGAAGTAGACAATGAGCACCACGAAGAAAAAGGCGAGCAGGTTGAGCAGGTGCACGCCGAGGGCCAGTCCAAACATGTAGGCGATGAGGATGAGCCAGCGCTCGTTGTGGGCCTCGCGGTGATGTTCGGACCACTTGAGGGCCATCCAGACCACTGCGGCAGTGAAGAACATGGAAATGGCGTAGACCTCGGCCTCCGCGGCGTTGAACCAGAAGGTGTCAGTTACCGCAAAGGTGAAGGCACCGAGCAGGGCCCCGCCGTACATGCCCATCTTGTCAATGGCCTCCATGGCGTCCACCTCCGGCTTCCACTCGCGCACCAGCCGCACCACGATAAGGTAGAGCAGCATGACGGTGAGTGCGGAAGTGAGGGCGCTGACAAAGTTGATGCTCATGGCCACGTAGCCGGAGGGCATGAACATGGAGAAAAGGCGCCCGAGCAGGGAGTAAAAGGGGGCGCCCGGCGGGTGGTTCACCTGCAGTCCGTGGGCCACGGCAATAAACTCACCGGCGTCCCAGAACGAGGCGGTGGGAGCCATGGTGAAGAAGTAGAGCAGGAGGGAGGCGAAAAAAACGAAAAGGGCCAGCCATTTATTGGTCGTTCTGTGGTCCTTGAACATTCCGTGCGGGTTGATTAAATCGATGAAAAAGGGGCTTTTCAGTCAGGCATGCAATAATACGCATGGGCGGTGTGGAATCAAAATTAGGCACCCGTCATCCAGTGTCGAAAAAGTCTAACGGTAAGTCCGACGTGATATTTCCGACAGTTCCGTTTGCCTCTCATGAAAAAAATAGTTAAAAAAAGGCTGGCCGTCCGCAGCGGCTGTACGTTTTAATACCTTTGATGCGCTAACTCCAAAAAATCGGCACGGGAAACGAATGGCATCCACCTCCAACTCCTCTTCCGGACAGTTTTTTTCCTCCAAACTGGGACTCATCCTGAGTGTGCTGGGCATCGCCGTAGGCACGGGCAACATCTGGCGCTTCCCGCGCATCGTAGCCCAGAACGGGGGACAGGAGGGTGCCGGGGCCTTCCTGCTGGCCTGGATCTGCTGCCTTTTCCTTTTCTCCATCCCGCTCATCATCGCCGAATACGGCATCGGCCGCCACGGGCGCAAGGGGGTGATCGGCTCCTTCGTGAAGCTGGTGGGTGAGAAATTCGCCTGGATGGGCGCTTTCATCGGCTTCGTGGCCACAGCCATCATGTTCTACTACAGCGTCATCGCCGGCTGGTGCCTCTATTACCTGATCCAGTCGGTGGCCGCCGATCTCCCCTCCAGCGTCGCGCAGGCCGAATCGGTGTGGTACGGCTTTCAGGGTTCGGCCCTGCCTTCGGTCTTCCACGCCCTGATGATGGGCGCCGGCGGCTTCATCGTAGTCAAGGGCATCTCCTCCATCGAGCGTATCAACAAGGTGCTCATACCCTCCCTGCTGCTGGTGGTGGTAATCTCCCTGGTGCGCGCAGTCACCCTGCCGGGCAGCTACGAGGGAATCGCCTACCTGTTTACGCCCGACTGGTCCACCCTATCCCAGCCCACCATCTGGATCGAGGCTCTCACCCAGAACGCCTGGGACACCGGCGCGGCGTGGGGACTGATCCTGACCTACGCGGCCTACATGCGCTCAAAGGATGACGTGACCATCAGCGCCTTCCAGACCGGCATAGGCAACAACATCGTCTCCCTGCTGGCTGCCGTGACCATCTTCTCCACCGTCTTCGGCATCCTGGGCAGCGGCATGAGCAGCTCCGAGGTGCTGGGTATCATGCAGGATTCCGGCCCCGCCGGTACGGGACTCACCTTTATGTGGATGCCCCAGCTCTTCGCCGAGATGCCCGGGGGACCCATATTCGCCATTCTCTTTTTCCTGGGACTCACCTTTGCCGCCTTCAGCTCGCTGATCTCCATGATTGAACTCGCCAGCCGCGTTTTCGTCGACATGGGAGTTACCCGGACCAAGGCCGTGGCTGGAATATGCGTCGCCGGCTTTCTGCTGGGCATGCCCTCGGCCCTCTCCACCGATTTCCTGGCCAACCAGGACTTCGTCTGGGGCGTAGGCCTGCTTATCTCGGGCGCATTCATGTCCTTTGCCATCATCAGATACGGTCCCTCGAAGTTCCGCAGCGAGATCGTGAACATCGAGGAGAGCAACCATACGCTGGGTCCCTGGTGGGAAATAGTCATCAAGTACGTGGTGCCTGTAGAGGTCGTGACCCTGCTGGCCTGGTGGATCTACCAGAGCGCAGCCACCGACGCCTGGTTCAATCCCCTCAGCCCTTTCTCGCTGGCGACGGTGTTGCTGCAGTGGGGGGTGGCCATGGGACTGCTCTATTTCTATAACCGCCGCCTGGCCGGCAAGACCCGCGAGGAGTTTTCCGCGGGCGAATAACCTGCGCGGCCGCGCTGCGTACACGAAGGGCGCGGCCAGAGTATGGCCCGCCTCCATTGGAACCTACCGACTGACGCCATGACCAACCAAGCGCGAATCCTCGCCACCGCCGAATTCAACCCGGATATCAAAAAATACCTGCTCGTATTCAGTATCCTGGTCAGCACAGCCACCATTGCGGGTATCTTGCTCATCCCTTTCATTCTGGTGATCGCCCCCATCCTTATCCGCAAATACTTTGACCGCCTGAGCTGCGAGCTGACCACGCGCGCCCTGCGTTTCGAAAAAGGATTTATATTTCACATCGAACGAACCATACCGCTGGACAAAATTCAGGATCTTACCTTCAAGGAGGGGCCTCTGCTGCGCGCCTTTGGCCTGAGCATCCTGAAGGTGGAGACGGCGGGCAACACCGGCCAGGGGACCAGCGACCTGACGCTCATCGGCATCGTGGATGCGGCCGCCTTCCGCCAGATGGTACTTGAGCAGCGCGATGTGGTGACCGACAACTCCCTGTCCGCCGCGAACTCCGACAGTGTGGAACAGGGAGAGACGGCCGCCCTGCTGCGCGACATACGCGATACGCTGGGGCGCATCGAGAAGAAGATTTGAGGCGTGATACCGTTTACGGTCAGCGTCCTTCCGCGGCGGTGGATTCGTCGGAGGCCGTGAAGGTCAGCGCCGCCGAATTCATGCAGTAGCGCAGTCCCGTGGGCTCGGGGCCGTCGCTGAAGACGTGACCGATGTGCGATTCGCACCGGGCGCAGACGATCTCGGTGCGCGTCATGAAAAAGGAGTTGTCCACGCGTTCCTCCACGACGTTGGCCTGGATGGGTTTCCAGAAGCTGGGCCAGCCTGTGCCCGATTTGTATTTGTGTGCGGAGCTGTAGAGGGGAAGCCCGCAGGCCGCGCAGTGGTAGACACCCTCCTCTGTGGTATCGAAGTATTCATTTATGAAAGGCGTTTCCGTGCCTTTCTGGCGGAGGATGCGGTATTGCTTGTCGGTGAGCTTCTCCCTCCAGGCCTCCTCGGAGAGCTCCAGTTTCTGGAAGGTGATGGAATCGGCGGGGGCGGCCTCCGCCTGCGAGGCGGCCAGGGTCATATCGGCGGGGCCCTGCTGCAGGAAGCCGGTGATGCCCAACAGCAGCCAGCCCCCGGCCAGCACGATTAGGGTGACGAGAATGGTCCAGAAGGTTTTCATGGCGGGATGGCTTTGGTCAGGGTTTCTCTCAAGCAACAGTTCACAAGGCGCAACCATTCGGAGGTGTGGGAGTGCGCTGTTTTTTTAGAAGAGGGTAAGCGTACCCATGAACAGGCTGGAGTCGATGCCCGGGTTGACCGAACCTGTCTCACCGTTGGAGAGATGAAAAAAATAGTAGCCTACCGAGAGGGAGCTGAAGTCGGAGAGGTAGAGTTCCGCACCGCCACCAACCCCGAATGTGAAGTTGACCCTGGTGCCGCGGTCGTCGGGAAAGGGGGCTTCGAGAAACATCAGTCCGGCGGTCGAACGCAGATAGGGTTGCAGCGCGCGGTCGCTGATGAAATTTAACTGCAGGCCGAGGGGGGAGATACCCACGCCGCCCAGCTGGCGCTGCCGGCCGTCGTCGGGCCATCGGTAGCGGGTGAACAGGCTCACCTCGGCGGAGTACTCCACCAGGTGGCGGCGCCATCGAAGCAGGCGGAGGTTGTAGCGTCCCCCGCCCACGCCCAGCGTCACATCGTCGGTCTCCCCGATGAGACTGTGCGAGTCGTAGGCGTAGCCGCCCCAGATGGAAAATTCATGCATGTGGGGCTCGCCGCGTATCCATCGCAGGCCGGGAGCGCGCTCGCGGTCCGCCGTTGGTTCTGCGGCGTCTTTTTCGCTCTCCATGGCCATTACGGCATCCCCGTGCTGGGCTTGGAGGAGCGAGGCGAGGGCCGGCAGCAGGATCAACAGCAAGGCCGTCGCGGTGTACGCTGCGGGGGGTATGGAGGCCAGCCTCACGGCCGGTTCCCCGGCTGGTCGTCTACCTGGCGGCCGTGACGGCGAAGGATCTCCAGCACCCGGACCACCGGCAGGGCCTCCACGGTATGCCCGTCACGTCCTTCCATGGTTTCGGCGTGGAACAGGGAGTTGATAATGGCTTCTTCGGTGGACTCGTTGACGGCCATGAAGAGGGGAGACATGGCGCTGTTGCGCACCCGTTCCACCTGCTGCGTGCGTCCCTCGCCGCGGTAGGGGACCCGCACCGATTCGGCTGTGGAGAAGGCGATGACGTAGTCCCCGCTGCCGTTGGAAGCGATGCCCCCGCTGCGCGCCAGTCCCAGCATGGCGCGTTTGGCCAGCCGCTCCAGGTTGCGGGAGCCCAGGGGGGCGTCGGTGGCGACCACGATCATGCACGAGCCGTCCGGGGAGTCCTGCAGGCGTCCGCTGAGGTAGTACTCGCCCAGCTCCTCACCCACGGGCACCCCGTCCACCGAGAGCACGCCCCCGAAGTTGGTCTGCACCAGCACGCCGACGGACCATCCGCCCAGGTCGGCGGGCAGCCTGCGCGAAGCGGTGCCTATGCCGCCCTTGAATCCAAAGGCGCTGGTGCCTGTGCCCGCGCCCACGTTACCCTGCGGGACGGCCCCGCCGGAGGCCGAGCGAATGGCCTCCAGCACATCCTCCTTCGCCACATGGCGGCCGCGGATGTCGTTAAGGTAGCTGTCGTTGGTCTCGCCCACCACCGGGTTGACCGAGCCTACGTTTTCGTTGCCCGGCAGACCGAGCGTATAATCCAGCAGTGCGTCAGCCGCCGTGGGTACACTCAGGGTATTGGTAAGCACAACGGGTGTTTCAAGGGTGCCCAGCTCGCGCACCTGTGTGACACCCGCCAGTTTGCCGAAGCCGTTGCCCACATAGATGGCGGCGGGAACTTTCTGCTGGAAGAGGTTGCCCTCATGGGGAAGGATGGCGGTAACGCCGGTGCGCACGTCTCCTCCGCGGACGAGGGTTCGGTGACCCACGCGTACGCCGGGCACGTCGGTAATGGCGTTGCGCGGGCCGGTCTCCATGACGCCAATGGCCACTCCGTGGGAGCGGAGGTTATGCTGGGCGGGGCAGAGCGCCGCACCGGCCAGGAGCAACAACAGACAGAAGAGGGTGCTTTTCATGTCAGTCGGGTTTGGATTTGTAATCTTCGGCCTCTATAAAGACGCGCTTTACACGGGGGAAGCGTTCACGGATCTCACGGGTGATGGCTGCGATGGCCTGCTCTATGGCCCCCGCGCCGAGGTCCCCGTGGAAATCAAGGCTCAGGTTAACCAGGATGAACTGGGGACCCATATGCATGGTGAGGGTTTCGTTGACGGTCTTTACCTCCCTGTGTTCACCCGCAATGCCGCGAATGCCTTCCACGATGCGCGGGTCGGCGCTCTCGCCTATAAGCAGTCCCTTGGTTTCCCAGGCCAGCCAGCCCGCGGTGATGGCCAGGATGCCGCCGATGAACACCGAGGCCACTCCGTCGTAGACGGGATTACCGGTCCACTGCGCCGCCGCGATGCCCAGGAAAGCCACGATCAGGCCCAGCATGGCGGCGGAGTCTTCGAAAAGCACCACGAAGGTGACCGGATCCTTCTCCTTGCGGATGGTCTCCACGTAGCCTCGTCCGCGACGCTGTTTCTCGAATTCCCGCCAGGCAAAGAACCAGGCGAAGGCCTCGAAGACCATGGCCAGTCCCAGCACGATGTAGTTGGGCATGGGATTGGTAATGATGTGGGGATCCATGATGCTGTGTATCCCCTCGTAGATCGAGATGCCGGCCCCCACGGCAAAAATGGTGATGGCCACCACAAAGCTCCAGAAGTAGATCTCCTTGCCGTGGCCGAAGGGGTGGGTGGCGTCGGCCGGCTTTTTAGCCCGCTTGAGTCCCAGCAGCAGGAGTACCTGGTTGCCGGTGTCCACGACCGAGTGGATGCCTTCGGTGAGCATGGCCGAGCTCCCGGTAAGGAAGGAGGCCGTGAATTTGGTGATGGCGATGAGTCCGTTGCCGACCAGGGCGGCGTAGATGACTTTTTTGGATCCTGAGGCCATAGAATAACAATAAGAGCTCGAATTCGTGTACTTCGAAGGCAATACTAGTGAAAATTATCAAGCTATAAAAAGAAGTCGACCATGAATTTCACTCGCCTGATCAGATGTCCTATCATCATAATGATATTGCTGCTGCCTGTGGTAGCCGCCTCGCAACCGGCTCCTTTCAGCGGACTGGAAGACACCCTCGAACTTCGCCTGCAGGAGGGGTATTTCACTGGCATCAGCATGGCCTACCTCGACCGTTCGGGAGAGGTCACATTTTATTCCATGGGACACCGCGGACCATCCAAGCAACAACCTGTTGACGAGCGCACCGTGTACGAAATTGGGTCCGTCACCAAAACCTTCACAGCCTTGCTGCTTGCACAGATGGACCGCCAGGGAGAACTGAACCTGCATGATCCCATTTCAGCGTTTCTTCCGGACAGCCTGGACCTGCCCGGCACTCAGGACCAGCCGATTAGGCTGGAGCATCTGGCCACCCATACCTCTGGGCTGTCCAGGCTGCCTTCCAATCTCTCACCGCGCGATCCTGCCGATCCTTATGCAGATTATACTGTGAGCAAGCTCTATCGCTATCTTGAAGGAGCGACACTTCAGCATTCGCCTGGAAACGCCTATGCCTACTCCAACCTGGGAATGGGACTGCTCGGACATATTCTGGAGCGCCATGCCGGGAGAAGTTATGAAGAGCTTGCTCGCGATATGATCAGCCGGCAAATCGGCATGCAGCAGACCGGAATTTCCCTGTCTCCATCTGACACTACTCTCCAGGCTCGTCCTACCAGCTACGGGCGCCTTGTAAAGGCGTGGAATTTGGGGGTTTTGGCAGGAGCCGGGGGACTTAGGTCATCCACTAAGGACATGGCCGCATACCTTTCAGCGGTTTCAGGGTCGGGGCCCGGGTCCCTGGAAGAAGCTGCCGAGATGACCCGCCGAAGTTATTTCTCACCCGACCGGTCTCACCATCAGGAGATGGGCCTGGCCTGGTTTATCTCGACCGAAGCCGATACCATTTTCTGGCATGGCGGCGGTACGGGAGGATTCCGTGCTTTTGCGGGTTTCAACCAGGAAGACGGGACCGGGGCCGTGATTCTGAGTAACGGGACGGGCGACATTAATGATCTGGGGCTCCATTTGCTGGACCGGCGTAATGAGCTGCGGCAAGTCCGCCGCACAGAGGAAGTCCCTCGCGAACGTCTCAGGTCTTATGCCGGTACCTACCGTACACCCCAGGGACTGATCTTTAAGGTCAGGCTTCATGAAGAAGGGCTCAGGGTACAGCTGCCGGGGCAGCCCGAGCACCGGGTCTTTGCCGACTCCGAGACCCGCTTCTTCTACCGGGTCGTACCCGCGGAAATCGAATTTTATGGCGCTAAATCCGAGCCGGCCGACTCCTTGACTTTATATCAAAACGGCCAGGAAATCACCGCTGAGCGCATGGGAGGAAATTGAACCGACCCGCACGCCCCTGGCTCCCCTGGTCGGTGAGCAGGGATTGACGGTTTGCAATTTAGAAATCGAGGGAGAGCCCGAAGGTCCAGTTGCGCCCGGCCGCAGGCTCGTAGTAGCGCCCCCCAAAGGCATTCACCACCACCGAGCCGTTGTAGCGGTGGTCCAGCACGTTGTTTACCTCCAGGAAGGGATGCAGGGTGAGGCCGCTCCCGGCGCCCGGATTGCTGCGGTAACTAAGCCGGGCGTCCAGAACCTGGTAGCGGTCGTTCCAGGCGGTGTTGAGATTATCCACCGGGTGCCGGCTCACCATTTCGTGTGAGAGGGAGGCGCGCCATCCCGATGCCTGCCAGCGCAGGGTGGTGTTGAGGCGGTGCCGGGCCACGCCAGGCACCGATTTTCCGGCCAGAGAGAAACCATCCAGGGTGGCGGCCTCGACGAAGGCGGCGTCGGTCAGGTTCCAGGTGGACGATAGGGTGAGGGAGGGGAGGATCCGGGCCTCCACGCGGGCCTCCACGCCCCGGTGACGGGTTTCGCCCTGGTTGCGGTAGAAAACCGGTCCGTCGGCGGCCAGCTGGTAGGGAAAGAGCAGGTCGCGAATCCACATCTGGTAGAGGGTCAGCTCCCATGAGAGCGGGCTGTTCACCAGCTCGCCCCGCATACCGAGGTCCACCGATGTGGTATGTTCGGGACGGATATCGGGATTAAAGCCCTCCCCGCCGCCGGGACGGTTTACCAGCTCGGTGGTGGTGGGCGCCTCGAAGCTGGTGCCGAGATTGGCGAAGAGGCTGGCCGCGCCGAGATCCCAGCGCACGCCCACGCCTGGACTGAGGGCCTGAAAGCTGCGCTCGCCCTCGGCCCCCGAGGCGCGGGCATCGCTGGCGAAGGCGAGGCGGTCCAGGCGGAGGCTGCCCAGCAGGGCCAGGTCGCCGGGCCCCCAGGCTGCGGAGGCGAACAGGGCCTGGTTCCAGACGGTTTCCAGCTGGTCGATCTGTACGCCTCCGCGGCTTCCGCTATCGTTTCCGAATTCCACGCGGTCGTCACGCTGGAGCTTGACCTCGGCCCCTGCTTTCCAGGTAATCTCGTCGTATTCACGCTCCAGGCCGGCACGAAGTCCCCCGGACAGGCGGTCCACGGTAATAATGGCGAAGGGGAGGGGATTGCGCAGGTCGCGGCGGATGCCGTAGGCCGACAGGGTTAGATCGCCCAGCCCGGTGTCGGCCAGGTAGCGCAGGCCGGCCTGTCCCTGGGTCATGCTCTTGCCGGCCCCTGCCTCCACGAAGGAGGGGACCGCTGTGCGGGGCTCCTCCTTCGCCTGCTGCCTGGAAAGTCCGCTGGGATGTTCGGCGAAGGGCATGTGCACCATGGCGCCGGAATACTCCAGTGTGCCCCCGCCGGAAATCTCCACACGTCCGGTAAGTCCCCCGCGCCAGAGGCGTGCCGAGGAGTAGTTGCGGAAGCCGGGATCGTCCAGGAAGGAGCCGTATGCGCTGAATGCGTGCCGCTCGCCCGCCTGACGGTACTGCGCTTCGGTGCGGGCCATGCCGTAGGAGCCGCCGAGCGCGCGCAGATGCAGCCCGTCGCCGGCCGAATAGCCGGGATCGGTTGAGAGGTAGAGCACCCCGCCGCTGGCATTGCCCCAGAAGGAGGAGGCGGGCCCGCGAATGAGTTCGGCGCGCCTCACGAAGGCGGGGTCCACGATGTTGATCATCGACTGTCCGTCGGCCACGGTGAGGGGCACTCCGTCAAGGATGACCTGTATGCCTCGCACCCCGAAGGCGGCCCTCCATCCGAGTCCGCGTATGGTCATGCGTTCGCCCAGGGCGTAGTTGCGGCGGTTGTTCACCCAGAGACCGGGCAGCTGCTGCCCGATGCCCGAAAGAGAGAGGCTGGAACCGTGGTTCAGGGAAGCCCTGTCACGGTTTGCGATGGCCAGGGCAAGGGGGGCGTCGGCAGAGCTGATCACCGAACGCACGCCCACGACCTCGATGGCTTTCAGGTGGGTCGCGAGGGTGTCGCCGACGGCGGCGGTGCTGTCCTGGGCGGAGAGCAGGCCGGGCAGCATGAGCAGTGCGGCAAGCAGGCAGGTCTTATTCATTTTCTTCGATTTGTCTTTCGATTGGCCGTGCGAGACGTATCCGGCACGTTATTGCAACCTGAGCGCGCCAAGTCCCATTCCGGCGGCTACATCTTTTAACATGCACGAAGCCCCCTTTTGGAATTACATCCAATTATTATGTATCGTATTCCTCTCGTTTTCGTAGAACCGTACACATGATGGACGCCGCACCCCGCATATCGCACCCCGAGAGTCCCTGGAAATCGTTCTTCCGGCGGCATTTTGAATGGTGCGCCCTGGCGGCCGGCCTGCTGCTCATGGCCGCCATCGACCCCTACACTGCGAGGGAGGGGGGATTCTGCCTGCTGGAGTGGGCGGGGATGAGCTGGTGCCCGGGCGAGGGCCTGGGACGGTCGGTAGCCCTGCTCATGCGGGGCGACCTTGCGGCTTCTCTGCAGATGCACTTCATGGGCATTCCCGCTGTAAGTATCATGGGGGGAAGGATATCTTACCTGGTACACCTGAATATTCAGCATAAACCCAACAACGGAGACTTGTTATGGCGCGAATGATAGACTATCTGCCCGAGCTGGAAGGCGACGAGGCAGCCTACATAGGCAAAATGATGGAAAATATGGACGAAGAACAGGCCCGGCGCTTCAGCAGCGTCTACCGGGCGCGGCGCAAGGATCCCCAGATCGTGCTGCTTACCGCCATCATCGGCTTTTTCGGGGTGGCCGGCGTCCACCGCTTTATCATCGGCCACGTGGGCATGGGCATTCTCTATCTGCTCACCGGCGGGCTCTGCCTGATTGGCACCATCGTCGACCTGATCAACTACCGCAACCTGGCCTTCGAATACAACCGCGATGTGGCCCGCGACGTGACCGGCATGATCTAGCCTCCTCTTCCTGGGGCGCGGAACCGGATTCGCCCGGTACGGCCCTATAACTGGAAGATGCGGTTTACGTTGAACCCGAAGCGGAAATCGCCCGCCCAGAAATCGGTGTTGGTGTGCGAGATGGCGTACTGTTCGGTATGCCATTGGGTATTGCTGAAAAAGAGCTGGAAAACGTGTCCCCCGGTCTCAATATCCAGTCCCACCGAAAAGGCGTTGTGCGCCCCCTCGAATCGGTCGCCGACCACCGGAAGCCATTCGGCGAAGAAGGCGTAGCGATCGCTGAGCCGGTATTCCGCTCCCACGCCGAGTCCGGCCAGCGTGCCGTCATTTCCGGGCAGGGGAGAGGCGAACCAGCTTACCATCGGGGAGATCTGCAGGCTGAAGGCATCCCCGAAGCTTCGTGCGGCCATCAACGCGGCTGTTCCGCTCAGGTCGTCCGACAGCGGACGACGGTTCTCCACGGTGGTCACGCCCAGGTCGCCCTTCAGGCTCAGGCTGAGCGGCGGGGCGCCGTCGGAACCCTGCCGCAGGAGGACCAGCTGGGTGCGCAGATCCACTACCTTCTCGAACGTGGTCCGTCCGATGCCCAGCGACCACTGGTCGGTAAGCCCGAAATCGAGTCCCAGTCGCACGTTGGGCGGGGAATCCAGTCCGAAGAAGTTCTGCAGCGTGCGGTTGCTTAGCACCCCGAAGGAGTGCATAATGGTCACGTTCATGTTGCCGGCGGGCACCTGCTGCACGGTTCCGGTAGCCACCAGCCCGTGCGTCCAGAAGATCTCCTCTACCGGCGGACGGATGTCCGCCCGCTCCCTTTCCATCTGGGCGTGGGCCGGCAGGAAGAGCAGGGTAAGGATCGTGGTAAGAAGCAGGGTTTGGATGCGCATGGTTCAGTTGTTTTCAGGTTGAAGGGTGGCTTGCAGCTCGATCTCGATCTCCTCGCTTACGCGGTAGAAGAGAATGCCGGGCGGCTTGATATCATAGTCGGTCATATTGAGGGTCCACGAGGCCTCCACCGCCAGGCCCTCGGGGGTGCGGTTCAGCGTGCCCTCCACAGTAATCTCCCGAGAGATGCCATGAATGGTGAAGGTGCCTTCCGCGGACACCTGCTGCGCGCCTTCGGCCTGCAGGTTGACGGGGGTAGTGAGCTTGCCGTAGAACTCCGCAAAGGGATGTTCCTCGGTTTCAAGCGTCTGGCGCATGTCCTTGTCCCTTTTGGCAATACCCGTTTCGAGGGTAATCAGGTCCACGTAGAAGTCCACCGTGGAGTCGGCCAGGCTGATGCGGCCGTTCAACGTCTCGGAGGTGCCTGTAAAGGCGTGCAGCGGCACCGAGGAGTGGAAAGCCACGTGTCCCGATTCGGTACGGAAAGCCTGGGCGCCGGCCGTCGAGGCGCATATCAGCGTCAGGAGCAGTCCGGCGGCGGCCCCCCTTGTCAGGATAGCGGAGATATTTGACATGACACTAGTTGTCTTGGGCGCCTTCGTCAATCCATTCGACGATCAGGTCGATGTCATCCTGTGAAAGGGTCCCACCCTCCAGCGGCATTCGATCACCGAATTCGGGGTTGGCGTTGATCTTGTCGACGATGGGGGAGGCTTCCTGCGAGCCGTCGCCGGGCTCTACTATTTCCTTGCCGTACTGTTCACCCACGGAATTCATCACATTGCTGTAGCTGGTGAGATTCACGCCGCTTTCGAAGGGTTCGCTCAGGTGACAGCTGGATCCGCCGCAGCTGGTGCTGAGGATCTGACTTACGTTGGTCCAGGTAGGTTCGCGTTCCGTTGGAGGGGGCGTACCGCCACCTCCTCCGTCGTCATCGTCCATAGCCGAGGTGGAGTTGTCCCCGCAGGCCGCCAGAACGGCCAGGCAGAGTACGGCTGCACCGGTCAGGCGCAGGAATCGCATGCGTATCGTTGCTTTCATAGCTTCGTGATCAAGTTTAATGTTCGGATTATTTAATATTAAACAATAGGGGCAAAAAAACGCGATCTTTCAGCATCACGCTACCCGCATCTGAATAACTAAGCAGGGAACTGATTATTATATTCCGACTCTACGACACCCTGCCCGGGGGGGCGCAACACCGACGGTGTTTTTGCCGTACATGATGCAAACGTCCGCACCAACATCCCGTGCCATGAGAACACATTCGCCATACCTGACCTCCCTCGGAGCCCTTTTCCTGGCCCTGCTCATGCTGGCTCCCCGGCCCCTGGCCGCGCAGCAGGATCCCTACCAAGTTCGGACCTTCCGCGCGGGCGAGACGCCCGTGGTTCGGGTGCACACTCCTACCGGTGATATCGAGGTGATCGGCGAGGAGGGCAGGGAGGAGGTGCGCATCGAGATGTACGTGAACCGCGGTATTTCTGTTTGGACGCGCAGCGGCAACCTCGACAACTACCGTATCACCACCGCCCAGCGCGGCCGGGAAATCCTCGCCTCCGTGGAACCCAAAGGAAGTTTCGGGGGCGACCACGTGCGTTTCAGCTACCGCGTGCTCACCCCGCCCGGGGTTGCGCTGCGCCTGCAGACCTCCAACGGCGACATCGATGTGGAGGGGGTCACCGGGGAGCGGCAGGACCTGTCAACCAGCAGCGGCGACATCACCGTGCGCAGCAGCAGCGGGGTGATCCGCGGCAACACCAACCGGGGCGATATCTCCCTGGAGAATTTCCGCGGTGAGATACGCCTGCGTATATTGGGCGGAGCGATTGACGCCGAACGCATTACCGGCGACATGGTGGCCGAGATCACCCGGGGTGACATTCGCGCCCAGTTCGACCGCGTCAACCTGGGCATGCGTCTGGAGACCACAAGGGGGGACATCGCCGTCCGCCTGCCGGTGCAGCCTTTTGAATTTGACCTGCGCGGCAGCGAAGTGCGTTTCAGCACCAGCGGTTCTTTTGAGGGCATCCGCCGCAGTGACCTGGTGGAAGGCTCGCTGCGTGAAGGCGGGGGTCCGCGCATCATCCTCCGATCCACTTCAGGCACGGTCTCTGTCGAAACCGAATAATCAGGGCATCAACATTGAGGGCACTACGAACACCATTCCAGAGGGGAAAAGGGGACAGGCTGCCGGGCCGTATCGCTGCGCTGCTTGCGCTGCTGGCCTTTGCATTGCAGGCATCCCCCGCCGCGGCGTGGCAGCAGGCCGATTTTCCCGCGATGACCGGTGATGCCGACAGCGTGCCCGTCTGGTCGGCCGACGACTTTCACCCCACCGACAGCGTGCTTTCCCTGGGCAGCTACTGGCGTTTCCGGGCCGGCGACAGCCTGCAGTGGGCCTCGCCCTCCTACGACGCCTCCGGATGGGAGGAGGCGAGCACCTATCTGGGTCCCTCCGAACTGCCCTTCCTGGACTGGGAGGGCATAGGCTGGTTCCGCAAGAGACTCAGGGTCGACTCCACCCTGGTCAACCATCCACTCGCCCTGGTGCTCTCCCCGCACAACGGGGCTTCCGAGATATACCTGGATGGAGAGCTGATCTACCATCTCGGGGAGGTGTCGGTCTTCGCCGAGGACTACCGGCCCTACCGCGACCGCCGGCCCAGACCCGTGGTCCTGCCCGACACCGGCGTGCACCTGCTGGCTGTCCGTTACGTGAACCACGACGCGCAGACCTACCTGGAGCGTGGCTACACACCAGGCTTCGGCTTGCAGCTGGGCGACATGGAGGCTCATCTCAAACAGGCTTTGGGCTGGACGGAGCGCCATTCACGGCTCACCCTTTTCTTCGGAGGGCTCCTGCTGGCCTTTACCGGCATCCACTTTCTGTTGTTTGCCTTTTATCCCGGCGAGAAGCGAAACCTCTACTTCGCCCTCTTCACCGGACTGCTGGCCCTGGTCACCTGGCTGCGCTACCGCGGCGACCACACCCACTCACCGCTCGAAGTGGTGGACCTCGGGGTCTACCACGAGGTAGCCTGGCTGATGATGCTCGTTTTCGCCCTACGCTTTGCCTACAGCCTCTTCTACAAGAAGGTACCACTGTTATTCTGGGGCTTTCTGGCAGCCGGGGTCCTGCTGGCGGGCGCCTCCTGGAGCGGGGAGGGGGGACTCGCCTCCTATCACGATTTCTTCGTGCTGGCGGTGCTGCTGGAGATCGGCCGTGTGCTGGCCGTCTCCTTCTGGCACAAGCGTCAGGGCGTCTGGATCATCGGAACCGGACTGTTCTGTTTTACCGGCGGCATGCTTTACACCTCCCTGGTCAATCTGAACATGGTGGCTGGCGATCCCGTCTACGGGGGGATCTACGGCGCCATTCTGCTCATATTCACCATGTCGGTCTTCCTCTCTCGCGACTTTGCGCGTACCCAGCGTCGCCTGGAGCACAAGCTAATCGAAGTGAAGCATCTCTCGGAGCGATCCCTGGAACAGGAGCGCATGAACAAGAAGAAGGAGCTGGAGCGCAAGCTGCTGGAGGCCGAAAACGAGCGCAAGACCCGGGAGCTGGAGGAGGCGCGGGCCCTTCAGCTCTCCATGCTGCCGAAGAACCTGCCGGAGAGCAGCCACTGGGATATTGCCGTCTTCATGGAGACCGCGCAGGAGGTGGGGGGCGACTACTACGACTTCAGCCTGGACAAAAACGGGCAGATGACTGTGGCCCTGGGCGACGCCACCGGACACGGCATGAAGGCCGGCATCATTGTGGCCACGGCCAAGAGCTATTTCCATACCCTTGCCGGCGACCGCGACAACCTGGACTTGCTTCGGCGCATGTCCTCGGGTATTCGCAACATGGATCTCAAGCTGCTCTACATGGGCATGACCTTGGTCAATTGCCGCAGGCATCGCGTGGAGATCACCGCCGCGGGCATGCCTCCGATCCTGGTCTACCGCAGCGCTCCGGCCGAGGTGGAAACCGTTACCATCAAGGGCATGCCCCTGGGCACCCGCATCGACTACCCCTACGAGAACCGGGAGCTCCAGCTGCAACCTGGCGACGTGATGCTGCTGATGAGCGACGGACTGATGGAGCTTTTCAACGAGCAGCGCGAGCTGCTGGGACTCAACCGCATACGCCAGGCCTTCGAGGAGGTGGCTGAGTCGCCCGCCAACAACATTCTCTCGCGTCTCAACCGGCTTATTGACCAGTGGTCGGGACGCGCCTCCCACGAAGACGATATTACCATTCTGGTTATGAAGGCGCGGTAGCTTGCCCTGCAACATTCCGCCGGGTGGTTCCGTACCAAATCATGTAATCTATAAACGGTATCATGTAATCCATAAACGGTAGGAAAAGGCCATGACAGCATTCACCCGTTACCTCGCTCTCTGTATCCTAACCCTGGTTTTTGCCTCCGCCGCCTTCGGCCAGCAGTCCGGCTCCAAGAGCAACAAGGAGGAAGATCCCTTCAAGGAAGACCCGCTCTTTTCGCGCTCGCTGAGCGATCTGCTGCGCCTGCCCTCGGACAGCAGCGAGGGCGACCGCCACTATTTCGGCGACCTCTATCAATATGGCCTTGACTACGAGGCTACTCTGGAGGCGGGTCCCTACAGCTCAAACGCGCTTTACGGCACCTATCCCACCATGCCCATGCTACACTATAACCGCGTGGACGGCCTGTTTCTGGGACTTAGAAAGGAGCGTATGCAATGGTATCACGACGACTGGCTGCTGGGCATCCCCAATATGAACGTACATGGAATGCTGGGCTATGCCTTTGCCCTGGCCGACTGGCAGTACAGTATTGGGCTGGAGCGTTTCCTGGGCGACAGGCGCCACGTGCTCATCGGCGGGGAGTACCACAGTGGCACCACCACCGACGACTACTGGCGCGTGGGTCTCAATGAAACCAGCTTCACCTCTTTTTTCGGAGGGTACGACTACCATGACTACTACAAGCAGCAGGGTTGGGGCGCTTGGACCCTCCTGCGAAGTACACGCCTTTTTGAGGGTGGGCTTGCCTATAACAGCGACCGTTACAGCAGTCTTGAGCGTCAGACCGGCTGGGCCCTCTTCGGCGCGGGGGGACGATATCGTCCCAATCCCCCCGTGGAATACGTGAACGGGCTTGCCGTGGAGCAGGTGGATATCTCCGCACTGACCGCCTCGGTCTCATTCAACCCCAAGCGGCTGGTACTGGAGCCACGCTTTACCTTTTCGGCCGCATTGGAGGCTGAATTTGCCGATCCCGGCCTGGGCCGCTCCGATTACTCCTATGAGCGCTACCAGGCCGAGCTGCTCACCTTTTATAATTTCGAGCGGGGCGGCATGTTCAAGCACCGCCTGCGCATCGGAAGCATAACCGGAGAGGTCCCCTTCATGAAGTCCTTCCAACTGGGTGGTATCGGCTCCCTGCGGGCCATTCCCTATAAGTCGCTCAACGGCGGGATGCCCGGCAACCAGATGATTCTGAGCACCACCGAGGTGCATTTCGGTTCACCCGACTTTGGAAACCGCGACTGGATTGACTTCGACGAGCTCTACCTGAGCCTATTCCTCGATTCCGGGTGGACCAGCTACAGCTCCGAGCTGGAGGAGGGCACCGACCCCTTTGCAGGCTTCAGCGACTTCCGCTTCGGCGACCTCTACCATAACGCCGGGGTGGGCTTGGGTTCCAGCCTGGTGCGATGCGAGCTTGCCTGGGATCTGGAGAACACCTCCCGCGCACCCGTCTTCTGGGTCCGTTTCAATCCCACCTTCTGACGCCCCCCCCCTTGCGGCAGATCTGCGCCATAAAAAAAGCATCCAGCCGGTCAAGGCTGGATGCTTTTCTTTAGGGCATTTGGTGCTTATGTAGCAACCAAATAATTGCTCTTCCATCAGCCTGTTACGGCCAAAGCGAGGAAATGTTACAATCGGCTGCGGCCGTCCTGCCCGGCCGGTGGGGGGTGACTGGACCCCTACTATTTCGTACCTTGAAGTGGACCCCGAATATCCAATGGCGCCGTGAACCTGACCGACTACATACCCTGCACCCGCAAAGAACTCGCTGGCGGACTGGCGCTGCTCTCCCTTGCTTTGGCGCTGGTGGGCGGACACCGCCTCTCTCGTCTCACCAACGCCCGCGCCATCTATTCCGAGGAGCCCGTATCCATCTACCTGGAGGAGAACTCAGACCTGGAGACCCTGGGCGGCATGTTGGCTGACTCGGGTGTGGTGCACAGTCGTGAGGAGCTGGTTTGGGCCGGAAGGCTGCTGGGATGGAATAGTTTCTCAGAGGGCCATTACCAGGTGGAGGGAGGCTACTCCTACGAGGTCTTCCTGTCGAGAATGTCGCGCGGCATACAGGACCCCGTATCGGTGACTATATTACCCGGCATCACCCGGGAGCGGCTGGTGCGCAGCCTGTCGGGCCAGCTGAAATTCGATTCCCTTTCGGTGCAGGCCGCCCTGGCCGATACGGCGCTGCTGCGGCAACTGGGCATAGGCAGCCGCGGGCTAATGGGGAAGATGCTGCCCGAAACCTACTCCATCTACTGGACCTCCCCGCCCGAGAGCGTGCTCCGGCGCGTGGTAAGCGAATTTGAACGGGTGGTCCTGGACGAGTACGGTGCGCGCATCGAAGAGGTGGAGCTGAACCTTGAGGAGGTGCTCACGCTGGCCTCCATCGTAGAGTGGGAGGCCACGCGCGAAGACGAGAAGGAGATGATCAGCGGACTCTACTGGAACCGGCTGAACCGCGGAATGCGCCTGCAGGCTGACGCTACGGTCAACTATGCGCTGGGCGAGCGCCGCCGCCTGCTCTACGAAGACTACAGCTACGAGCATCCTTACAATACCTATGTGGTCGACGGACTGCCCCCCGGTCCGATCACCAATCCAAGTCGATCCTCCATCGAAGCTGCGCTATACCCGGCCGACCACGACTACCTCTACATGGTGGCCAGCCCCGACGGCTACCACGTATTCTCGGAGACCTTTGAAGAGCACAGGCGGCAGAGCGCCAAGTGGCGCGAGTGGCTGGAAGAGCAGTACCGCATCAAGGCGCAGCAGGACTCCTCGCAGGAGATCAACAGCTGAAGGCGGTCTTCCCAACCTCAGTTGGAGGCGTCCCCTGAACCGGATCCCTGCATCGTAATCGCCTCCCCGCCGGATCCGAGCCGCATGAAATAGACGTGGCTGTTTACGTGCCCTCCCTTGAAACGAATGGTGTTGGCCAGCCCGGGCAGGGCCGGTCCCAGCGAGAGTTCCTCCTTCAGCAGGGCGGGATTCTGAACCCGTCCCAGGGTGCGCAGGAGGTAGGTGGCCGCGTCGTAACCGATGCGTGCGAAGCGGTTGGGATCCCGTTCGAAACGCTCCCGGAACCGCTGGTCGAACTCCTGCACCTGGGTCCTCTGCGCATCGGTGTAAAAGCTCTCGGTGAAATAGACCGGGCGATTTCCCACGCGCGATTCGGGAAGATCCGAGGTGCCCCATTCGGGGGAGCCAAGCACCGGGATGCCAGGGTTCATGGCGTTCAGATCAATCATCAGAAGCTCCATCAAGGTGCCGGATGCCTGACCGGTGAAGGGTGCATAGACGGCTTCGACGGGATGGAAATGGAGGGAGTCAATGACGGCTGAATCGGCCGTGAAATATCGCGTGTATTCGGTAATCTCGTAGCCGGTTGCCTCCAGGTTTTCACTGAAGAAATAGCTGACCTTGCCGCCCATCCTTTCGAACTCTTCACGGAAAGCGTAAGCCGCGTTTTCGCCGCTGGTGCCACTTTCGGCCATCACCGCCAGGGTGTCAAGGCCCAGCTGTTGGTGGGCGAATCGCGCCATCTGTTGTCCATGGGTTGCGTAGGTGGGATTGGACTGAAAGACGTAGGGATTGTCAAAATTGAGGGAGTCGGAGTTGGCCAGCGGCGCCAGCAGGGGAATGCCGTAGGATTCGGCGTAGCTTGCCATGGGGGCGGCGGCCTCGGAGAAAAGGGGTCCAAGGATGGCCTCGGCGTTCACCTGCCATGCGAAATCGGTCATGATGCGGTCCACCGAGTCTGCGCTGGCACGGGTGCCGGTGTTGCGGTGACGCAGGACGGCTCGCACGCGGGGATTTTGCCGGTTGTAGTCGTCCACTGCCATCAGGTAGCCGTAGTAAAGTCCCTGTGACACGCCGAAGGCGCTGTCGTCGGACGGGAAGAGGGGCAGAGCCACGCCGATGTCGAATACCATACCCTCGGGAGCGCGTAGGGGTGGCGTGCCCGAGGTACGGGTGTGATAGGTGAGCGAGTCGGCCGTCGTGTCTAGCAGGCGTCCGATGCGGTCACCTTCCTCTCCCTCCGGCACCGAGGCGGCGTAGGTCTGCGCAAGTACCCGGGCGGTGGACCAGGGCACCCTTCCCAGGGCGGTACGCACAAGGTCGAACCGGACCTGCGGGCTGGTGGTGCGCCGGAACGCCTCGCGGCGCTGGTTCACCGTGAGATAGCCCAGCAGCTCGCTGTAGCGTTGCTCGGCGTCGGACGCGAGCTCGGCATTGGAGGCCTGGGCAAGGGTCTGCCAGGTCTCAAGCGCCCCGGCGAAATCCTCCAGTTGAAGGTAGGCAAGGCCGGCCGTGTATCGGGCTTCGCGGTAGACGTCAGGGTCGGCTTCGGCGCTGTCCACGGCTTCAAGTACGGCCTTGGCGCGAAGGTAGCGGCCCAGGGCGAACCAGCTCTTGCCTGCGAAGAGGCGGGCGCGTTCGCCGGGAAGCTCTCCGAAGTGAGCGGCGGCCTCCTGGTACTGCTGCTGCTGGTACAGGTTGAGCGCCCGGTCGAAATCCTGGGCCCGGAGCTGGGGAACGCCCAGAAGGAGGGCCAGCAGCAGGAGGGCCAGCGGGCGAAGGGAATGGGGAAGTCGCATGGTTCAGGTCCTTGCTTGGTTGCCGTGGGTTGCCGTGTACATGGTTGTAAACCTTGGACGCCGGAAAATGTTCTGTCCTATTCCCACTCGATGGTGGAGGGGGGCTTGGAACTCACGTCGTAGACCACCCGGTTGATGCCGGGCACCTCGTTGATAATGCGGTTGGAGACGCGGGCCAGGAAAGGGTGTGGCAGGTGCGCCCAGTCGGCGGTCATGCCGTCCACGCTGGTCACGGCCCGCAGCCCGGCGGTGAACTCGTAGGTGCGCTCGTCGCCCATAACTCCGACGCTCTGTACCGGCAGCAGTACAACAAGGGCCTGCCAGACCTCGTCGTAGAGGCCCGCCTCGCGCAATTCGCTGATGAAAATGTGGTCGGCCTCTCGCAGCATGTCCAGCTTTTCGCGGGTGATGTCGGAGATGATGCGGATGCCCAGGCCGGGTCCCGGGAAAGGGTGGCGGCCTATGAAGTTTTCGGGAATGCCCAGCGTGCGTCCCACCTTGCGCACCTCGTCCTTGAAGAGCTCTCGCACGGGTTCCACCAGCTCCAGGTTCATCTCCTCGGGAAGTCCGCCCACGTTGTGGTGCGATTTGATGGTGGCGGAGGGCCCCTTGAAGGAGATGCTTTCTATGACATCGGGATAGAGGGTGCCCTGGGCCAGGAAGCGGAAGGAGGAGTCGTCGGCTACCTCCTCGTCAAAGACGTCAATGAAGGTGTTTCCAATGATTTTGCGCTTCAATTCGGGGTCGAATACGCCCTCCAGGTTGGCCAGGAAACGGTCGCCGGCGTCAATACCGCGCACCGGCAGGTTCAGCTTATCGCGGTAGAGCCGAAGCACCGTCTCGAATTCGTTCTTGCGCAGCAGTCCGTTGTCCACGAAGATGCACTGGAGCTGGTCGCCTATGGCGCGGTGCAGGATGGTGGCCACCACGGTGGAGTCGACGCCCCCGGAGAGGCCGCAGAGTACGCGGTCGGAGCCCACGCGCTCGCGTATCTCCGATACGGTGGATTCTATAAACGATTCGGGGGTCCAGCTGCCCTCCAGTCCGCAGATATGGCGGACGTAGTTTTCAAGGATCTTCCGGCCGTGTACGGTATGAACCACTTCGGGATGGAACTGCACGCCCCATACGGGCTTCTCGGCCTGACGGACGGCGGCCACGCGTGCGTTGTCGGTATGGGCGATGATGTCGTAGCCGGGCGGCAGCTCGCGAATGTGATCGGCATGGCTCATCCAGACCACCGACTCCTGCGGAATACCGGCCAGCAGGTCGGCGTCGTCGTCCACGATGAGCTCGGAGCGGCCGAATTCCCGCCTTTCAGCCTTCTCCACACTGCCCGGAATAGCGCGGTGGGACAGTATCTGCAGCCCGTAGCAGATGCCCAGTACGGGCACCTCCCAGCTGAAGATATGCTCGTTGAGGTCGGGGGCGTCCTCGTCGTTCACGCTGCTGGGACCGCCGGAAAGAATGACCCCGTGGGGCGGCTGCCCGTCAAAATCGGACAGGTTATGGTTGCAGGGATGGATTTCGCAGTAGACGTTTTGCTCCCGGATGCGACGGGCGATAAGCTGGGTGTACTGGGAGCCGAAATCGAGTATGAGGATCCACGCTTCGGGTCGGTGCTGCATCAGGCGATAATATCTTCATAATCTTCGGCTGACATCAGTTCGTCGAGCTGCGAAGGATCATCAGGTTTTATGGTAATCATCCATCCTTCTCCGTAAGGATCGTCGTTGACCAGCTCGGGCTCGTCTTCCAGCCGGGCGTTGACCTCGGTAATCTCCCCGCTCACCGGGGCAAAGAGATCCGATACGGTCTTGACTGCCTCGACGGTGCCGAAGACCTCTTCGCGGTCTACCTCGGTGCCCTCAGGATCCAGTTCCACGAAAACGATGTCTCCCAGCTCGCCCTGGGCGAAGTCTGTGATGCCCACGGTCAGGGTGCCGTCGCCGTTGTCGCGCACCCACTCGTGTTCGCGGGTGTATTTCAGTTTCTCGGGATTGCTCATGGCTCCTGGCTTCTGGGTGTTAGGATTCGGGGTTGCGGTAGGTGAACTCGTTTTCGAGGTACTTGGTGTGGAAGGTGCCTCTGCGGAAATTCTCGTCGTCCATCAGTTGCAGGTGGTAGGGGATGGTGGTCTTTACGCCCTCGACCACGAATTCAGAAAGGGCACGTCGCATGCGGTTGATCGCTTCCTCACGGGTGGAGGCGCTTACGATGAGCTTGGCGATCATGGAGTCGTAGTGCGGGGGTATGCGGTATCCGGAGTAGGCGTGGGTGTCCATCCTCACACTGTGTCCCCCCGGAAGATGAAATACGGTGATGGTGCCGGGAGAGGGGCGGAAGTTGTGAGCGGGGTCCTCGGCGTTGATGCGGCATTCGATGGCGTGCCCCCGCATTTTCAGGGGTCCCAGGTTCAGCTCCATGCCGGCGGCCACCTTGATCTGTTCGGCCACCAGGTCGCAGTCGGTGATCTCCTCGGTGACCGGGTGCTCCACCTGGATGCGGGTGTTCATCTCCATGAAATAGAAGTTGTGGTCGGCGTCCACCAGGAATTCCACGGTGCCGGCGCCCTCGTAGTCTACCGAAAGGGCGGCGTCCACGGCGGCCTGTCCCATCTCCTCGCGCAGCTCGGGGGTGAGCAGGGGGGAGGGGGCCTCCTCCAGAATTTTCTGGTGACGGCGCTGCAGGGAGCAGTCGCGTTCGCCCAGGTGCACGGCGTTGCCGTGCCGGTCACCCATTACCTGTATCTCCACGTGGTGCGGGTTGACCACAAACTTTTCGATATAGACGCCGGGATTGCCGAAGGCGGTCTCGGCTTCGTTGCGGCAGGTGTCGAAGGCCTGTTCCAGCTTTTCTTCTTCATGGACGATGCGCATGCCGCGTCCCCCGCCGCCCGCCGAGGCCTTGATAATAACGGGATACCCGATGTCGGCACAGATTTTTTTGGCCTCCTCCGGGTCGGTGACCTCCCCGTCGCTGCCGGGCACCACCGGCACGCCGCTGTTGATCATGGTATTCTTGGCCACTGGCTTTGTCGCCCATGCGCTGAATGCTGTCGGGGGAGGGGCCGATGAATGTAAGGTCGTGCTCCCCGCAGATACGGGCAAAATCGGCGTTCTCGGAGAGGAAGCCGTAGCCGGGATGAATGGCCTCCGCATTGGTGATCTCGGCGGCTGCCAGGATGCTGGGAATCTTAAGATAGCTCTCCTTGCTGGATGGGGGACCGATACAGACGGCCTCGTCGGCGAACTTTACATGGAGGCTGTCCTGGTCTGCGGTGGAGTATACGGCCACCGTCCTGATGCCCATCTCCTTGCAGGTGCGGATGATGCGGAGGGCAATTTCGCCCCGGTTGGCAATAAGGATCTTGTCAAACATGCAGCAGAAAAGTTATCCGATGATGAAAAGCGGCTGTTCGTACTCCACCGGCTCGGCGTCTTCGACCAGGATCTTTTTAATCTCGCCGGTGTGTTCCGATTCGATCTCGTTCATGATTTTCATGGCCTCCACGATGCAGAGGGTGTCACCCTTCTCTACCGAATCGCCCACCTTTACGAAGGCGTCGGCGTCGGGGGAGGGGGAGCGGTAAAAGGTGCCCACGATGGGCGAGGTGATCACCTGCCCGTCGATCTCCTTCCCGTCTTCGGAGGGGCCGCCCTGCGCGCCTCCCGAAGGTTCCTCGCCTCCGCCGGACGGGGTTTGGCTGCCTGCGGCGCCTCCCTGCGGCTGCGCGGGCGCCTGCCCTGCCGGCACCTGGTACTGTACGGGCATGGGAGGCTGATCGACCTCGGCTTTCTTTTTGACGCTGATCTTGAAATCGCCCTCCTCGATGGACACTTCGTCCACCTCGCTTTCGGCGATCATATCGAGGATTTTCCTGACTAGTTTTAAATCCATGTCGTTACTCGGTTTTGACGCGTTCCAGATATTCCGACGTGCGGGTGTCGACCTTGATGAGCTCACCTTCCTCGATGAAGAGGGGCACCTGCACCTCGGCGCCCGACTCCAGGGTGGCCGGCTTGGAGCCGCCCGTGGCCGTGTCGCCCCTGATGCCGGGCCGGGTTTTCACCACTTCGGCGGTGATGTGGTCCGGGGGTTCGGCGTAGAGCACATTTTCATTATCCACGTCCACCACCAGTGTGCACTGCTGCCCTTCGGTGATGAAGT
Organism: Balneolaceae bacterium; assembly: GCA_034521445.1. NCBI lineage: Bacteria > Pseudomonadati > Balneolota > Balneolia > Balneolales > Balneolaceae > Balneolaceae bacterium. The sequence goes on along the minus strand of JAXHMM010000017.1, from coordinate 201,483 downwards.
TGGCGCCGCGGACATTGCTCTCCTCCACGGGAAGCTGCTCGTAGGTATCCTGGTGCATGAAATAGAAGAGGTTGCCCTCGCGATAGATGAACTGGTAGGGCTGGCGCTCCACGCGCACCTCGTTGACGCTTTCACCCGAGCGGAAGCTCTTCTCGATGGTCTTTTCGTTGACCACTCCTTTCAGCTTGGTCTTCAGAAAAGCCCCGCCCTTGCCGGGCTTTACGTGGTGGTATTCCACGATGGAGTAGAGCTCGCCGTCGACGTCAAGCACCATGCCCGAACGGAATTCAGATGTGGAGACTTTCGCCATAAATCGTGTTTGGGATTACGGGAAAATTGCAAGCCCCAAAATACCATGGGCGTCCTGGGAAAACAAGACGAAAATGGCAGATCACAGGAAATTGCTGAGTAGGTTGTAGAGGATGAGAAGGGGGCAGACGATCATGATGAAGAGCTTCCAGGTTTTGCCCATGACGGAGCCGCTGAAGCCCGGGTTGCCCTGGTCCATTTCGGCCAGGGCGTTTTCGGTCTTCCAGGTGTAGCCCAGGAAGAGGCAGATCAGAATACCGCCCAGCGGCAGGCCAATGGTGCTGAAGACGTAGTCGAGGGTGCCGATGAGACTGGTGTCGAAGGAGACGAACATGGAGACGGCCAGGATGCCGAGCCCGATGTAGAGAGCTGCCCGTTTGCGGGGTATCTTATATTCGTCGATGGCGTAGGAAACAGGCACCTCCAGCAGGGAGATGGTTGAGGTAAGGGCTGCCACGCTGAGCAGCAGGAAGAAGGTGATCCCGAGGAAGACGCCGAAGAAGCCGCCCAGTTCATGGAAGAGGGAGGGAAGTACCTGGAAGATGAGGGCGGGTCCGGCGATCAGGTTGTCGGCCGCGTCAAAAATGGTGATGCCCGCCGCCTGGGCCATGTACATGGCGGGAATAATCAGCAGGCCGGCCAGGAAGGCGACCAGGTGTCCCAGGCCGGGTGATAAGGGCCGCGCCTGCTGCACATTCTCTTTGTGGAGAGGGTCGCTTCGCATCGGGTGATCAGCACCCATCCCCAGCGATAGTGAGAAGAAAGCCTGTCCCATGGCGGCAAAAATGAGCTCCGCGTCGATTTCCGAAAAGTCGGGATAGAGGTAGGTGGACAACCCTACGCCGCTGCCCGGCTGGGTGACTACGTAGCCGATGAGCACAAAAAGGATAATAAAAAGCAGGGGCATGAGGGTCTTGGTGGCCCGTTCGATGCCGTCGCTCACCCCGCCCCGTATGATGGAAATGGTGGCGCCCATGAAGGCGACAGCAAAGAGAGCGTTGAGCCAACCGTTGGAGGTGTCACCGATCCAGGCGGCCCAGTCGGTGTAGCCCATGAAGAAGAGAGCCTCCTCGAAGACGTAGCTGACGGTCCAGCCTGCCACCACGGTATAGAAGGAGAGAATCATTACCCCGCAAAGCACCCCCCAGAGCCCGATCAGCGGGTAGAAGGCGTTGTTGCCAAGGGCCCTGAAGGCCCCCACCGGATTTTTGCGTGTTTTGCGTCCGATGCTGATCTCGGCCATCATGACGGGAAAGCCGATGAGGAAACAGCAGACCAGGTAGATGAGCAGGAAGGCCCCGCCCCCGTTGGAGGCCGCCTCAGTGGGAAAACGCCAGATGTTGCCCAGTCCCACGGCCGAACCCGCCGCTGCAAGGATAAAGCCCAGTTTGGAATTCCAGGTGCCGCGCGCAGTCGTGTCTGTCCCAGCCACTACCTACCTCCTATGTGTTGTTTCTTCGTGTTAAGCGAGTTGCGTTAAGATGTAACGACAAGTATTCACTTACAAATGCATTTTTGCCGCCGTATGCTCAGGCTACGGTGCTGCCGGGGTGCGCATCGGCGGACAGGAATTTCAGTCCTCCGTCGGACTCCTCGGCCATCAGCACCATCCCGTTGCTTTCGATGCCGAAAAGGGTGCGCGGCTCCAGGTTGGCGAGCACGCAGACCATGCGTCCCTCCAGTTCGTCGGGGCGGTAGTGCCCGGCGATGCCGGCCACCACCGTGCGCTCTTCAAATCCGAGGTCCACTCTCAGCTTGAGCAGGCGGTCGGCATCTTCCACGGGCTCGGCGGATAGGATGCGCGCCGCCCTCATGTCGAGTCTGGCGAATTCGTCGTAGGAGATGCGCTCTTTGAGGGGCTCGTAGTCTTCCGTCTCCGGCTCCGCTTCTGCGTCGCCGTCCTCCCCGGACCGGGCGCGCAGCTTTTCCAGCTGGACTTCAATGGCCGTGTCCTCGATTTTTTCGAACAGGATTTCTCCCTCCCTCACCGGCTCGCCTGCGCTGAGGATGGCGGGACCGATCTCCTGCCAGGGCAGCGCCTCGCCGAGGCCCAGCTGGCGGCGAAGTTCGCCCATTTTAGCGGGCATGACAGGGTCGAAAAGGGAAGAGAGGGCTGCGGTTACCTGCAGGCATACGTGCAGGGTGTTGCCGCAGGTCTGCCGGTCGCTCTTGCGGGTATGCCAGGGCTCGCGGTCGGTAAAATATTTGTTCCCCGCGCGGGCCAGTTTCATGGTCTCTGCGATGGCCTCCCGCAGACGAAAGGCCTCATAGCATTCGGCGATGCGTTCGCGCTGGGCGGCGATCCGTGACAGCATGTCCCGGTCCGCTTCGGCGGGCTCCTCCAGTGGGGGTACCTTCCCGTCGAAGTAGTTGAGGGTGAACGAGAGGGTGCGGTGGGCAAAGTTGCCCAGCACATCGGCCAGCTCGCTGTTCACCTTGTTTTGAAAGTCGCCCCAGGTAAAATCGGAATCCTTCGACTCGGGGAGGATGGTGCCCAGCACATAGCGCAGCAGGTCGGCCTCGAAATCCTCCAGGTAGTCGCGCAGCCAGACCGCCCAGCCGCGGGAGGTGGAGAGCTTGCGGCTCTCCAGGTTCAGGAACTCGTTGGCCGGCACGTTTTCCGGCAGCACGTAGTCGCCGTGGGCCATCAGCATGGCGGGAAACATGATGCAGTGGAAGACGATGTTGTCCTTGCCGATAAAGTGAAGGAGTTCGGTCTCCTCGTCCTGCCAGTAGCGTTTCCAAGCCTCCGGATCGCCGGTGCCGGCGGCCCACTCCTTGGTGGCCGAAATGTAGCCGATGGGTGCGTCGAACCATACATAGAGCACCTTGCCATCGGCCTCCTCCAATGGGACGGGCACGCCCCATGTGAGGTCGCGCGTCACGGCGCGGTCGGCCAGGCCCTCATTGAGCCAGCTTTGCACCTGTCCCCGCACGTTGGCCTTCCAGTTCGTGCGGCTCTCCAGCCAGTTCTCCAGACGCTCCTGGAAATCGCCCAGCGGCAGGTACCAGTGGCGGGTGGTGCGTGTCTGGGGCACCTTGCCGGTGAGTGCGCTGCGCGGGTCGATCAGTTCGGTGGGGGAGAGGGAGGAGCCGCACTTCTCGCACTGGTCCCCGTAGGCCTCCTCGTAGCCGCAGTTCGGACAGGTGCCCTTCACGTACCGGTCGGGCAGGAACATCTCCGCCTCCTCATCGTAGAGCTGTTCCTCCACTTTCTCGCGGAATACGCCCTTCTCATGAAGGTTGGTGAAGAAGGCCCGGGAGGTCTCGTAGTGCACCTTCGAGCTGGTGCGCCCGTAGTAGTCGAAATCGATGCCGAATTCGGCGAAGGACTTCTTGTTCATCTCGTGGAAGCGGTCCACGATGTCCTGCGGCGCCACCCCTTCCTTCTCGGCGGCCAGGGTGATGGGCACCCCGTGCTCGTCGGAGCCGCATATATGGAGGATGTCGTCGCCCCGCATGCGCCGGTAGCGCACGAAAAGATCGGCCGGCAGGTAGGCGCCGGCGAGATGTCCCAGGTGCAGGGGACCGTTGGCGTAGGGGAGGGCGGATGTTACTAGGGTTCGTTTCATTAAAGTCTAATAAGTCTAATAAGTCGGGAAGTCTTAAAGTCGGGAAGTCGTAAAGTCCAAAAGTCCGGAAGTCCGGAGGTCGGAAGTTCGCGAAAATAGCGCTATCCGGTGAGAAATTAAAGAAAGGGCGGGCATTTGACCGCGCCGCAACTCAGTCATGCTCCCAGCAGAGACTCAGTATCCCGTAGAGGGCGATGCCCACGGTCACCGATACGTTCAGCGAGTGCTTGTGCCCGTACTGTGGTATCTCCACCAGGCGGTCGGCCTCTTCCAGCAGCGTGGGGGGGATGCCCTCCACTTCGTTGCCGAAGAGCAGGCAGACCGGCCGACCGGCGGGCAGTTCCAGCTCGGGCATGGCCACGCTTCGGTCGGTCTGCTCGAAGGCCACCAGCAGGCTCTGCTCCTCGCGCAGCAGCGTCACGGCCTCCCCGGTCTCCTCAAAACGGCGCCAGTCTACATGCTCATCGGCACCCAGGGCGGTTTTGGTGATCTCCGGTCTCGGCGGGACCGGCGTGAAGCCGGTCAGCAGTAGTTCCAGAACCCCGAAGGCGTCTGCCGAGCGGAAGGCCGCTCCTACGTTGTGCATACTGCGCACGTCGTGGAGCATAAGCCGCAGCTGTCCCATGCCGGCCGGTGGTTTTCGCTGCAGATTTCGGCGTAGAATCTCGCGTGTGGATAGTTTTTCAGCGGTCATGGCGAAGGGGGCTGCAGCGGCCGCCGGCGACCCGGCGAGCGTGCCGGCAGGGGCAATTAACATTTGGTAGTTGAGGAATTATCATGGTATTTTAGGATCCTTTGATGAGAAAATGTCAGCTTTGCGGCTGACATTCTTTTTTGGAGTGGTAAAAGTACGCAAGAAATCATCAAAAAATGGCCAATGCTGTGGAGAAGAACTACCTGTCCCGCGAAGGATACGAAAAACTGGATGCCGAACTCAAGGATCTGAAAGGTCGCGGACGCAAGGAGATTGCCGAGGAGATTGCCGAGGCCCGGGCCAAGGGCGACCTTAGCGAGAATGCGGAGTACGACGCCGCCAAGGAGGCACAGGGCATGCTGGAAAAACGCATCGCCGAACTTGAAAATGCCTTGGCCAACGCCCGCATCCTCGACGAGGAGGATATCAAGACCGACAAGGCCTACCTGCTTTCCACCGTCACCATCTACAACCATTCCGTGGAGCGCGAGGTGAAGTATCGGCTCGTTTCCAAGGACGAGGCCAATTTCAAGAAGAACAAAATCTCCATAGAGTCGCCCATCGGCAAGGCTATCCTGGGCTGCGAGGTGGGGGAAGTGGTAACGGTGGATGTGCCCGCCGGAAGCCTGAAACTGGAAATCAAGAACATCGAACGATAATCTGACGACTTCATGAAGATTGCGATTGTAGGGACGGGCTATGTCGGCCTGGTATCGGGCACCTGTTTTGCCGATTCGGGCAACGACGTGACCTGCGTGGATATCGACGAGAACAAGGTAAAGCGCCTGCGAGACGGCGAAATTCCCATATATGAGCCGGGCCTGGAGACCCTCTTCAACCGCTCGGTGCGTGAGGGTCGGCTGCATTTCACCACCGACCTGGAGTCGGCCGTCCGCGAGGCCGAAATTGTCTTTCTCTGCCTGCCCACGCCTCCGGGCGCCGACGGGCAGGCCGACCTGAGCGCGGTGCTGAAGGTGGCCGGCCAGCTGGGCGGGCTGCTTAACGGCTACAAGGTGATCGTCAACAAGAGCACCGTACCGGTGGGGACCGCCGAACGGGTGCGGAAGGCCATAGCCGAAGGAACCGAGGAGGAGTTTGACGTGGTCTCCAACCCCGAGTTTCTGCGCGAGGGAGCGGCGGTGGACGATTTCATGAAACCCGAGCGCGTGGTGATCGGCACCTCCAGCGAGCGGGCCGCCGAAATCATGACCACCCTCTACGAGCCCTTCGTACGCAGCGGCAACCCCATCATCGTGATGGATGAGCGCAGCTCCGAGCTGACCAAGTACGCCGCCAACGCCATGCTGGCCACCAAGATCACCTTCATGAACGAGATCGCCAACATCTGTGAGCGGGTGGGGGCGAATGTGGACAACGTGCGGCGCGGCATCGGCACCGACTCGCGCATCGGCAAGCGCTTTATTTTCGCCGGCATCGGCTACGGGGGCAGCTGCTTTCCCAAGGACGTGCAGGCCATCCACTATACCGCCAGTCAGAATGGCTACGATTTTCGCATTCTCGACTCCGTAATGAAAGTGAACGAGTCCCAGAAGGTCTCCATCGTAAAGAAAATGGAGAACTACTACGGCACCGACGACTTCAGCGGAAAGACCTTCGGGCTCTGGGGACTCTCCTTCAAACCGGAAACCGACGACGTCCGTGAGGCCCCGGCCCTCTACATCGCCCGCGAGCTGGTACGCCGCGGGGCGGAGCTGCTGGCCTACGACCCGGAGGCCATCGAGACGTTCCGGGAGGCCATCGACCCGGAGACCCTGGAGGGTATACGTTTCGTGGACGACCAGAAGAAGGCCATCGATGGGGTGGACGCCCTTGTGATATGCACCGAATGGAACGAATTCCGCCGCCCGACGGTGGACAACTTCGCCTCCCACATGGAGAAGGCGGTTATCTTCGACGGGCGCAACCTCTACGACCTGGACCGCGCCCGCAAGGCCGGCATCACCTACATCAGCGTCGGCAGACCCCATATCTATGCCTGACAAACACATTCTCATAACCGGGGGCGCCGGCTTCCTGGGTTCGCACCTCTGCGACCGCTACCTGGCCGAGGGGTACCGGGTGATCTGCATGGACAACCTGCTTACCGGCTCGCTGGACAACATCGCCCACCTGGAGGACGAGCCGCGCTTTACCTTCGTCGAACACGACGTCACCGAGTATATCGAGGTGGACGGCCCCCTCGACCTCATTCTGCATTTCGCCTCGCCGGCCTCCCCCCGCGACTACCTGGAGATGCCCATACAGACCCTGAAGGTGGGCTCGCTGGGCACCCACAAGGCGCTGGGTCTGGCCAAGGCCAAGGGAGCCCGCTTCCTGCTGGCCTCCACCAGCGAGGTCTACGGGGATCCGCAGGTGCACCCCCAGCGCGAGGACTACTGGGGCAACGTAAATCCCATCGGCCACCGCGGGGTCTACGACGAGGCCAAGCGATTCGCCGAGGCGATGACCATGGCCTACCACCGCTACCACGGCATGGAGACGCGTATCGTGCGCATTTTCAACACCTACGGGGCCCGCATGCGGCTGCACGACGGGCGCGCCCTGCCCACCTTCATGCGGCAGGCGCTCAACGGCAATCCGCTGACGGTCTTCGGAGACGGAAGCCAGACGCGATCGTTCACCTACGTAGACGACCTGGTGGAGGGTATCTGGCGGCTGTCGATGTCCGAGGAGGCCGAGCCGGTGAACATCGGCAACCCCGAGGAGATCTCCATCCTGGAGTTTGCCCGCGAGATCATCGAGCTGACGGGCTCCGGCAGCGAGGTCGTCTTCGAGGAGCTGCCCAAGGACGACCCACAGATCCGCCAGCCCGATATCTCCAAGGCGCGCCGGGTGCTCGACTGGCAGCCCAGCGTTTCCCGGCGCGAGGGACTGCTCAAGACGCTGGACTACTTCAAGAAGCAGGTGCTTTGACTCCACATGGCACATCTCCGGCCACATAGTCTCGGGATGCGCGCGGCGGTCCTGATTCTCTTGATTTCGGTGGCTGTGGGCGCGGTGCCGCAGGAGGCCCGCGGGCAGGATGGAGGGGGATACGAGCTGCTGCCCGCGCCCGATCTCTGGTACAACGACGTGGACGGCATACGCCTTGGAATCCGCCTGCGCGGACAGGTGCCAGGCACCTTTCAGGACGGTCCGCACCGCCTCGACCTGGGTGTCTGGCTGGGCACCTGGTGGCCTGAGCACCCTCTTTCCTATTACCTCTCCCTCACTGAGCCCATTCCCTCACTTTCGGCCTTCAACAGCGAAGCCAGTGTAAGGCTGGAGAGCTCCATACGCACCGGCTTGCACCGTCACAGGATCTCCTTCAACAAACGCTGGCAGCCCGGTTTTGACGAGATGACCTACCGGGAGCTCTCGGTCTTCGGGCGCGTCGAGCGGCGCTACGACACCGAATACCAGCCCTTTCGCAATTTTTGGAACACGGAATGGATGGGACTGGCCGGCGCCTCCCTGCAGGCACGCGGTAGCCACGGAGGTGGACCCTGGCTGGTCCACGGCGGACTCCAGGTGAGCGTGGCCCGCGAATACGGCGATCCCTTTGCCCGTTTCACCGCGGAGCTGCAGCAGCGGCTCGACCTGGGCGAGCCCTTTGCCCTTCACGCCCGTCTGTTTGGGGGCTTCGCGGGCGAAGATGTACCCCCGCAGTACCGCTTTCTCCGAAGCATGCGCAGTCCGGCGGGATGGGCGGACCAAGGGCTCACCCGCGCCAAGGGCACCATACCGCAGGCCTGGCTCACCGACGGCTTCATACAGGTGGGCGGCGGCCCCAACCTGAGGGGCTACACCTGGCGGGATATAGGTGAGCTCAACCAGGCGAGTTTCTCCGAAGGAGAACCAGGACCTCTTTTTCGTTCGGTCAGTTCCCTAAACCTGGAGCTACAGTTCCCCAATCCCCTCGACCAACTCATTAAAGAAACCCCGATCATCGGCGAGTTGCTGGAGCTGCGTTCCTACCTCTTTTTTGATGCAGGCGCCTCCCTGAACCGGGAGGCCGACCTGCACCCGGACGGCAACCTGCTGGCCGACGCGGGACCCGGTTTCATGCTCTCGCTCAACATACCCGACTACCTGGGTAAGCCACGCGGTATCATGATCCGCTACGACCTGCCCCTGTGGCTCTCCCGGCCGGGCCAGGAGAAGGCTTTCAAATTCCGTAATATAATCGGGCTGGGCGCGGTGATATCGCTGTAGGACCTGAACCGACCACCATGCGTTACCTTCTCTGCATACTACTTCTGGCGTCTGCACTGGCGTCAGGCTGCACAAGCGCCCAATGGGTGGAACGCGACCGCGGAGCTGTGGACAGCGGTGAGTTCCAGGTGCTCGAGGAGGAACGCTTCCTGCAGCGCCTGGCAGCGCCCACCCCTGATACGCCCGTCCTGCGCCTGGAGCTATTCTCCCGCACCCGCTACGAATACGCCCGAAAAATACGCTACGAACGCACCATCCAGCGCTATCGTCTGCGTCCCGGTTTTGTGATTGCGGGACTGGCCGGCGCCGGGCTGGGCGTCTACCTGGGCCAGAGTCCCTCGGTCTCGGGAAGTTTTTCGGCGGGGCAGCGCGTGGCCTTTCAGGCCGCCGGGGGACTGGCTGCACTGGTGGGTCTGCTGAACATGAAGCCGGCCGGCGATCCGCAGCCCACGGGGGAGGAACGCCTGCTTGGCGACACAGGCACCGTTGTAAAATCGGACACCCTCCGGGTGGAAGAACCGAGCGAGCATGCGGCACGCATTCGCGTGTTCTATCAGCAGAGCGAAATATACAGCGAAAACAGGGTTCCCGAATCCGGCAGACTTGAGATCGCCCTCGGCGAGCGCCTGGCCGACCAGGGGATCAGCGGACCCGATCCGGGAAGCCTGAGGGTGGAGGTATCCTACCGCGACTCCCTCTACCGCTACGACATGGGAGTCGAAGAGGTCCTGAAGCCCTATGTACGCGTCACATCCCCGGTCACCCAGCTGCGCTCCACGGCCGAGGAGGGACCCGGCAACATCCTGGCCGAACTGGTGGAGGGAAGCCGCCTTATCTTCGTGGACGAACAGCCGTCCAGCCGCTGGTACCGCGTGCGCTACGGTCTCTCGGAGAACTACCTGCTGAAGACCGACGCCCGTATCGTGTGGGACACGGCCCAGTCGGAGAGCGGCGGGCAGGCCGTGTCGGTGCCCACCATACCCTGGGGCAAGGTGGATGTGGAGAGTAATATACCCATCCTGGCGCCGCACAGTCTCTCCAACCGCGCGCTGGTGGTGACCAACGAGCACTACCCCGCACCGCTGCCCACGCGCAGCTATACCCACCGTGACGGCCGGCTGATCACGACCTACCTGGAAAACGCCCTCGGCTATTACTCCTCCTCGGTCATGCGGCTGGAGGACCTGGAGGAGACGGCTCCGCTGCAGGACCGCCTGGAGCGGCTGCGACAGGCCTCGGATAACGCCACCAACCTCTTCGTCTACCTGGCCGGTTACGCGGATGTGGACCTCAGCGAGGATCGCATCAGGGTCTCCTACCGTCTTACAGGAAGCGCCCCCGGAGATGCGCCCGGGATCTCCCTGGAGGAGCTATTCCGTGAGCTCTCCCTGATTCGCGCGCAGCGCAAGGTGGTGGTGCTCGACCTGAGTTTCCGGTCCACGGGGGAAGGAGAACTTCCCGGGGAGCGGCGCCTTGACCTCGAGCAGCCCCTTCGCAATCTTGCAAAGCCCTTGCTGGACGGGCCGGACGAGGCCGCGGTCTTCGTGGCTTCGGGACTGGACCAGCAGTCGGCCCTCTACCTCAATCAGTCGGGCGAGGACAAAAAGCATCACATCTTTACCTACTATTTCGCACGGGCTATCCAGCAGCGCAACACGCTGGCGGGCGCCATCCAGCAGTTTCTGCAGCGCAACGTCTCCTACACCTCGCGCAGACTGCACGACCGACCCCAGGAGATTCATTTCTTCGGTAATACCGAGGTAAACCTGGCAGGCGGACAGTGATGGCCTGGCTCTACCTGCTGCTCAGCGCAGGATGCTCCCTGCTCATCGCCCACCTGCTGAAAGTCTGCGAACACCGGCAGATGCGCACCCTGCCCACCCTCACGGTAAACTACCTCGTGGCCGCCGCCATCGCACTGGCCCTCGATCCCCTCGCAGGGTCCGTCCTCCACACCCTATTCACGCCGCTTCCACTTATTTTCTGCGCCCTCACCGGGGCCTTTTTTATCCTCAACTTCGTCCTCTACAGCAAGTCGGTGCACCTCAACGGCGTAGGGGTCACCGTGGCGGCCATGCGCGTCTCCCTCTTTTTCCCGGTACTGCTCTCGCTGGCGGTTTACCGGGAGAGCCTGACGACGCTGAAGGGCGCGGGCATCGCCGGCGTCTTTTTTGCGCTGCTTCTGCTGGTGCCGAAGAGAAGTCGAAGCTGGATACGCGGGGTGGACGCGGGGTGGATGCTGGCGGGCATCTTTCTGCTAACCGGGCTGGCCGATTCCGCGCTGAAGGTCTATCAGGAGGAGTTCGGCGGGGTGTTCGGGGAGGTGCAGTTTATGGGCATGATCTTCCTGTCCGCTTTCCTTATCGGGTTAGTCATGCTCGCCATCCGCCGGTCGGCTTGGCCCCGTCCCCGTGAAGTGGTCCTGGGAGCGCTCATAGGCCTGCCCAACCTCTATTCAGGCGTCTTTCTCATTCGTGCCCTGCGCGGCATGGACGGGGCGGTGGCATTTCCGGCGGTCAATGCCCTTATTGTGCTGGGGGGCACCCTGCTGGGACTGGCGGTCTGGAAAGACCGGGTAAGCCGCCGGCAGTGGGCGGGCATTGTATTGGCGATACTCGCCATGGCACTGCTGCTTTGAAGCGACACTCCAACCCATAAACCGAAGCCATGAACGTAATGCAGCGACTCTACGAACGCACGCGGGCCCGACGCCCCCGCATGGTGCTTCCCGAAGCCTCCGACGAACGGGTGCGGGCGGCCGCCGTCCGCCTGGCCGACGAGGGACTCTGCCAGGTGATTCTGCTGGGATCCGATGCAAGGGCAGGCGAGGCCCTGCGCGTCCTCGACCCCGAACGGGAGTCCGACCGCGCGCCGCTGGCAGACTACCTACGGGAAATGAGGAGAGGTCAGGATCCGCCCCCCGGAAGGGAAGAGGCGCACCGCCTGCTGCGCGACCCTCTCACCTTCGCCGCTTGCCTGGTGGGCTCCGGCGGGGCGGAAGGCGCCGTGGCGGGCGCGGCGCATCCCACGTCGCAGGTGATACGCGCAGCGCTGCGCTACATCGGTATGCGAGATGGAATTTCGCTGGTCTCCAGCATCTTTCTCATGGAGCTGGCTGACGGGCGCACCGTAACCTACGGCGACTGCGGGGTGGTGCCCTACCCCGACGAGGAACAGCTGGCCGGCATCGCGCGGGAATCGGCCCGCAGCCACCGCATGCTAACGGGAGGAGAGCCGCGGGTGGCCATGCTCTCCTTTTCCACCCTGGGGAGTTCCAGCCACGAGCGCGCCGACCTGGTGCGACGCGCTACCGAAAGGGTGCGGCGAGACGCCCCGGAGCTGGCCGTGGACGGAGAGATGCAGTTCGATGCGGCACTGCTGCCGGAAGTGGCCGAAAAGAAGTGTCCCGGTTCGCCGGTCGGGGGACGTGCCACGGTATTCGTCTTTCCCAACCTTGATGCCGGCAATATCGCCTATAAAATCACCGAACGGCTTGCGGACGCCCGCGCTACGGGACCCATTCTTCAGGGTCTTGCGCGTTCCATGATGGATCTGTCGCGCGGCTGTTCGGCCGATGATATTGTCAATGCGGCCTGCGTGGCCTCCGTCATGGGGGAGGGGGAAGAGGGCGGACAGGGGGGCATTCGAGTTTAACTTGGGACGCTAAATGACTATATTTACTGTTCTATGCAGAAACAGGTAAATCGGCCCCTGAGAGGGGCTGATCGGGGATGATGCCCCGAACGGTGCGCGGCTGCGTGCTGTTTTTGGAAGGAAGCCAGATCGCAAATAATAACCAGTTGACCTGAAGCGAATTTATGAGTGAAACCGAAGCCCTGGAATCCTACGTTGGCGGTGAGTACAAGTACGGCTTTACTACGGATGTGGAATACGAGGATTTTCCCTCAGGCATCAGCGAGGAGGTCATCCGTGAAATATCCCGCCGCAAGGACGAGCCCGAGTGGATGACCGAGTTCCGCCTGGAGGCTTACCGCAAGTGGCAGGAGATGGAGGAGCCCGACTGGCCCAACGTGGAGTACGAGAAGCCCGACTTCGATAATATTCAGTACTATTCGGCGCCCAAAAACAAGAGCGGCAAGGACCGTCCGGAGAGTCTGGACGACATCGACCCTGAAATCAAGGAAACCTACGACAAGCTGGGCATCCCGCTCGAAGAACAGAAGATGCTGCAGGGGGTTGCCGTGGACGCGGTCTTCGACAGCGTCTCCATCTTCACCACCTTCAAGGAGAAACTGGCTGAAGCGGGCGTGATTTTCTGCTCCATCTCCGAGGCGATCCAGGACCATCCCGAACTGGTCAAGAAGTATCTCGGATCGGTGGTGCCAAAAGGCGACAATTACTTTGCTGCCCTCAACTCCGCCGTATTTTCCGACGGCTCCTTCTGCTACGTGCCGAAAGACACGGTCTGTCCCATGGAGCTCTCCACCTATTTCCGCATCAACAACATGCAGTCCGGGCAGTTCGAGCGCACGCTCATCATCTGCGAGGAAAATAGTCATGTGAGCTATCTGGAGGGATGCACCGCCCCCATGTTTCAGGAAACCCAGCTTCACGCCGCCGTGGTCGAGCTGGTGGCCCTCGAGGACGCCGAAATCAAGTACTCCACCATTCAGAACTGGTACTCAGGCGACGAAAAGGGGCGGGGTGGCATCTTCAATTTTGTGACCAAGCGCGGCCACTGCCGCGGCGACCGCTCCAAGATTTCATGGACCCAGGTGGAAACCGGCGCTGCGATTACCTGGAAGTACCCCAGCGTGATTCTGCAGGGCGACGACTCGGTAGGCGAGTTTTTCTCGGTGGCCGTGACCGACAATCGGCAGCAGGCTGACACCGGCACCAAAATGATCCATATCGGCAAAAACACCAAAAGCACCATCATTTCGAAGGGCATCTCCGCCGGCGAGTCGAACAACAGCTACCGGGGCCTGGTCAAGATATCCCCGCGGGCTGACAACGCCCGCAACTACTCGCAGTGCGACTCCATGCTTATCGGGCAGACCTGCGGCGCCCACACCTTTCCCTACATCGAGTCCGGAAACCCTACCGCCAAGGTGGAGCACGAGGCGACCACCAGCCGTGTGGGCGAGGATCAGATTTTCTACCTGCAGCAACGCGGCATGGATGAGGACGATGCCATCAGCCTCATCGTAAACGGCTTCTGCAAGGAAGTCCTCAAGGAGCTTCCCATGGAATTCGCCGTGGAGGCCAACAAGCTGCTCGGCATCAAGCTTGAAGGCAGTGTGGGCTAGAGACCCCTGTCCTTCATCGCCAAGAAACCAACCTACAGCAAACCTTAAAAGACAAGTGTAACGTGTTAGAGATCAAGGATTTACATGTGATAGTCGAAGAAGAGGGGACCGAGATCCTGAAAGGGGTCAACCTGACCGTCAACCCCGGTGAAATTCACGCCATTATGGGACCCAACGGCAGCGGCAAGAGTACGCTCGCCAAGGCGGTCTCCGGCCATCCCACCTACGAGGTGACCAGGGGCGACATCCTCTTCGAAGGGGAGAGCGTCCTGGAGTTGGATCCCGAGGAGCGGGCCCACCTGGGTATTTTCCTCGCCTTCCAGTATCCCGTGGAGGTGCCGGGCGTGACCAACGCCACCCTCATGCGGCAGGCCTACAACACCATCGCCCCCAAGCAGGGCCGAGAGGAGCTGGACCCCATCCAGTTCGACGACTACGTAAGGGAGCGCCTGGAGCTGGTCGACATGAAGGAGGAATTCCTGGAGCGCAGCGTGAACGCAGGCTTCAGCGGAGGCGAGAAAAAACGAAACGAAATTTTCCAGATGGCGGTGCTTCGCCCTCGCCTATCCTTCCTGGACGAGACCGACTCGGGCCTGGACATCGACGCGCTCAAAATCGTAGCCGACGGCGTCAATCAGCTCTCCGGCGACGACAATGCTGTGGTGATGATCACCCACTACCAGCGCATCCTGGATTACGTGGTCCCCGATCACGTCCACGTCATGCTGGACGGCAAGATCGTCAAGTCGGGCGACAAGGATCTGGCCCTCAAACTCGAGGAGAAGGGCTACGACTGGCTGGACGACCTGGCGTCCGTATCCGTCAACGGAGAACCGAACTGAGAACCTGAGATGAGCAAGACCCTGCAAGACCTACGAGACAACTTCCTGATCAACCACCTCGGCCGACAGGATCTGGACGGGCGATCAGCCCTGCTGGACGGCCTGCGCCGCAAGGGGGCCGAAGACGTGCGCAGTACGCCTTTTCCCCAACCCAAGGACGAGGACTGGCGTTTTATAAGCCTCCGCGACCTCTATAGAGATGAGTACGTGCACGCCTCGCAGGTGGAGGCGGAACCCGGCGACTTCTCCGGGCACTACTTGCCCGAGTGCGAGGGTTCCCGTCTGGTCTTCGTCAACGGCCGCTATGCACCGGAACGCTCGTCCGTGGAGGCACTCCCCGGGGACGTGACTGCGGGGAGCCTGGCCGAACTGGCCGGCAGTCATCCCGCTGTGGAGGAGCACCTGAACCGCTACGGCAACTTCGAGAGCGACGCCTTCAGCTCCTTCAACAGCGCCTATGCCGACGACGGGGCCTTTATCCATGTGGCCGAGGGCGTGGAGGCGGGTCCGCCCGTGCAGCTTCTTTTTGTGCAGACCGACGCCGACCGCCCCTACTTCACCACCCCGCGCATCCTGGTGGTGGCCGAGGAGGACGCGGACCTGACGCTGGTGGAAGATCACATCGGCCTGGCCGGCAACAAGTACTTCAGCCTCCCGGTGGTAGAGATCAACCTGGAGCGCCGCGCCATGGTGCGGCATACCAAGCTGCAGCGCGAAAGCCGCGAGGCCATCCATGTCGCCCGCACCGCTGCGCACGTGCGAAGCCATTCCAACTACGAATCCTATACCGTTACCTTGGGGGCGAGGCTCTCCCGCAACGAGCCGCGCATCACGCAGCTTGAGGAGGATGTGAAATTTACCGTGGACGGGCTGGTGCTCATCGACGGGGAGCAGGTGTCCGACACCCATTCGGTGATGGACCACCGCTTTCCCACGGCCCAAAGCCACCAACTCCACAAGTGCGTGATCAACGACAAGGCCCACTCGGTCTTCAACGGCAAGATCTTTGTGCGTCAGCACGCCCAGAAGATCGACTCCTTCCAGGAAAACCGGAACCTGCTGCTCTCCCGCAAGGGGCTGGTCAACACCAAGCCCCAGCTGGAGATTTTCGCCGACGACGTGGTCTGTACGCACGGCGCCACCGTGGGACAGCTGGAGGACGATGAGGTATTCTACCTGAAGAGCCGCGGGCTCACCGATAAGCAGGCCCGCGAACTGCTTACCTACGCATTCGCCCTGGAAACCATCGAAAATATTTCGGTGGAATCCGTGCAGAAACTGCTGGTGGAAGAGGTGCACGCCTACACCGACCGGCAGCTCGATTCCGAACTGGTGGCCTGACACAGCGATATGGCGGATACGATCACACGGCAGCAAAAGGACGGGGCAGTCGACTTCGACCGTCTGCGTGAAGACTTTCCCGTACTCGCCCGGCAGGTGAACGGACGCTCCCTGGTCTATCTCGACAATGCCGCCTCCAGCCAGATGCCCCGCCAGGTGGCCGAACGCCTACACCGCTACCACACGGCCGAGCACGCCAACGTGCACCGGGGCATTCACACCCTGAGCCAGCAGGCCACCGACGCCTACGAGTCCACCAGGCGGAAGGTGCGCACCTTTCTCAACGCACCTGACGACGGGGAGATCGTCTACACCACAGGCACCACCGACTCCATCAACCTGGTCGCCTCCTCCTGGGCGGAGCATTTCCTGGAAGAGGGCGACGAGATCCTGCTCACCGAAATCGAGCATCACGCCAACATTGTGCCCTGGCAGATGGCCGCCCGCAAAACCGGGGCAAGCATCACCGTGGCCCCGGTCAATGACCGCGGGGAGCTGGACCGCGATGCCTTTTCCGACCGCCTGGGCGAACGCACCGCACTTGTGGCGCTGGGACACGTTTCCAACGCCCTGGGTACGGTACATCCGGTGGGCGAGCTCATCGCCGAGGCCCACGCCTGCGGCGTCCCCGTGCTGGTGGACGGGGCGCAGGCCGTGCCTCACAGTCCGGTGGACCTGAAGGAGCTGGACGCCGACTTCTACGCCTTCTCCTCCCACAAGATGTGCGGGCCGACCGGCTTCGGCATCCTCTACGCAAAGAAGGAGCACCTGGAAAGGATGCCGCCTTATAGAGGAGGAGGGGATATGATCGAGAAGGTCACCTTCGAGGAGAGCACCTGGAACCATATCCCACACAAGTTTGAGGCGG
The DNA here is from genome assembly GCA_034521445.1 of Balneolaceae bacterium. Lineage (NCBI taxonomy): Bacteria > Pseudomonadati > Balneolota > Balneolia > Balneolales > Balneolaceae > Balneolaceae bacterium. Next base: position 184,372 of record JAXHMM010000017.1, on the reverse strand, counting down.
GCACCCCGCCCATCGCAGCCGGCATCGGCCTGGGTGCCGCTGTCGACTACCTCTCCAGTATAGGCATGGAGCGCATTGAACAGCGCGAACAGGAGCTGCTTGCTTATGTCACCGGTAAGCTGCAGGAGATTGCTGGACTGCGCATCGTAGGTACCGCCGCCGAGAAAGCCTCCGTCATCTCCTTCGTGCTGGAGGATATTCACGCCACCGACGTGGGTACCATTCTGAACCAGCAGGGCGTGGCCGTCCGCACCGGGCACCACTGCGCACAGCCCACCATGCGGCGATTCGGCGTGCCGGCCACTGTCCGTGCCTCCCTCTCTTTCTACAACTCCTTCGAAGACATCGACCGGCTGGCGGATGGGGTGCGCAAGGCCAAGGAATTCTTTTGAAAAGTGAACTTTAAACACCGTATATTCGTTCTAAATAAGCAACAAAAGGTGTCAAATAAAGCACAGCAGCCATGCCCAAGATCAAGGAAATTGAACGAACACCGAACCCCGACGCCATGCGCTTCGTGCTGGGGGAGCCGCTGACCAACGGCGTAACCAAATCCTACGAAAAGCCCTCTGATGCGGAGAACGACGACCTGGCCTCGGCCCTTTTTGCCATCGACCACGTGATCAACGTCTACTACGTGGACAAGTACGTGACGGTCACACAGGACGGCGAGGCCGTATGGTCGGAGCTGCTCCGCAGACTGGCCCCGCCCATTCGGGAGGCCACGCCCCAGACCGACGCTGTAGAGGACGAGGAGGTGCACGCCAGCAAGGAGGTGCAGGAGTCAGACGATCCGCGCCTTTTCGAGATCAACAAGATGCTCGACGAACAGGTGCGCCCCTACCTGCTGGCCGACGGAGGGGGACTCAAAATCCTGGGGCTGGACGGCAACCGCCTGAAAGTGCACTACCAGGGCGCCTGCGGTACCTGTCCCACGGCCACCTCGGGCACCCTCTATGCCATCGAAAGCATGGTCAAACGCATCGATCCCGAGCTGCAGGTAGTTTCCGTCTGAAGCCGTACCATTTCGAACAGAAGAGCACCGCGATTACCATGTCCATCACCGTTACCGAACGAGCTGCGCGGCGCATCAACGAGATCCGCCGCGAAAAGGAGATACCTGATGAGGCCCTGCTGAGGGTCGGCGTGGTAAGCGGAGGCTGCAGCGGACTCACCTACGAACTGGACTTTGACACGGGAGATGCAGATCCCGGGAGCGAGGAGAAGCTATTCGAAGACAAGGGCATACGTTTGGTCGTCGACATGCGCTCCTTCCTCTACCTGTCGGGCACCTCTCTGGACTACACCGAGGGGCTGGAGGGCGAGGGCTTCCACTTCCACAACCCCAACGCCAGCCGCACCTGCTCCTGCGGCGAATCCTTTTCCATCTGAATCACCCGCCATCGCCATGAGCACCGCGGCCGACGGAACCATCGAAAACAAGGTCAAGCAGTCCGACAAGCTCGTCACGCTTGACTTGCAGCAGTACTGGGACGACACCCCGGTGCACGGGCTGGATCTGAAGGATTTCCTCGTGGAGGGTCTGATGCTCAAGGAGGAGGTATTCCGCGAGTGCATCGACAACTACGACTGGAAGCAACACCGCGGCGCCTACCTGGCCGTACACTGCTCCACCGACGCCATCATCTCCAAGTGGGCGTGGATGCTGGTGGCCGCCCGCGCGGCCGGCAGCGCCAGGGATGTGCTAACCGGCCGCCCCCGGGACGTCCGCACCGAACTTTACCGCCGGCAGCTGGAGGAGGTGGACTGGGAGCGCTTCCGCGATAAGTTTGTCATCCTGAAGGGCTGCAGCTCCAAAGAGAAGCCGGTGCCCGAAAGCGTCTACCTGTACGCCTCCACCAGGCTGGTACCCCTTGTCAAGAAGCTGATGTACGGGGAGGCCTGCTCCAACGTACCGGTCTACCGGGGCTGACCGCAATCCTCACCACAGCCTTTTCCCATGGACAACGCACACGTGTACGCGCTGGTCACCGGCGCCTCGCGCGGCATAGGACTCAGCGTCTCTCAGGCTCTCCTTCGCTCCGGTGCGCGGGTCATCGGCACCGCCCGTAGCTCCGCCTTTCCTGACGGGCTGGTTTCCCATGAGCGTTTTGAGGGCCTGTACGTAGATCTTGCCGACCGCGCTCAGATGGAGGAACGTCTTCGGCCGCTTTTCGGGCGTAAGGAGCCCCCGCGCGTGCTGGTCAACAACGCCGGCATCAATGAGGCCGCGCCGATGGACCAGGACGACGGTTCGTGGCTGGATAACTGGCGTCACACCATGCACGTCAACCTGGAGTCCCCGGCGCTGCTCTCCAAGTGGGCCCTGGCGTGCTGGAAAGACGGTGAGGGCAGCCTGCGCAGCGCTTCCTCCGAAGACGCCCAGCCGGTACGCGGACTGCTGGTTAACATCTCCTCCCGCGCGGCCTACCGGGGGGATACCCAGGAATACGCCTCCTACGCCGCCTCCAAGGGAGGTCTTGTGGCCTTCACCAAAAGTGTGGCGCGCGACTTCGGACGGCACGGTATCTCCGCCTACAGCATCGCCCCCGGTTTTATCGACACCGACATGGCCGAGGAGGCCGTGGAGACCTACGGGCGCGACTACCTGACCCGCGGCATGGCCTTTGACCGGATTACCTCCCCGGAGGAGGTGGGCGAGCTGGTGGCCTTCCTGGCCTCCGGCCGGGTGCCGCACATGACCGGTGCCACCTTCCACATCAACGGCGGATCCTACATGAACTGACTATGCAGCCTCCCATTTCCACCGGTATAGAAGATTTCTCCATCCGCTTCGCCGATGAAGGAGACACCCCCCTGGTGATGCGCTTCATTCGCGAGCTGGCCGCCTACGAGAAGCTGCTCGACGAGGTGGTGGCCGACGAGCAGATGCTGCACGCACACCTTTTCGGGGAGCAGCCGCGCGCGGAGGTGCTGATCGGGGAGGAGGGCGGGGAGCCCGCCGGCTTCGCCCTCTTCTTCCACACCTTCTCCACCTTCCTGGGACGCCCGGGCCTCTACCTGGAGGATCTCTATGTGCGGCCGGAATGCCGCGGCCGAGGCTACGGCAGGGCGTTGCTGGGATGCCTGGCGAGGCTTGCCGTGGAGCGCGGCTGCGGGCGCCTGGAGTGGGCGGTGCTCAACTGGAACGAGCCGGCCATCGGCTTCTACGAATCCCTTGATGCCCGTCCCATGGACGACTGGACGGTCTACCGGCTGACCGGCGAGCCCCTGCAGCGCCTCTCCGACGCCTTCGAAAAAGGGGAGGGGAGTCCATGAGCATCGGAAGGCGAAAGAGGGATCACGTGGAGCTTTCCGTCTCGGGAGAGGTGGACTATACCCGGGCCACCGGCTTCGGCGACTACCGGCTGCTGCACGAGGCCCTGCCGGAACTGGACCTGGAGGAGGTGGATACCTCCTGCACGCTGCTGGGACGCACCTTCGACTTTCCTCTCTTCGTCTCCTCCATGACGGGCGGATACACCGAGGCTGGGGCCGTCAACGCCATCCTGGCTGAATTTTGCGAAGAATACAACCTGCCCATGGGCGTGGGGTCCCAGCGCATCATGCTCGAGGAACCGGAGACCGCCTCCTCTTTTTCGGTGGTGCGCGAACGGGCCCCCGGCGCTTTTATCGCCGCCAACATCGGCGGCGCCCAGCTCGTCGGGGGGCTCCCCGACGAACAGGTGCGACTGCTGACCGAATCTATCGCCGCCGATGCGGTGATCGTACATCTGAATCCCCTTCAGGAACTCATGCAGCCCGAGGGCGATCGCAACTTCCGGGGCGTGGAGGAGGGCATCGCCCGCCTGGTGGAGCAGGCCGGCTGTCCGGTGATCGTCAAGGAGACCGGCGCAGGCATCTCTGCCCGCACCGGTAGGAGCCTGCTGGAATTGGGCGTGCAGGTGCTCGACACCTCCGGCGCTGGCGGCACCAGCTGGGCCCGAATCGAGAACCTGCGGCAGGAGTCCGGTTCCGCACGCCATGATTTCGACAACTGGGGCATCCCCACCGTGACCTGCGTCCTCGGGCTTCAGGAGCTGCGCGCGGACTACAACTTCGAGATGATCGCCTCGGGCGGGGTGCGCAGCGCCTTCGACATCGCCAAGGCCTTCTGCCTGGGGGCGGACTTTGCGGCCGCCGCCCAGCCCCTGATTCGGGCCATCCATGAGGACGGAGCCGACGGGCTCCGCAAACACTATCTCGGGTGGAGGGAGGATTTGCGGACCATCCTGCTTCTGACGGGCTGCCGCACCCCCGCCGAATGGGGACCCAACCACCTGCGCGCCGTGGGATGACCCCATAACATCTTCGGCTAATTTCCTTATATTTTACTTTTCCGAATTGTGTAAGAATAGCTACGTGAAGACCACCGAACTGCAGCAGCAGATCTCCCGCTATATCGACCGGCAGCTTGAAGGGCTCGATCTGCCCGGCCAGCCCGCCTCCCTATACGATCCGGTCCGCTACACCCTCTCTCGGGGGGGCAAGCGCATCCGTCCCTATTTCACCCTGGCGGGTTGCGGACTCTGCGGGGGCGAAATGGAAAAAGCTCTCCCGGCGGCCCTGGCCATCGAACTGCTGCACAACTTTACCCTGCTGCACGACGACATCATGGACCGCGCGGAGACGCGAAGGGGACAGGAGAGCGTTCATGTGAAGTGGGATGACTCGACCGCCATTCTCTCCGGCGACGCTATGTACGCCTGGGCCTTCCGCCAGCTGCAGCGCTTTGCCGACGACCCCGGTGTCAGCCGCGCATGTTACGCGCGGATCATGGACATCTTCATGGAGTGCGTGGTCCGCGTCTGCGAGGGACAGGCCTTCGACCTGGAATTCGAACGCCGCGAACAGGTGAGTATGGAGGAGTATATGACGATGATCGGGGGCAAGACGGCCGCCCTTATCTGCGCCTCCCTACAGATGGGCGGCGTGGTGGCAGGAGCCGGCCGGCGCGACGTGGAGGTGCTGGCCGACCTGGGGGAGGAGATCGGGCTTGCCTTCCAGATTCAGGACGACCTGCTTGACAGCGTGGCCGATCCCGAAAAGTTCGGCAAGAAACAGGGTGGCGACATCGCCGAATCGAAGAAAACATATCTTTCCATCCTCTCGTTACAGAGGAGCACGGACGACCAGAAACACCGCCTGGACCGCGTATTCACCCGGGAAGCGGTCAGCAGCGGCGAGATCGATATGGTCATCGATCTCTACCACGAGCTGGACGTCATCGATGACACCAGGGCCGAAGTGAAGCGCCGCTACACGCGGGCACTCGATATCCTCGACCACTTCGAGGATTCCAAATATCGGGAGGACATCTCCCTGCTCATTCGCAACCTGAACCAAAGGGAATTCTAATTCACCCCAACACCCCATGCAATCCATCTACACCAAATCTTTGCTTCTGAGTCTTCTGGCGACCATGCTGCTGGCCTCCTGCACAAAACGCGAGCTGATCCGCCAGGGCGACTCCCTCGAGGTCGCCTATGAGAAGGCCCTGGCCCTGTATGAAGACGAGCACTATGCCGACGCGGCCCGCGCCTTCGAGACCGTCATCCAGATCGGTCTGGGCACCGATTACGGGCGCCATGCCCAGTATTACCTGGCGGAGTCGTACTACAACGACCGCCGCTACCTGCTGGCCGCCACCGAGTATGAACGTTTCATCTCGCAGTTCCCGCGTTCCGAACGCCGGGAGGAGGTTCAGTTCAAGGAAGCCTACTGCTATTACCAGCTCAGTCCGCGTTACCGCCTCGACCAGGAGTACACGTATACCGCAATTGAAAAGCTGCGCATTTTCAACTCCAACTTTTCGGATTCGGACCGCACCCAGGAGGCCGCGCAGTACATCTCCGATCTGCGTGCGAAACTGGCCCGCAAGCAGTACAATGCGGGCGACCTCTACATGCGCATGCGCGAGTACGAGGCGGCCATCATCTACTTCGACCTGACCATCGAGAACTACCCCGACACGCCCTGGGCAGAGCAGGCGCTGGTGGATGAGATCAACGCCTACAACATCTACGCATCGCGCAGCGTGGAGGAGATGCAGCGCCCCCGCTACGAGTCAGCTGTGGAAGCCTATGAAACCTACGTTCAGCTTTTTCCCAACGGGGAGAACCGCAGCCTGGCCGAACAGTACGTGGATAACGCCCGGTCGGCCCTCTCCTCGCTGCCCGGCGCCCCGGCGGCGGACAGCGTCGGCGCGGACAACAGGCCCACCCCGTAAGCGTGCCTTCCCCTCGTTCCACCGGGATCATGGGAGGCACCTTCGACCCCGTCCACCGGGGACACCTCTCGATTGCACGCTCTTTCCTGGAGAGCGGGCGCTTAACCGAACTCTGGGTGCTGCTCACGCCCCATCCCCCGCACAAGGAGCGGCAGGCCCTCAGCGGCTATGAAGACCGTCTGGAGATGCTGAAGGCCGCCTTTTCCGGCATGGAGCGCGTAAGGATTTCCGATCTTGAAACCCGTCTTCCCCGTCCCTCGTGGACCTGGCGCACCCTGGCGCACCTGCGTGACGAACACCCGGAGCGTCCGTTCCTCCTGTGCATCGGCGAAGACTCCTACCGCCATTTTACGCATTGGAAGAAGTGGCGCAGGATCGTCCGCCATCATGCCATTCTGGTGGCCGAAAGGCCCGACGCGCCGGCACGCGAGGTGCCGGAGGAGCTGAAGACGCGTGTACATTTCGTACCCCATAAGCCCGTGGAGGTCTCCTCCACCGACATACGCCGGACCCTGGCCGAAGGCGGGGACGTCTCCCCCTGGCTTCCGGAACCGGTGCTCGCCATCATCCGCAGCCGTAAGCTTTACCAGACCGACGACCATGTACAGCCGTAGGCAGTTCCTCCGAAACCTTTCCCTGCTGGGCGGCGCCCTCGCCGTCCCGGTCTCCAGGACACGGGCCGCGGACGGTGCCGTGCCTCTCAGCCCCCCCGCCTTGCGTCCCGGCGACACCATTGGACTGGTAAGCCCTGCCAGCGCCCTGCCCGAACAGGCGGAATACGACCGCGTGCTGCAGCGCGTGCGCGATCTGGGCTACCGGGTCCGGGAGGGCGCGCACGCGCGCAACACCTGGGGTAACTTCGGGGGCACCGACCGCGAACGCGCGAACGACCTGCACGCGATGTTCCGCGACCCGAAGGTAGACGCCGTCATGGCGTTCCGCGGGGGGTGGGGATCCGCCCGCATCCTGCCCCTGCTGGACTTCAGCCTTATCGTGTCCCATCCCAAGGCGCTCATCGGATTCAGCGACATTACCTCCCTTCTCATGGCGGTATACGCACGCACGGGCATGGTCACCTTCCATGGCCCGGTGGGCAGATCGGAGTGGACGCCCTTCACCACCGGCTGTTTTCACCGCGTGCTGAGGCAGGGGGGAACGGGCGCTCTTGCCGGGGCGGACGCAGGGGACAAAGGTGAGGTGCGTACCCTTCGGGAAGGCCGGGCCGAGGGCGTGCTGCTCGGCGGCAATCTGAGTGTGCTCACCGCCATGGCGGGCACCGGCTGGCTGCCCGATTTTGAAGGCGCCGTACTCTTTCTGGAAGAGGTTGGGGAGGACTACTACCGCATCGACCGCATGCTCACCCAGCTGGGACAAACCGGACTGCTGAAGGGGCTGGCCGGATTCGCCTTCGGACGCTGCGCCTCCTGCGAAAGGGGCACGCCGCGGGCACACGGGCTTCGCGAGGTGCTGGAGCAGCATCTTCTGCCCCTGGGAATACCGGCAGTCATGGGACTCCCGTTCGGTCATGTGGACCACAGCCTGACCATCCCCGTAGGCGTGCGCGCTCGCCTGGACGCCGGCACGGGCACGCTGGAACTGCTGGAAAGTCCCGTGGCGCACGAGGAAGAGGGGTAGGAGCGCGACCGGCGCGTCAGGGCAGGGCGTAGTATTTGCGCAGCAGCCACTCGCCGGCCAGCAGCACAATCACCAGGGCAAACCAGGGCCACCAGCGGTAGGGGTAGAAGAGCGTCTCCTGTACCCGCGTCTCCGCGTCTAGCAGGCCACGCTGCTCCAGGCTGTTCCAGAAACCATCCAGGCTGTCCCAGGCCCGAAAGGCGCCGCCCGACTCCACTGCCATGCGTCTAAGCAGCTGGTCATTGCGTCGCGTGTCCACCAGCTCGGCGTTGCTTCCGCTCACCCCAAACTCTCCACTGCGCGTGTCGATGGTGCGGTCGCCCCTGGTGGCCTCCGCTTCGAAGCGATAGAGGCCCTCAGGCAGGGCAGGGACGCTCAGCGCATACTGGCCGGGCCCGGTGTTCTGCATGGAGTAGAAGCGCTCGTCGATGGCATCTCCTTCGAGGGTGACCTGTATGGAGGCCTCCGATTCGGTATCCCCGCTTTCGTTGCGCAGGTAGGCGTTGAGCACCACGGGCTCGCCTCCCCCGAAGCTCTGGCTGGCCGGGTCTACCGTCAACAGTCGGTTGTCGGGCCGCGAGGCGGTCCAGCTCACCAGGTTGTCCATAAGTGTGCGCACGAAAAGGCGGTCGTCATCCGAGATGCTCTGCGAAATGCGGTACCAGCCGTAACCCGTCAGGACGGAGCGGCGCAGGTTGCCGGTCTCCGACACGGCCACCAGGGGCTGGCCCGTGGGGCTGCCAAGGTGGGAACTCTCGAAGAGGGTGATGGAGGCTGCACCGGCCTCCAGGTTCTCCACGGGGGCCTGCAGGGAGGGCAGGCTGGCGTAGGTTGCGGCGGGAAGCTCCATCACCGGGTGGTCGTCAGTCTCAACGGCAGGCACCGGCGAGACTTCCCGGGCCGGCGATTCCCCCGCGGCGCGAACGGGCAGGGAGGTTCCAAGCTGCTTCTGCATGCGCACCAGGCTGGCCGAGGGGGCATGCAGGTAGAGGGCCGGAACGGAGGTCATAATTTCCTGCAGCTGCCCGGCCGTTTCCGAGGGCAGGCCCCCGGCGGGATAGCCGTGCATGACCAGCAGGTCGAGGGTGTCGGGATCGAAGCGGAAGGGCCCCTCCAGGAAACGCGAGGAGCCCAGCCAGGTGCGTCGCGATAGGCGGGTGTTCTCCTCGCCCTGGAGCAGGCCGCGCATCATGCGTACGTCGGGATGGATCTCAAAGGCTACGGAGAGAATGCGCTGACGGTCGTCCAGCACGTCTACTGCGAAGGGCCGCGTATTGTTTTCAGCGGTCCACTCGTCCTCCAGGGCCGGCACCCTTACCTGGTACTGCTGAAGGCCCGTAGCTTCGGGCTGCAGCTCAAAACGCAGGCTGAGACTTTCCCGGGAAGAGGAGGGGGTCACCTGCCGGCTCTCCACGAGCTCCTCCCCGCGGCGAAGCTCCACCTGCAGGGGACGTCCCTCGTAACCGTGGGCGCCCACGGTTACCTCCACAGGCTGGGGAGTGTCCAGGTAGCCGGTGGTATTGGTGACTACATTCTGTACGGTTATGTCCCGTTGCCGCGAGGTGTCGCCCAGGGCCACAGTAAAAAGTGGGAGGGGCGAGGAGGCGGCTTCGAAGGCGGGGCTGCGCCCCTGCGTGAAGATTCCGTCGCTCAGCAGGAGGGCGGCGGTGGCCTCCGAGCGGCGGTCCTCCAACACCTCAAACAGGTTGTAGAGATTGGTTTCGCCCCCCTCAGTCCGCAGGCTGTCGAGGGAGGCGAGGCTTTGCACCTGGCGGTCGAAGGCGACATAGCTGAATCGCACCCCTTCACGTCCCTCCAGTCCCAGCTCCGCAGCCGTCTCCCTGTAGCTCTCCATACCGCGGTAGTCGCCTTTGGTGATGCCGGCGCTGGCCGAGGCGTCCAGGAAGACCAAGATTTCGGGGTCTCGCGGCAGCTCTTCACGCGCGCGGAAGAAGGGATTCAGAAGCAGCACCAGAAGCAAAAGTAAAACCGCGGCCCTCAGGGAAGCCATGCCCAGGCGGGCGGAAAAGGGAAGAGACGCAAGGTGGCGGTAGGACCACCAGGCCAGACCCACGGAGACGGCGGCCAGCAATAGGAAAAGCCAGGGGGGCAGGCCCGTCTGAAAACCTTGAAAGATAAATTCCACGGCAGCGGGCTTACATTTCGGCCAGGAGGCGTTCGATCAACTTGTCGGGGGTGAGACCCTCGGCTTCGGCCGCGTAGTTGTTGACGATGCGGTGGCGCAGCACCGGCTTGGCCAGGGCGGTGATGTCCTCTTCGGTCACGTTATAGCGGCCCTCGGTCAGCGCACGCGTTTTGCCGCCCAGGATAAGGTACTGCGATGCGCGCGGACCCGCTCCCCAGCTCATGTACTTGTCCACAAAGTCAGGCGCCACGTCTGAGCCCGGTCTCGTTTTGTTGACCAGGGTGACGGCGAAGCTTAGTACGCTTTCCGGCACGGGTACCTCCCGCACCAGCTGTTGCAGATCCAGGATCTGGCGGGCGTCAAGCACAGGCTCGATTTCCTCCTCCCGCACCGAGGTGGTCTGGCTGACAATGTCCATCTCCTCGTCCAGGCTGGGGTAATCCAGCCAGAGGTTAAACATAAAGCGGTCGAGCTGCGCCTCCGGCAGGGGGTAGGTCCCCTCCTGCTCGATGGGGTTCTGGGTGGCCAGCACAAAAAATGGCTGGTCGAGGTTGTAGGTGGTGCCTGCCGTGGTCACGTGGAACTCCTGCATGCCCTCCAGCAGGGCGGCCTGTGTCTTGGGGGGCGTGCGGTTGATCTCATCGGCCAGGACGATGTTGGCAAAAATGGGCCCCTTGACGAACTTGAAGGACTTGTGGCCGGTCTCCCGGTCGTCCTCGATCACCTCCGTACCTGTGATGTCGCCGGGCATAAGGTCGGGGGTGAACTGGATGCGGCTGAAACTCAGATTCAGTGTCCGGGCCACGGTGCGGATGAGCAGCGTCTTGGCCAGGCCAGGCACACCGATAAGCACGCAGTGTCCCCGTGCGAAGAGGCAGATGAGAAGCTGATTGATGATGTCGCGCTGCCCGACGATCCGTTTGGCGATCTGCTGCTTGATGCGGCTGACGGAATCCTGGAAGAAGGCCACCGCATCTTCTTCCTGCTGGGGAATGGAGTTCATGTGGGAGGGAATCGTACGAGTTAACGGTACTGTTCGGGGACCGAAATCTTGTAGCTGATATAGGTGTCCTGCTTCAGTTCATCCAGCCACTGCTGTCGCACGCGGAACCGCTTTTCCTGCAGGGCGTAGCTGCGCACACGCTCGTAGTCCTGCTCCAGGCTGGCGGTGTGTTCTGGGATATGGAGGTTGAGTTTAATGATGCGGTAGGCCTGGCGGGTGTTGTTTTCCGAACCTGTGGTGAAAGGGCGGGGCTCTGAGATGTCGCCCTCTTCCAGCTGGACCACCGTGCGGTAGAGATTCTGGTCAAGCTCCTCCACGGGAAAAAGTCGCTCCTGGGTATTCTCGTTGTAGAGCAGCTGCCCCCCCCGCGAGGCGGTGTTGGGGTCTTCGGAATGTTTTCGGGCCATCTCGGCAAAGGTGATCTCCTCGTTGTTCAGAATACTGTCGCGGATGGCGGTGAGCCGGTCAATGGCACTCTGGGTGTCGTAGCTCTCTTCGGGGACGGTAATGAGAATCTGGTTGGTATCGATCTGGTCGCCCACCTTGCGATTCAGGCGTATGACGTGATAGCCGAAAGACGTGCGGACCACCTCGGAGATGCTGCCGGGCTCCAGGGCGGATGCGGCGGCTGAGTACTCCGGTACCAGGTCGTCGATGTTGATGAGGGGGATTTTGCCTCCGTTGGAGGCATTGGGTCCGTCGCTGTATCTGCGAGCCATTTCCTCGAGGGGCCGGTTGTGATTGATCACCGAATCGCGGAGCTGTTCGGCCAGGCGCCGGGCTTCATCCTCGGCGTCGGTTCGGGCCGGCGGCAGGTTGACGATCTGGGAGATGGAGACCTGCTCCGGAATGGTGGGGAGGGAATCGGCGGGAATGCGTTCGAAGAACTGGCGCACTTCGGGGCGGGTGATCTGAACATCCGACATGCGCCCGTCAAGGAACTGGTTGACGATCATCTGCTGGCGATAGTTATCCCGCATTTCGGCCCGGAACTGGATGATGCTTTGACCGAGCTCCTGCTCCAGGGCCTGCTCGCTGCCAAGCTGTTCTACATAGGACTGGATCTGGGAGTCAACGGCCTGCTGAACGTTCGATTCGGGAACGGTAACCGAGTCGATGCGCGCCTGGTCAAGCATTACGAAGCGTGTGACCATGTCCTGCAGCGTGCTGTACCAGAGCTCCTCTCCAAACTGCGGGAGCTGGCCGCTCTGCTGTTGCTGACGGAGCATCATGTTCTGGACCTGGGCGTCCACGTCTGACTTGAGGATGATGTGGTCGTTGACCACGGCCACAATCTGATCCATGGTGGCGGATGTGGAGCCGGACTGTGCGAGCAGGGCGGGCGGGAGTGTCAGAAAGACCGCGAAAAGTAGGAGGACAAGATAGGATCTAATCATTCGGGGATGGACTTTCAAGGGTGTCTGCAGGGACAGTATTGAAATTCAGGTTCGTTTCCAGAACGTCGAAGGTCTCCACTTCCTTATTCGATTCAGCCTTAAGATAAAGATTCTTGACGAAGGAACTGAAATGCCTTCTGCGCTTCTCCATGCGCAGCCAGTCCTTGATCTGCGTCATCAACCATTCCAGGTCAGGCTGTTCGCCCGCCTCACGCGCCTCCATGAGCTGAACGAAGTGGTAGGTTGTGCCGAGACGGCGAACCGGCGAAATCTCGGTGATGCCGATGACCTCCTCCAGGTAGCGCTGCAGCACGGGCTGGTCGGCCGCCGCCATCGATACGGGCCAGAACTGCTCGGACTGGCCTATGGCCTGTTCGGGATTGCGACCGAAACGCCGGGCAACCTCCGGCCAGGGCTCCCCCTGCATGATCTGCTGGCGTGCCGAGCGCGCCTCTTCAATGGTTTGGGTCTCCAGGTGGCGGAAGCGCACGTAACGCTCCTGCAGGACGAACTGTTCGCGGTGGGTCTGGAAGTAATTGCGCGCCTCCTCATTGCTGACGCTGTCGCCCTCCGCAAACTGACGCATGATCTGGCTGCGCAGGGCCTCGGAGAGCACCTCGCGGCGTGCGCGCTCGAGACGCCGCTGCACTTCTTCGGAACGGATGAGTCCCAGCCGCTCTGCTTCGCGGCTCATCAGGCGGCTGCGCACCCATTCGTCGCGGTAGCTGGTCAGCGCCCGAAGGCTGTCGGAGGCCAGCAGGTGTTCCGGCAGGGCCTCGCGCGCCTGCTGCAGGGTAAGGGTCTCGCCGCCCACACGGGCCAGCGCCCTGTCGTTGCCCTGTCCGCCGGGTACGGTACAGGCGGCCAGGCCGAGCGCACCTGCAAGCAGGAGGCAAAGAGGGCGCAGTATCTGGTTTGAAATGTTGTACACGGGTCGGACAGCTGGGTTCAATAGAGCATGCCTGCGATGGTGGCCGTCATCAGGTTGGCCAGGGTGCCTGCAAAGACGGCGGTGATGCCGAAGCGGGCCAGGTCGGACTTGCGATCAGGGGCGAGTCCTCCGATTCCGCCGATCTGTATGGCGATGGAGGAAAAATTGGCGAAACCGCAGAGGGCAAAGGTGGCCATCAGGGTGGTCTTGGGACTGAGGGCGCCGCCGCTCACAAGTTCGGACATCTGCATGTAGGCTACAAATTCGTTGAGTACAATTTTGGTGCCCAGCAGGGAGCCCATCTGCACGGCGTCGGCCCAGGGTACGCCCACCATGAAGGCGACGGGCGCCAGGATCCAGCCCAGGATGGTCTCGATGCGCAGAGGACCGCCGCTGATAAGCCCGTTGAGGCCGGTGAGTCCCCCGAGCTGTTCCAGGAAGTAGTTGCCCATGGCCAGCAGGGCGATGAAGGCCAGCAGCATGGCGCCCACGTTGGCGGCCAGCTTGAGTCCCGTTCCGGCCCCGCTGGCGGCAGCGTCAATGCCGTTGGCGTCGGTCTTCTCGATGGTCATTTGCACCTCCCCGGAGGTCTCCGGTTCGCCGGTTTCCGGGTAGAGGATTTTGGCGATGACCAGGGCTGCGGGGGCGGCCATCAGGCTGGCCCCCAGCAGCTGCTCGGCAAAAAGCAGTCGCCCCGCATCGAGACCGACGCCCTGTGCCTGGGCATAGGAATTGCCCAGCATCTGCACGTAGGCTGCCATCACCCCGCCCGCAATGGTGGCCATGCCGCCGGTCATCACGGCCAGAAGCTCCGAGGGTGTCATCCGGCTGATGTAGGGCTTGATGACCAGGGGCGCCTCGGTCTGACCCACGAAGATGTTGGAAATGACCGAGAGCGATTCGGCACCGGAGGTGCCCATCAACTTCTGCATGCCCCGGGCCATGTACCTGACCACCCGCTGCATGATGCCGTAGTGGTAGAGTATGGCGGTGAGGGAGGCGAAAAAGATAATGGTGGGCAGCACCTGGAAGGCAAAAAAGCTCCCCATGCTGTTTTCGGTGCCCGGACTTTTGGCGAGGTCGCCGAAGATAAACTCCGCCCCTTCGGTGGTGAAGTCAAGCACGATCACGAAAAAGGAGGAGACCCAGCTGAAGAAGGCCTTGGGCCATCCCAGCGGCGCCCAATACTGCGACATGGGATCGCCCTTCAAAATCAGGACGGCCAGCACGAACTGAATACCAAGTCCCACGCCTACCAGGCGCCAGTTTACGGCCTTTCGGTTGTTGCTGAAGAGCCATGTGAGCAGCACAATGGCGCCCATGCCGAGCAGCCCGCGGAAAATGTCAATCATGGTCGGGATCCTGTGTTGCCTGGGTTGGTTTGCGTATGGACGTAGGGGAAGCGTCTGTCCCGCCTCCCCGGAAAGGAGGAACCTTGCGTCCCCTGCGGCGGTCCACCGGCGGACGGAAACAGTGGCGGGCGCGAGGCTCGTAGGCATCCGACTCGCCCACCAGCATCCGGTCCTGGTTCTCGACCACGCGCTGGGAGTAGTGCGCCATCATGCCGCTCTCGGCGCAGATGGCGTGCAGCTTTGTTACATACTCGGCCACGGCCATCAGCTGGGGCATGGGCTCGAAGGGCCGCCCCTCGAAGTCCATGTCCAGGCCCGCCACGATGACACGTTTTCCGTCGTCGGCCAGGGTGTTGACCACCTCCACTATGCGCTCGTCGAAAAACTGCGCCTCGTCGATGCAGATGACTTCGGCGTTGCCGGTCAGCAGCACGATCTGGTCTGCCGTGTCGACCACCAGCCCCGGCATCATGGTGTCGTTGTGGGAGACCACATCCTGTTCGCTGAAGCGGTTGTCCAGTTTGGGCTTGACCACCACCACGCGCTGCCCCGCAATGTGGGCTCGGCGAGCCCGGCGGATAAGCTCCTCGGTCTTGCCGCTGAACATCCCGCCGCAGACTACCTCGATCCAGCCGAGATTGCGGGGAACGAATGCGGGTTCGTTGAGCATGGCAGAGCGTTGGGCATGGCGGTTAAAACACGGAATATATCTGTGTGAGCACTAAAATAAAAAGGCTTTTGGCGGCGGTGCGGGGATCCGCATGCAACTGTGGCCGCGGCTTGCTATGTTTCCCCTGGTAGCTGCAGGCGCTGCCGAAGGTCGTATTGAATCGTTCGAACTTCAAATTATTCGATCCTCCATGCATCAAACCGCACGCTTACGCCTCGTTCTGCTGCTCCCGTTTCTTCTGCTCCTTCCTATCGCCCTTCCGGCCCAGCAGGCCGGGGTGGACGAGCGCTTCCGACAGGCGAGGGAGGCCGCCTACGCCGAGCGCTACGAAGAGGCCAGGAGACTCTGCCTCGGCATCCTGGATGAGGTACCAGACTACCACGAGGTGCGCATACTGCTGGGACGCACCTACGCATGGGAGGGGCGCTTCGGTGAGGCCCGTAAACATCTCGAAGAGGTACTCGTGCGCGCCCCGCGCAACCGGGACGCCCTGCTGGCCCTGGTCAACGTGGCCTACTGGAGTGGCAACCACGCCGAAGCAGCCCGAGCCGCAGCGCGCGCCCTGGTATACCACCCCCTCGACCCGGAACTGATGGACCGCCGCATTCGCGCCCTGACGGCCACGCAACGCTATCGGGAGGCGGGCCTGGTCTACACACGCCTGCAGCGGACCTCCCCCGGCTACGGAGAGCTGAAGGAACTGCGCGACATGGTGAGTTCTCATCGGTATATGAACAGCGTGCGCGCCTCCTGGAGTTACGACCACTACTCCGCGGTCTTTGGCCCGTCCCAAAACCTCTTCCTGCAGTACCGCCGGGAGACGGGAATGGGACCGGTCCTGGGCAGGCTGCGTATGCAGCGCCGCTTCGGTGAGAACGGCCTGCAGGGGGAGGTGGACTGGTACCCGGTCTTCGGGGAGGGATTCTACGCCTACCTGAGCTACGCCTGGAGCGGAAGTCCTCTCTACCCGGAACACCGCGCAGGGGTGGAGCTGTACCACCGCCTGCCGCTCTCCCTTGAGCTCTCTCTGGGCGCGCGTCACCTTATACTGGTCGGCGGGGAGGAGGTCACCTTGCTGACCGGCTCCCTGGCAGGCTATTTCGGAAGCTGGTACCTGAGTTTCAAACCCTTTGTGATCCCCGGGAGCGGGGCACTGGACGGCTCAGCCGTACTGATGGCGCGCCGCTACCTGGGCACGCCCGACAGCTACCTCTGGCTCTCAGGCAGCATGGGCGTGAGCCCGTCCGAGCGCACCTTTCAGCAGGTGGAGGCAGGGATCTTCCGCCTGCAGTCGTGGGGCGCGGGCGCAGGCCTCCGCCATGAGCTGGGGGACGCGGTGAGCGCGGAGCTGTCGGTAAACTACGAGCGCCAGGAGAGGCTGAATGCGCCGGACCGCTACCTCGATATTCTCACCTTCAACGTGCAGCTGGGCTACCGATTCTAGCGGCCGGCGGGCTAGTCTCCGGTGTGCTCCATCTGTTTTTTCTGCCAGTACATGTCCCAGAAAAGCCAGAGAATGGGGAAGGGGGGGAAGAGCACGCAGCAGGCCAGCTGGATATTCTTGGTGCCCGTGTCGGGACGCTGGGCCAGTCCGGCGATTCCTGCGATCCAGAATATGAACAGGAGAAAGGCCGTGAAGGCGAGAGCGATGGACCCCAGGAATCCGAAATTATTATAGAAGGTCTCCAGCATGGAATGAGGTTCTGTATTGAGCGGTGAATTCCTTATTTTAGCGGCTTCCCGCGAAGGGGCCCAAAATACCAATAATTTCATCCACATGCTTCCCGTAGTCTCCATCGTAGGCCGACCCAACGTAGGCAAATCCACGCTCTTCAACCGCCTGGTGGGAAGCCGCAAAGCCATCGTAGACGACCACTACGGGGTGACCCGCGACCGCCACTACGGGCTCTCCCACTGGAACGGCCGCGAGTTCTCTGTCATCGACACCGGGGGCTACCTGCCGGAAGAGAGCGGGGTGATGGTGGAGGGGGTCCGCGAGCAGGTGCATATCGCCATCGAGGAGTCGGATGTCATTCTCTTTGTGGTGGATACCGCGGGGGGCATGACCAGCCTCGACCAGTCCGTGGCCGCCCTGCTGCGGCAGCAGTCCAGGCCGGTGCTTCTGGTGGCCAATAAGGCCGACAACGAGGAGCGCAGCCTCAACGCCTCCGAATTCTATGCCCTCGGCTTTGACAGGGTCTACCCGGTTTCGGCCCTGAGCGGAACCGGTACCGGCGAGCTGCTGGACGACCTGGTGCCCCTGCTGCCGGAGCGGCAGGGGGAGGAGGGAACCTCTGCGCCGCGCATGGCGGTTGTAGGGCGTCCCAACGTGGGCAAGAGCTCCTTTATCAACGCCCTGCTGAACGACGAGCGCTGCATCGTCACCGACATCCCGGGCACGACCCGTGACTCCCTCGACAGCCGGCTGATCATGGAAAATAAAGAGTATGTGCTGGTGGACACGGCCGGGCTGCGCAAGCGCAAGAATGTCAAGGAAAACGTAGAGTTCTACAGCACCCTGCGCACTGACCGGGCGCTGCAGGAGTGTGACGTGGCCATCCTGATGGTGGATGCCATGCAGGGTTTCGAGGACCAGGACAAACGTATCCTGCGCGAGGCGGACCGCCTCAACAAGGGCATCGTGCTGGTGCTCAACAAGTGGGACCTGGTTCCGGACAAGGACACCAACCTGCACCGGGAGTTCGAGGAGTACGTCTACGACCGCATTCCCATGATGCGTTGGATCCCCATTGTGACCTGCTCCGCCCTTACACGGCAGCGTGTGCACCGCGTGCTCGAGGTGGCCGACCGCGTGCTGGCCGAGCGGGCCCGGGAGATTCCCACCCCCGCCTTCAACGACTTCCTGCAAGAGATTTTCAAGGAGAAGCCCCTTCCCATGCGCAGGGGCCATGCCCTGAAGATCAAGTATGCCACGCAGGTGAAGTCGGCGCCTCCCGTCTTCAAGTTCTTCATGAACATGCCCTCGGAACTTCCCCCCAACCATCGCCGCTACATCGAGAACAAGATTCGCGAGCGCTGGGGTTTTCAGGGCGTTCCGCTGACCCTTGTCTTCCGCGAGAAATGAGTGATATTCGCGTTGATGTGAATAGGCATATGCGTTATTTTAACCCGCGCAGCCATCCCCCGAACCGTTCCGAAACGAGCAGACTATGGCCGATATAAGCAACCTGGAACAGCCGCGCGCCAATGCGCTTAATCCAGAGTACGACCGCGAGCGCAGCCTTTCCCTGCTGGAAAAGCTCTATCTGCCCGAAATCTTCAAGGCGCTCTGGTATTCTCTCAAGCAGATGTTCCAGCCCGCGGTTACCCTGGAGTATCCCGAGGAGAAATGGGACCCGCCCGCTATTTTCCGGGGTCGTCCCGTGCTGGTGGAGGACGAGGGACAGGAACGCTGCGTGGCCTGCGGGCTCTGTGCCCGGGCCTGTCCGCCCCTGGCCATCAGCATGCAGGCCAGCGAAAAGAGCGACGATCCCAAGGAGCGCTATCCTGAAATTTTTGAAATCAACATGCTCCGCTGCATCTACTGCGGCTACTGCGAGGAGGTCTGTCCCGAAGAGGCCATCGTGATGAGCAAGGACTACGATATCGTTTTCGAGTCGCGCGAGGAAGCCGTTTACGACAAAGAGCGCCTGCTGGTACCCAAGGAGGACCTGCAGGAGCGTCTGGAGTTCCTGCGCGAATACCGCAACCGGCAGTTCGGGGAGTTCTGGGATTTTCAGGAGGAGAACAACATCCACTCGGTGCGCGACCGAGACCGTGATTTCAACACCGGTCTCTCCCTGGTCGACATGCTGGAGCGGCAGAAAGGGAGCGACCGCGCCGAGGTCGATTCGGCGTGGGTACGCTAGGCCATGAACGTCACCGACATAGACCCGGGTGAGGTTCGCAAGCTTACCGGCGACATCGCCTACCTGACAGATGAGGCCGAAGCCCTCCGCCACGTCATCGACGCGGTGCCCGTGCATGAAGCCCCGCCCGGCGGCAGCTCCATCGCCGAGAAGCTGCTGCTCATCGACCACGCCCAGTGCGCCTACTATCGTCCCCTGCTGGAGGAGGCGCGCGGAAGAAGCAAGCCCCTCTCGCTGGACGACTTTGACTCCTTTCGCGAGACCTTCGGGGGCGCCACAGGAGAGGAGGGGGCGGAGAACCTGCTTCGCAGGCTGGCCGAGCACCGCACCGGCCTGGTGAATGTCCTCGGGGAGATAACGCATGCCGACTGGGAGGCCGAGCTGCACCGCGGCAAGGAGAAGATGACCCTCTTTTCGCTGATGCAGGAGATGGTACGCTTCGAGCGCAAGCGACTCAAGGAGGTGGCCGACCTTGTAATGGTCTTCAACCAGGACCGGCAGGCCCGCCGCGAGATCGAGCAGCGGCGCGAGCGCGAACGCAGGATAGGGGAAGACTGAAATGGAGTGGCCCGCCCTCATCCTGATGACAAGCGGACTCTACGCCCTGCTCAAACTCTCCCTGGTGGCGGTGCGAAGCGGGCGCACCACCTTCCGCGTGCTTCTGGCGGCCGCGGCCTTCTTATGCATATCGCAGGCCGCCGTGCTGTTCGCTGCGCCTCTTCCCGAAGTAATAGCAGCACCCGTGGCCGAATGGGGCCACGTGCTGCTGCTTGCCTGTGTGCTCAGCGCCCTGGCCCTTTTCGTGCGGGAGTCCAAGCCCGCTTTTGCTCGTTTTCCCCTCCTCTATACCGCGCTTCCGTTGCTGATCGTCATCTCCTACTTCCTGGTGCGCGACACCTACGCCTTGAAGGAGTGGATGCTGGCCATTTACCAGGGAGGGGCCCTGGCCGTAGCGGGCCTCATGTACGGAGTTTACCAGTACCGCCGGGGAGGTTACGTGCGCGTGCTGGGCGGCCTGGGACTGATGGGGGGCGCCTACCTGGCCTACTGGATGCTCCCGTTGCAGGAGGCGGTCCGGACGTGGAGCTGGCAGCTGCTGCTGGCCGGCGGCGTGGCCCTGCTGATCCACGGCTACCTGCAGGTGCTCCCTGCTGGCATCGGCCGGGTGAAATATCAAAACCGGCGTCC
The DNA here is from genome assembly GCA_034521445.1 of Balneolaceae bacterium. Lineage (NCBI taxonomy): Bacteria > Pseudomonadati > Balneolota > Balneolia > Balneolales > Balneolaceae > Balneolaceae bacterium. The sequence continues at coordinate 163,952 of JAXHMM010000017.1, read as the reverse complement.
ATGAACCTCGGAATAGGGGATGCCGCTCACGCTTTGACTCTTCAGCCCGTGCGCCAGCCTTCGAACAGCTTCTCCAGCTCAGCGTCCATGTCCTCCACCAGGCGGGGGACGAAAGGCTCGCCCGTAAGGGTTTCGAACAGTTCGGCGTAACGCCGATAGACCTTCCATCGGAATTCGTCGGGCAGGTTGGGCAGGCGCTCCCCTTCCCGGCCCTGGAAGCCGTGATCCATCAGCCACTCACGCAGGAACTCCTTGGAGAGCTGTCGCTGCGGTTTTCCCGCCTCCAGCCGCTCCCGGTAGCCCTCGGCATAGAAATAGCGGGAGGAGTCGGCCGTGTGCACCTCGTCGATGAGCACCGGGCGCCCCTCGAAGAGCCCGAACTCGTACTTGGTATCGACCAGGATGAGTCCCCGTTCGGCGGCCACCTGCCGTCCCCGCTCGAAGACGGCGAAGGCGCGTTCACGTATTTCCTCCCAGATCTCTTCCTCCACGATGCCCTGCGCCAGGATATCGGCCTCGGAGATGTCCTCGTCATGTCCCTCCTCGGCCTTGGTGGCCGGGGTGAGGATGGGTTCCTCGAAATGCTCATTCTCGCGCATGCCCTCCTGCAGGGAGACCCCGCAGAGTGTTCGTCCCCCGTCACGGTAGACCCGCCATGCGTGTCCGGTAAGGCAGGCCCGGATCACCACCTCCACAGGCAGGGGCCGGCAACGCTTTGCCACGGTGACGTTGGGATGGGGCACGTCGACCACGTGGGTCTCGACCAGGTCCTGCACCTTGCCGAAGGAGAAGGCCGCCAGCCGATTCAGGATCTGTCCCTTGAAGGGAATGGCCTGTTTCATGATGTGGTCGAAGGCGGAGATGCGGTCGGAGGTCACAATGCCGAGGGTATGCGCGTCCAGCTCGTATACGTCCCTCACCTTGCCCCGGTAGGGCTCGGGCAGTCCCTGTATGGAGGTGCGGGTGACGCAGTGGTCGAGAGCTTTGCGGCGGTCGGAGGCGGAGGTGTCCACGTGGCGGAACTTCGTTGAAATTGCTGGGTCGGGGGAAAATCCGAAAAATACGAGGCAATTGAAACGACCGGGTCCTGCGGGAACGTTCGGGACGAATCAACGCATTATTTTAGTGAACGCACGATGCGATCCCATGACCGACCTCTTTCGCATATCCTACAAGCTTGTAAAGCCCCTCTACCGGCGCACCTCCCTGCACCGGTCGGTGATCGAGGAGGTGCGCGGGCAGGAACTGCAGGAGGCCTACGCCCAGTGCCGGGAGATTACGCGTACCCACGCCAAAACCTTCTACATGGCCACCCGCTTCCTGCCCAACGACAAGCAGCGGGGCATCTTCGCCCTCTACGCCCTCTGCCGCTATGTGGACGACCTGGTGGACGAGGCGGAGGACCTGGTGAGCCGCAGGCAGCTCGACCGGGAGGGCATCCGCCGAAGCATGGAGGAGTGGAAGCGCAGGCTGGAGGCGGCCTGCCTGGGAGGGGCGTGTGACCATCCCATCCTGCGCGCCTTCTCCCACACCCTCAACACCTTTCATATCCCCCTGGAACTTCCCCTGCAGCTCATTGAAGGGGTGGGCATGGACCTCTACAAGCGCCGCTACGAAACCTTCGGGGAGCTCTACGGCTACGCCTACAAGGTGGCCAGCGTGGTGGGACTGATGACCTGCGAGATCTTTGGCTACCGCACCCCCGAAGCCCTGGATCACGCCGAAGAGCTGGGCATTGCCATGCAGCTTACCAACATCCTGCGCGACGTGGGAGAGGACCTTCGCCGGGACCGCATCTATCTTCCCGCAGAGGAGCTTCGCCGCTTCGGAGTGACCGAAAAACAGCTCTTGTGGGGACGCATGGACGGGAACTTCCGCGAGCTGATGCGCTTTCAGATCGACCGCGCCCGCCGCTACTACGCCCGCTCCGACCTGGGCGTGCCCATGCTGGAGCCCGGCACACGCCTGCCGGTCTACCTTGCGCGCTACAACTACAGCCGCATACTGGACAAGATCGAGGAGAACGGCTACCGCGTTTTCGACCGGCGTGCCTACCTGAATGCCACCGAAAAATTAGCCGTGCTGCCCGGTGTGCTGTACCGCATGCGCTACCAGCAGAGTTAGGCGCGCGCCTTCGCGCGGCCGGCCGGGACCTTTACACTAAAGCGGGCTTTCTGTTATATTCCCCCTGTACCGCGCGCCGTTCGGCCGCGCCCTAACCGTTCGCATCAGCACGATTTTATGCAAAAAAATATCGAAACCTGGAGAAGTCCCAGCCTGGGACGCGACATGACCCTTGCGGTATACGGCCGATCGGGCACCCCGGTGCTGGCCTTGCCCACGCGAGGGGCCAAACACGGTCAGTGGGAGCAGCAGGGGATGGTGGAGGCCATCGCCCACCAGCTCGGGGAGGAGTACAACCAGCTGTTCTGCATCGACGCGGTGGACGAGGAGAGCTTTCTCAACGAAACTGTCACCGCAGACCGACGGGTCACTAGACAGACGCAGTTCGAGGCTTATGTGGTGGAGGAGGTGGTGCCCTATATTCGCCAGCACAACGATATTCCCTACCTCATCATCGCGGGTTCCGATCTGGGAGGCTACCACGCGGTGAACCTCGCCTTGAAGCACCCGGAGGAGTTCGGCAAGGTTATTGGCATGAGTGGGGTCTACGACATCAAAACCTTCCTGGGCGATCACTACGACGACGACGTCTACTACAACAATCCCGTGGACTACGTACCCAACCTGGGTTCGTCTACCCTCCTGCAGCATATCCAGGAGGTGGATTTCCGCCTGGCCACCTTTTCCGGCGATTCCAGGGAAAGTCTCTCCCGCCGGATGAGCCACGTGCTGCGCATGAAGTTCGTCGAGCACGAGCTGGATGTATGGAACCTGCCTGGGGAGAAGGAGTGGGAGCTTTGGAAACGTATGCTCAGGACCCACATCATCTGATACCATTCAACCAAGCCATTCAAGTCCGAACGTCCCATGCCCGACATTAACAAGATTCTGGTAGCCAACCGGGGGGAGATCGCCTGCCGTGTCATCCGTACCTGCAAGGAGATGGGCAAGTCCACCGTGGCTGTCTATTCGGAGCCCGACGCGGACGCCCCCCACGTATCCATGGCCGACGAGTCGGTGGCCATAGGACCGGCCGCTTCCTCCGAAAGTTATCTGGTACACGACAAGATCATTGCGGCGGCCCGTGAGACAGACGCCGACGCCATCCATCCCGGCTACGGCTTTTTGAGCGAAAACGGCGACTTCGCCGAGCGCTGCAGGAATGAGGGGATAGTCTTTATCGGTCCCTCGGCCGAGTCCATCCGGCTTATGGGCGACAAAACCGCAGCGCGCACCCTTATGAGCAAGGCCGACGTGCCCTTTCCGCCGGGCACCACCGAAGAGCTGCAAACCGTAGAGGAGGCTGAGCAGGTGGCGAGTGACATCGGATTCCCGGTGCTGGTCAAGGCGGCGGCCGGCGGGGGAGGCAAGGGTATGCGCATCATCCGCGAGGAGAAGGAGTTCGGCGAGGGTATTCGTGCGGCCCGCTCGGAGGCGCGCAACGCTTTTGGCGACGACCGGGTTTATATCGAAAAGTACCTTGTGGAACCGCGCCACGTGGAGTTCCAGATCATGGCCGACGAGCACGGCAACTGCCTGCATCTCTTTGACCGCGAGTGTTCCATTCAGCGCCGACACCAGAAGGTGATCGAGGAAGCGCCCTGCACCATCCTCACCGACGCGCTGCGGGAGGAGATGGCCGCCGCGGCTATCTCGGCCGCCCGCGCATGCGACTACGTGGGCGCCGGCACGGTGGAGTTCCTGGTGGACGCTGAACGCAATTTCTACTTCCTGGAGATGAACACACGTCTGCAGGTGGAACACCCCGTCACCGAACTCATTACCGGACTGGACCTTGTGGAGCTGCAGATCCTGGTGGCCGAGGGACGCGAGCTGCCCTTCAGCCAGGAGGAGGTGACCGTCCGTGGACACGCCATCGAGTGCCGCATCTACGCGGAGGACCCCCGCGAAAACTTTCTGCCGAGTACGGGCACCCTCCACCGCCACCGCATCCCCTCCGGCAACGGCATCCGCGTGGACGCCGGGGTGGAGGAGGGGCAGGCCGTGACCATTAACTACGACCCCATGATCTCCAAGCTTTGCGCGTACGGCCGCGACCGCCGGCAGGCCACTGCACGCATGCTGCGTGCCCTGGAGGAGTACGAGATCGCCGGGTGCCGCACCACTATTCCCTTCTGCAGCTATGTGCTGGGACACGAAGACTTCGTGTCCGGTGACTACGACACGCACTTTGTGCCCGACCTGTTCCGCCCGGAAGCACTGGACGAGGCCCGACGGGTCCCGCCCGCCACCCGCATGCTGGCCGCCACACTTCTCCGGTCGACCAACGGCGGAGGGGAGCAGCTCGACTTGCAGCGCAGCGGCGCCAACGGGTCCGCAGCTTCCGAGTGGTGGCGCAAACGCCAATCCCACTCCTGAGCTGTGACTGACGACGATGCACGCAATCCCGACCGAAGCACGCCCACAGGCGGGGACACGCCGGGAAGGCCTGGGGAAGAAGACGATTCGGAATCCCTGTTCGATTTTTTGCGCTCCCTCGACACCGAGCAGCGAAATCCCCGGTCCATGCGCATCGACCTGGCGGAGGCCGGGGAGATCGCCCGCCTGATCAACGAGGAGGACCAAAAAGTGGCGCCTGCCGTAAAGAAGCGCCTGCCCGAGATCGCACGCGCCATCGAGGCCGTGCGCGCGGCCCTGGCGAGCGGGGGAAGGCTCATCTATGCCGGGGCAGGTACCAGCGGACGCCTGGGCGTGCTTGACGCGGCTGAGTGTCCTCCCACCTTCGGCACCGACCCGGATAGGGTGCAGGGCCTGATCGCAGGCGGACGTGAGGCTATGTTCGTCGCCCAGGAGGGTGCTGAGGATTTCGAGGAGAACGGGCGTAAAGCCATGGAAGATATAGGTTTAAATTCATATGACATCCTTATTGGATTGGCGGCAAGCGGTCGTACGCCCTACGTGCACGGGGCGCTCAGGGAGGCGGCCGAACGCGGCTGTCTCACCGTCATGGTGACCACGGTGCCGGGCGAGCAGGTGCGTCTGGAGGTGGATATTATGATCGACGTGCCGGTGGGCCCCGAGGTGATTATGGGCAGTACCCGCATGAAAAGCGCCACCGCACAGAAGATGGTGCTCAACATGATTTCCACAGGGGCCATGGTACGCCTGGGCAAGATCTATGAAAACGTGATGGTGGACCTGCAGCTCACCAACCGCAAGCTGCACGAGCGGGCCCGCCGCATTCTTATGCTTTTCAGCAACCTGGATTATGAGGGGGCCGACCGGGCCATGAAGGCTTCGGGCGGCAATGTAAAGGTGGCCCTGGTGATGACCCTCGGGGAGGTAGAACGTCCCGAAGCCGAGCGACTGCTGGCCCGAAACGACGGTTTTGTGCGGCGCACCCTTCATGAACTGGGGGTGGATAGCTCCTGATTCGTGCCCCGACCAGCTAGCTCATATGGGATCGGTGGATCTTTTACCTCCATTTCCTCCAGCCGGCCTGTGCATATAATTTTCAGGTGAAGTCTTTCGTTTTTTTAGATGTGGGTAAAGCCATGCCGCGGGCAAAACGAAAAGGAATTGCAAAGGGTGCGGAATTTAGATACCTAGTAAGTAGTTATCACTACACAAAAACAAGGGCGAATCCCGGTGGACCACAGAAACGGACATAGTCACCGCAGCGAGCAGACCTACCGCGTGCGCATCATGGCGGGCATCGCCGCGGCAGAGCTGATCGCCCTAGCCTTCGTACTGCTGTGGCCCGTCCCGGACCAGGGCGATCCGGTTTATCAGGATGTGATCTACTCTGACAGCAATACCCCGATAGAGGAGGTGCGCCGCACCACGCAGGAGAGCAAGCCACCCCCGCCGCCGGCGCCGCCGGTTCCCATCGAGGTGCCCAACGACCGCATCATTGAGGAGGATCCCATCGATTTTTCCGACGCCACCTTTGACGAGTACGCCGATTCCCTCTCGACGCCTATGCCCGAAAGCAGGGGAAACAGCGACGAAATCGCAGCAAACCCGCAACTTCCGCCCAGCGTGGTGCGCATCGTGGAGCCCACCCTTCCCTCCGATCTTGATGGCAAGTTGGGCGAGGTGGTGATTAAAATCCGGTTCCTGGTGAACCGCGACGGCTCCGTGGAGGAGGCCAGCATTTCAGAGATTCGTCGCATTAACAAGGACGGCAGTTTCGAAATAGTTAACGACCTCCCGGAGTCCATTCTTTCGGCCACTTTGCGGGCCGCCCACCAGTGGCGCTTCCGGCCCGCCAGGAACGAGGGCAGCGAGGTGCGAGCCTTCGTCAGGCACGACTTCCGCGTAGAGATCTGAGGCGATTTAGGCGTTGATACTGCAGCGGCAATGTCCTATCTTAGCCCTTCTTTTCGGAGAGGTGCCAGAGCGGTCGAACGGGCTCGCCTGGAAAGCGAGTGTGCCCCCATAGGGGTACCGAGGGTTCGAATCCCTCCCTCTCCGCACTTTTCCCTGATTACCCCTCCGTCATACGGCGGATGTGGACTGCCTCCGGCAGCTTATCTATGCCCTCCAGCCAGCCGGACATGCACGTTGCCAGATAGGCGCTGTATAGCAGTCCCTTCGAACCCAGCGCCGTGAAGCAATAGAGGTCCTTCTCGCGCGGGTGCGCCCCCAGCACAGGTTTGCGATCCGGGGAAGAGACCCGCACGCCGGACCAGCGGCCCTTGGTGCGGGCGCGTGCCTCCAGCTCCGGCAGGGCTCGTCGCAGGCGCCTTCGCAGGTAGTTTTCGCCCTCTTGGTCGGGCTTCAGGTGGTTGTAGTCGTGCTCGTAGGTGCTTCCGGTTACGCAGTGCCGGTTGTCGCCTGCGTTGGAAAGGTAGCCCAGGGAGGAGACCGAATGGGCGAAGCCCAGGGGCTGGTCAGTCTCAAGCAGGGCCAGCTGCCCCTTGACAGGATGCAGGTTGAGAAAATTCCAGAGCGGATGTTCCACCATGGCGCGTCCCGCGGCGAAAACCGCGCGCCGCGCCTTCCAGCGGATGGCCTGGCCCACGCCGTCCTCACCCTCGGCGATCCAGACTCCGTTTTCGCGGCGCAGCTCATAGGAGACATGCTCGTGCACCTCCGCCCCCTCGGCACATAGCAGCCGTGCCAGGGCCTCCAGGTAGGCGCCGCTGTCCACCGACATGCCGGCGGGCAGCCAGAGTCCCCCGTCCACGCAGGAGATTCCGGGGTGCCGTTCATGCACCGCTCCGCGGTCAAGCCACCGGCACATGGAAGGGTCCCACTGCGTCTTCTCGTACTGCTCGCGCATCTTGCGGGCCATCTTGGGGGTGAGGGCAGGGCGCAGGACTCCGGTGGGGCGCCAGAAGGGGGGATCGCCGGCTTCCAGGTGGTCCGAGGCGGCTTCCAGGTTACCGCGCACGGCCCGCAGGCAGCGGTCGGCCCGCCATACGCGGGTACCGCGGCGCCCCGTGGCCAGGTTGACCAGCGCACCGGGCGTTCCGGAGGCCCCGGAGCCTACTGCCGCGGTATCGACCAGCCGCACGTTTCGGCCGGCACGGCACAGGGCCAGCGACAGGGATGTGCCGGCAAGGCCGGCGCCCAGGACCAGGTAGTCGGATACGGACATCTACGTCCCGTGGAGTTCGCCGGAGCGCACCCTGCCGGCGCCTGCCTGCTCCATCTCCTGCCAGGCGGCCTCCACGGAGCCGTCGAGGTCGATGCCGGCCACGGCGTCCTCAACGACGGTAACCTTGAACCCCTCCCTGAGTCCGTCCACCACCGACCATTTCACGCAGAAGTCGGTGGCCAGGCCCACGGCATAGAGCGTTTCAACGTCCCGGTCGCGCAGGTAGCCGGTCAGGCCGGTGGAGGTATTGCCGTCGTTCTCGTAAAAGGCCGAGTAGGAGTCGATGTCGGGCCGAAAACCCTTGCGCACGATGAGCTGGCTGCGGTGGGTTTCCAGGTCGGGATGAAAGGCCGCCCCCTCGCTGCCTTGAACGCAGTGGTCGGGCCAGAGCACCTGTTCGCCGTAGGACATCTCCACAGTCTCGAAAGGCTCTTTGCCCTTATGGGAGGAGGCGAAGGAGGAGTGGCCGTCGGGGTGCCAGTCCTGCGTCTGCACTACGATGTCGAAGGCGCCGGAGAGTCGGTTGATCACCGGAACCACTCGGTCGCCTTCGGGCACCTCGAGGGCGCCCCTGGGACAGAAGTCGTTCTGGACGTCAATGATGAGCAGTGCGCGTCGGGACATGGCGTCAGTTTGATTGCTTTTTGATTTGCCGGGTGAGTTCGTCGCGCAGATCCATCAGGGACCCGCCGATGCCCACCTTGTAGATGTGGGGATTTTCGAAACGTTTATGCTCTGGCATTAATTTCTCCAGGCGGCGGGAGGCGTAGTCCGCGCTCTCCTGCGCGGTGGCGTCGCCGGCGGTCTGCCGTCCGCCCTCCATGACCGGCTGCATCAGCTCTTCCGCGTCATAGCCGCTGATGGCAGTGTGCTTGGCGGGATAGTAGGGGTGGTAAATGGTATCGGCCTGTACGTCCTCTTCGAGGACGATGCCGTCGCCGTAGAAGCGACCGCGCCCGTCGGTGTAACGCAGCACTTTTTTTCGGCCGGGCAGGGTGATTTTTTCGATATTCTCGGAGATCTTGAGCCTGGGATCCCCGTCGATGGCAGCCAGCTTGTAGACCCCGTCCAGGGCCGGGCTTTCGTGACCGGTCACCAGGCGTGTACCCACCCCGAAGAGGTCCACCGGTGCCCCTTGGTCGAGCAGGCTTTTGATAAGACGCTCGTCCAGCTGGTTGGAAACGGCGATCTTTACGTAACCCAACCCCGCCTCGTCCAGCATTTCGCGCGCCTTGCGCGAAAAGTAGGCCAGGTCGCCGCTGTCGAGACGAATACCTTTCAGTCGGTTGCCCCTTTCCTCCATCTCATGAGCCACTTTGATGGCATTGGGCATCCCGCTGCGGAGGGTGTCGTAGGTATCCACGAGGAGCACGCTGTTATCGGGGTAGCAGCGCGCAAAGGCACGGAAGGACTCCAGTTCCGTGTCGAAAGACTGCACCCAGGAGTGGGCCATCGTGCCGCTGGCCGGGGTGCCGTGAAGGAAGGCCGACAGCGAATTGGAAGTGGCCTCCACTCCGCCGATGATCGCCGCCTTGGAGGCCTGCAGCCCGCCGTAGCCCTGGGCCCTGCGCAACCCGAAATCAAGTACCTTGCCCGATCCGGCCGCCTGGGTCATGCGGGAGGCCTTGGTGGCGATGAGCGATTCGAAGTTAAGGATGTTCAGCAGCAGGGTTTCGAGAAGCTGGGCCTGCACGACCGGTCCCTCCACGCGCACCAGCGGCTCCCGGGGGAAAACCACTTCGCCCTCCTGAACCGAGAGGATGTCAAGTTCGAGCTCCATATCCCCCAAGTAGTCCAGGAAGGGTTCCTTGAATCCCTGCTCCTTCAGCCAGGCCAGTTCCTCCGGTCCGAAACGGTATTCGTCCAGCAGCTTCAGTAGGTCGGAGATGCCGGCGAAGAGCACGTATCCCCCGTTGAAGGGAAGATCGCGGAAAAAATAGTCGAATGTGGCGGTCTGTTCCGCCCGGCCCTCCAGCACATAACCCTGGGCCATGGTCAGCTCGTAGTAGTCGGTGTAGAGTGCAGGGTGGGAGATCACGTGGCGCCGGGTTTGTTGGGGGTTGTGCAGATGCTCTAACAAGGGAGGACAGGCATTCGTTTCTGGCATATGCAGAGGAAAAGGGAGACGCGAACGGCCCGCTGTGGGAAAAAAAACTGTAAGGATTTCCTGCCTCAGATGTCTTACCTTTTACCCAAGAAAAGTAACCCCAAATGAGGAACCGTTATGAGTTCACTGAACAAAGCGATGATTATCGGCCGGCTGGGACAGGATCCCGAAGTGCGTTACACCCAGTCTAACACGGCCGTGGCGAACCTCTCCGTGGCTACCTCCGAACGCTACAAGGACAGCACCGGCGAGTGGAAGGAGAACACCGAGTGGCATCGTGTGGTGGCCTGGGGACGCCTGGCGGAAATCTGCCAGGAGTACCTGACAAAGGGCTCCCAGGTCTACATCGAGGGACCCATCCAGACCCGCCAGTGGGAGGACCGTGAGGGACAGACCCGCTATACCACCGAAATCAAGGCCCTCACCCTGACCATGCTCGACAGCAAGAGCGATCGCGAGGCCCGTGAGGCGGCACCCGCCAAGCCCGACAGCTCCCAGCCTGTCTCCAGCAACGTAGACCTCGACGAGGACCTGGATGATATGGACGACGACCTTCCCTTCTAAGCCCTACACCTGACCCGAATAACGGAAGGACCCTGCCAGGCGGTGGATTGCGTGCAATCCACCGCTTTTTTCTTATCTTGCACCCCGCGGGAACCCGCAGGCCTCTGAAACCGATGAACCGAATGTTGCGTCCTTGGACGATCCCGGCAGTCTATACATGATGGGAGACCTACTCCTGATGATGCAGGAGCACGTATTTTCCGGAGAGGCACCCTCCGTGCTCACTCTGGCCGTCCAGGGGCTGTTTATCCTGCTGGGACTGGTCTTTTCAGCGCTATTTTCGGGATCGGAGGTAGCCCTCTTCTCTATCTCCCGCAAACCGGACCTGCTTATCGAGGGAGAGATGGAAGGTACCGCCGACCAACTCATCCTGCGCATGCTGGAGAAGCCGCGTCGCCTGCTGGCCACCATCCTAATCGGCAACACTGTGGCCAACATTGTCACTTCCGTGCTGGCGGCCGTGCTTACCGGCCAGGTGGCCGCATGGTACGGGCTGCCTGAAGTCCTGGCTTTCACCATTGAAGTGCTGGTGCTCACCTTTACCATCCTTATTCTGAGCGAGATTACCCCCAAGCTCATCGCCATCAACAACTCCCTTCAGACCTCCCGGCGTATCAGCCGCTTCATTTATTTCTTTTTCGTGCTGCTAAAGCCCCTGTCGCGCTGGATCGCCAGCAGCACTCTCAGCCTGGAGGGGCGTCTTCCCAAACCCAGCGCCAAGATGACCTCAGAGGACATCAAGACCATGGCGGAGGTTAGCGAGATGGAGGGCTCGCTGAAGAGCGATGAGCGCGAGATCATCGAGAACGTCATCGAGTTCGGCACCACCTCGGTACGCGAAATCATGACCTCGCGGGTGAATGTCGTAGCCGTATCCACCGAGAACACCCTGCATGAGGTACTCGAGCTGATCCGCGGCAGAAACCTCTCGCGCATGCCCCTTTTCCAAAGTGACCTGGACAACATCCTGGGCGTGATCTACGCCAAGGACGTGCTTCCCTACATCAATTCCGACATCGAGCGCACCACCATTAATTGGCGCTCCATTGCCCGAAAGGCGCTATTTATTCCGGCCACCAAGAAGCTGGACGACCTGCTGCGCGACTTCCAGCAGGAAAAGACGCATATCGCTATTGTGGTGGACGAGTACGGGGGGACCGAAGGGCTGATCACCCTGGACGACATCCTGGAGGAGATTGTGGGCGACATTACCGACGAGTACGACGACAACGAGGAGAAGCTCTACACCCGTTTCAAGAACGGGGTCTACATCTTCGATGCCAAAATCGATCTGGACGACATGGAGGAGATCATCGAGTGCGAGCTGACCTCCGACCAGGACGAGTACGAGACGTTGGGGGGACTTGTTTACCATCTCACCGAACGCATCCCCAATGTGGGCGAGCGGGTTTACTACGGCAACCTGGAACTTACCATCCACTCCGTGCAGAACAACCGGGTGCGCAAGCTCCGCGTGCGTGTGCAGCCCGGAAACGCCCGGCCCCGCTCTTCCGACAGCAGGGAAAACAAGTAAGCATGGCCGATTTTTCCATCCGACGACACGTCGATCTCGCTCCCTACAATACGCTTGGCGTGGGGGCCACGGCCGGATGGTTTGTCAAAATCCGGGAAATCCCCGACGTGGCACGACTGCTCGAAGCGCCCCCCAGCCGGGAGCGTCCGGTGCATATCCTGGGTGGCGGAAGCAACGTTCTGTTCCTGGGCGATGTGGACGGAATCGTGGCGCACGTGGCCGTTGGCGGTCGGGAGGTAATCGCCCGCGACGACCGCCACCTATGGCTGAAAGCGGGCGCAGGCGAGAACTGGCACGCACTGGTTCGCCACTGTGTAGAGCAGGGGTGGGGCGGTATCGAAAATCTTTCCCTCATTCCCGGCACCGTAGGCGCCGCGCCCATACAGAACATCGGCGCCTACGGGGCGGAGCTCTCCGGCGTTTTCCATTCCCTCACGGCGGTTAACCTGTCGGACGGCACAACGCGCACCTTCGACCGCGAGGCGTGCCGTTTTGGCTATCGCGACAGCTATTTCAAGGGGGAGGGCAGGGGACAATGGCTGGTGGCCGACGTGACACTTCGGCTTTCCCTTCAGCACGAAGTGAACACTGGCTACGACGCCCTGCGCCGACGCCTGGAGAGAGAGGGCATCGTCAATCCCGACATCGACCAGGTCAGCCGTGCGGTCATGGCCGAGCGACGCAGCAAGCTGCCCGACCCGGACGACCTGGGCAATGCCGGCAGTTTTTTCAAAAATCCGGTGATCAATCGTCCACGCTTTGAGGAACTCCGGGAGCGCTGGCCCGGCATGCCCCACTATCCGGCGGGCGAAGGCCGGGTGAAGGTACCGGCAGGCTGGCTTATAGAGGAAACGGGCTGGAAGGGACGTAGAGTTGGACCCGTGGGCACCTACCGGCAGCAGGCCCTGGTCATCGTCAACCACGGCGGGGCTACCGGCCACGAGGTCTGGGAGCTGGCCCGCCGCATCCGCGACGAGGTGGCCGGCGTCTTTGGCATTGAACTGGTACCGGAAGTGAATATCATAAGCTGAATGGCCTCAAAACCGCAAGGCGAAGCGCCCCTGCTGCGCTCCTTTCTTTTCCGCACGGCCACCAGGTGTCCCGTCCGCCTGCGCTACCACCGCCTGGACTATCCCGAAAAGGAGGAGAGACGCACCTACGCGCGCCATGCCCGCTACAATCGGCGTCAGCTGGAAGCCCTTCTGAGGGCCGTCCATCCCGGGGGACTCCGCGTAGAGAAGGAGGGGGATGCCGCCGCTGCTGGGGCCACGCGGGAAGCCCTGGATCAGGGCTGGGAGCTGGTCTATGACGCGCAGTTCGAAGACCGCGGCTGCCGGGCCCGCCTTCCCCTGCTGCGCCGGCGGGAGGGGAGCCTGGAGTGCCTTCTGGTGCAGACCCGCGCCTTTAAACCGGGGCGTCACAGGCTGAGCGGTAAGGGCGGGGCGGTGCGCGATACATGGCGAGAAACGCTCCTGGACTTCGCCTTCCGCATGCAGGTGGTCTCCTGGTGCCTTCCCGGGGAGAAGCTTCGTCCCCTGCTTGTCTTCCCCAGCCGCAGTGGCAGGGCTGCCAACGACGCCCTGCATCGCATGCTGGAGGAAGGTGATCCGCTTCCACATCCCGAGTCTTCGCTCCTGGTGGAGGTGGAGGCCGAAGAGGAGGTCTCGCGTGTACGCCGCGGGGAGCTTTTCAGGGGCACCTCCTGGGCCGGACTGGAGCTGCCGGACGCCATGGAAAGTGCGGTGGAGCTGCTGCGCGGGAAACGGCGGCCCGAGCCTTCGCCGGGCTACAAGTGCCGCGGCTGCGAGTTCCGCCTCGATCCGGACGACGGGCGGGAACCGCACGGTTTCCGGGAGTGCTGGAGCGGCCGCATGGAGGAGGACGACCGTCACATCTTCGGACTTTTCGGTCCCGGCATACGCCGCTGGAGCCGCGAGGGCATTTACCTGCAGCATGAGATCCCGGAAGAGGAAATTGCCACTGTCGCCGAGGTACGCGCGGGGGAGCGTCCCCTTACCGCCAAGCAGCGGCAGGGCCTGCAGATGAGGGGCTACCGGGGTGGAGAGCTGCCGGAGGAGATCGTGCGCCCCGGCCTGCCGGATGCGCTCGCCTCCTGGCGCTACCCGCTGTACTTTCTTGATTTTGAAGCCGGCACCTACGCTGTTCCTGTCCGCGGAGGGCGACCGCCCTATCACCTGGAGCTTTTCCAGTTCTCCTGCCACACCCTGCACGAGGATGGGTCGTGGAGCCACCGGCAGTGGATTGACCGGGGCGGGGAGGGCTACTGCAACTATGCCCTGCTGCGCAACCTGGCCAGGGTGCCCGGGCTGGGAGCGGACTCTTCGACGGGCGGCGGCACCCTCGTGCAGTATTCAGGATTCGAGGGACAGGCCCTGCGCAAGATGCGCGGTGAGCTGCGGGAGGAACAACGCGGACGGGCACCCGAAGACCGTCGGGAGCTACTCGATTGGCTGGACGCTCTGCTGGACGGGGCGGAGGGAAGACCGGCCGTCCAGCTGGCCGACATGAGCCGGCTGGTGCGCGACTACTACTACAACCGCCACATGGAGGACTCCCTCGGCCTGAAGGAGGTGGTGCGTGCAGTCATGGCGATGGGCGGAGTGCTGCAGGAGCGCTGGAGCCGCCCCTACCGCGGCTCCAATTTCGACGGAATCGTCTGGTGGCAGCCCGACGGGAAGGGCGGGGTGCGCAGCCCCTACCGCATCCTGGTGGAACAGGGCGGGGCGGACGTGCAGCGGGGGGCGGAGGCCATGACCAGCTATGCGGATCTGCGTGCCGGCCGGCTCGGAGTGGACGAACGCCAGGACCGCCTCTCTTCGTTGCTTAAATACTGCGAGTTGGACACGTTGGCCATGCTGATGATTTTCCAGCACTGGAACAGCGGATGCGCATTTCAAGTACAAGATTCCTGACCCTCTACTTTCAGACACCAATTACATGAACACATCTTCGTTTCAACGCCGCCGGCCGGGATCCGCTGTCCGTCTCCTCGCCGTGCTCCTTCTGGCCCTGCTCACCTCCGCCTGCTCGGTGCAGAAAAGTCCCATAACCGGCAACCGCCGCGCCTATGCCTGGAGCTGGGAGCAGGAACTGAGGCTGGGCGAGGAGGCCGACCGGCAGATACAGCAGCAATACGGCGTCTATCCCGATGAGGAGATCCAGGACTACGTCGACCGCGTGGGCCGGAGCATGCTGGAGGTGAGCCACATGCGGCGTGAGGACAGCCAGCAAAAGTACCGAGAGACCGAATTCACCTTCCGCGTGCTCGACTCGCCCGTCGTCAACGCCTTTGCCCTGCCGGGAGGCTACGTCTACGTGACGCGGGGACTGCTGGCGCACCTGGAGAACGAGGCGCAGCTCGCTGTGGTGCTGGGACACGAAATCGGCCACGTGGCCGCGCGCCATGCCTCCCAGCGTGCCCTGGAGCAGCAGGTCGGCCAGCTTGCCCTGCTGGGCGGCGCCATTGCGGGTCAGGAGCTGCTGGGTGTGCCCGGCGGCGACATCCTGGCGGCCGGCAGCCAGGCCGCGCAGTTTCTATTTCTGAGCTACAGCCGCGAGGACGAAAGGGAATCGGACGCACTGGGTGTGGAGTACGCCGCGCGGCAGCGCTACGAGGCGGCCGAAGGGGCCGACTTCTTCACCACGCTGCAGCGTATCTCCGCACAGTCGGGGCACTCCCTGCCCACCTTCCAGTCCACCCATCCCGACCCGGCTGTCCGGGCTGAGACCATCCCCGAACTGGCCCGGGACTGGGCCGAGCAAGGCTACCCGCAGGAGGTGATTGAACGCGAAGACTACCTAAGACGCCTCGAGGGACTGGTCTACGGAGAGAACCCCCGCGAAGGATTTTCGCGCGAAGGAGTTTTTTACCATCCCGACCTGGCCTTCCGCTTCGACCGGCCCGATGACTGGCAGCTCATCAACCAGCGTAATCTTGTGGCCGCGGTCAGCCCCGAAGAAGACGCCGTCACCCTATTGCAGATCGACAGCGAGCACGACAGCCCGCGCGCCTCGGTCGAGGCCTTCCTCAACCAGGAGGGTATCACCGTCCTGGATCAGTCACAGGACAGCCAGCACGGGTTGACGGCCTACGAAGCCGAAGCTTCCGCCGATACACAGGAGGGAAACCAGGTACGCTACCGCGTGCGCGCCGTGGCCTACGGCGACCTCATCTACCGCTTCACCTCCTACACCTATGCCGAACGTTACGGCCGTTACGAGCAGACCTTCGGTCGAACCGCAAGTTCTTTCCGGGAGCTCGACAATCCTGACATTCTCGCCATCCGTCCCCTGCGCCTGGAGGTTCGTCCCGCCCAAAGAGAGGGCGACCTGGCCGCGCTGCTGCCGCAGCCGCTGCCCGGCGAGGTTACCCTGGAAGAGATCGCCATCCTGAACCAGGTGGAGGACGGCCAGGTCATTGCCGAGGGCACCCTCCTGAAGGTTCCGGCAGGCGGGCGGTAGACCGGATCTTCCGTCCCCGATTCCCTTATCCATTGCGCCCTACTTTTAATATCTTGTTCCGGAACCCACGCCAAAAACTAATTTCCCCCATTCATGATCGAAAGGTACGCACGCAAGGAGATGTCGGACATCTGGTCTCTCGAAAACCAGTTTCGTTCCTGGCTTGAGGTGGAACTGGCCGCCTGTTCGGCCTGGAGCCGTCTCGGCAAAATACCCGAGGAGGACGTGGAGACCCTCTACGAAAAGGCGGATTTTGATGTGGGACGCATCAAGGAGATCGAAAAGGAGACCCGCCACGATGTGGTGGCCTTTACGCGAGCAGTTTCAGAGACGCTGGGACCCGAAAAGAAATGGGTGCATTACGGGCTCACCTCCACCGACGTGGTGGACACTTCCTACGGGGTGCGCCTCAAACAGGCCAACACCATCCTGCGCGAGGGACTGTCCCGCATGTCCGAGGTGCTGGCCGCAAAGGCGCGTGAGCACAAGTATACCGTTATGATGGGACGTACCCACGGAGTGCACGCCGAGCCCACGACCTTCGGGCTCAAATGCGCCCTCTGGTACGCCGAGATGCAGCGCAACATCGATCGCTTCGAGAAAGCGGCGACGGACGTGGAATTCGGCAAAATGAGTGGCTCCGTGGGCACCTTCGCCAATATCCCGCCGGAGGTGGAGGAGTACGCCTGTGAGAAACTGGGACTTGCCCCGGCGCCCATCTCCACCCAGACGCTGCAGCGCGACCGCCATGCCCACTACGTCTCCGTGCTGGCCCTGGTGGGCTCCACGCTGGAGAAGATGGCCGTGGAAGTGCGCCACCTGCAGCGCAGCGAGGTGAGGGAGGCCGAGGAGCATTTTCGCCAGGGCCAGAAGGGCTCCTCCTCCATGCCGCACAAGCGCAATCCGGTCAGCTCGGAGAACATCAGCGGCTGCTCGCGCGTGCTACGGGGCTATGTCACCTCCGCCTACGAAAACATTCCCCTCTGGCACGAACGCGATATCTCACACTCCTCCGTAGAGCGCATCATCCTGCCCGACGCTACCATCCTGCTCGACTACATGCTGCACCGCTTTGCGGGTGTGATTGAAAATCTACGCGTCTATCCCGAGAACATGGAGGAGAACATCTGGCGCACCTACGGGCTCACCTTCTCCCAGCGGCTTCTGCACATGCTCATCGACCGCGGCCTCTCACGCGAGGAGGCTTACGACACGGTGCAGCCACTGGCCATGAAGGCATGGGAAGAGAAGCGCATGTTCCGTGAGCTGGTGGAGGCCGACGATACGGTTACCGGCTACCTGGAGGCTGAGGATATCGACGAGGCATTCGACCTGGACCACCACACGCGAAACGTGGACCGCATTTTCAAGCGCGTGGGTCTCGCCTGAGTCCCCTGTAATCCCTTTTCCGTCATGAGTGACACGAAGGAGCTATTTTCGGAAGATATTCCCTTTGCCGGGAAGGCTTCCGCTCTCTACCGCCTCCAGCGGGCGGAGAATCCTGTCTATGGCCGTTTCTGCGATGCTCTGGGGGCTCCGGAGCAGGTATCCGGTTACCCAGACGACTTTCCCCTCTTGCCCGTGCGCGCTTTCGCCGATGCCGAGGTAATCACCCCGACAGGGGAGAATGGCGTCGAGGACGATGAAGAGGATCTCCTCTTCCGCAGCAGCGGCACCGGCGGGGGCCCGCGCAGCGTGCACCGCGTGCCCGATCCGGAACGCTACCGCGACTCCCTGCTCCGCGGCTTTCGCCGCCACTACCGCCTGGAAAGCTCGGCGGTCTGGGCCTGCACGCCCGGCTATAGCGAGAACCCCGATTCCTCCCTCATCTGGATGCTGCGCGAACTCATCGAAGCCAGCGGGAGTCCCCTCAGCCGCTTCCTTCCGCTGGGCGAGGCCTACGAGGGCGGAGCTGTTGAAGTGGTACAGGAGAGCGGGCGCTCGCTGGTGCTCTTTGGGGCGGCCTTCGGTCTGCTGGATCTGTTGGAGGCGGGCGCGCCCCCTCTTCCCTCCGACAGCGTGGTTATCGAAACAGGGGGCATGAAAACCCGACGCCGGGAAATGAACCGCGATGAGTTGCACCGCAGGCTCTCCCGAGGCTTCGGTCTGGACATCTCCCGTGTGCACTCCGAGTACGGCATGGCCGAGATGCTCAGCCAGGCCTACGCCACCGGGGGCAGCTGGTTTCACAGCCCGCCCTGGCTGGGCGTGACCGTGCGCGATCCCGACGATCCCTCCCGTGCACTCCCCCCGGGGCAGGAGGGACTGCTGGGCTTTGTGGATCTGGCCAACCGCCACTCCTGCGCCTTCCTGCTCACAGGAGACCGCGGGGCACATAACGGCAAGGGCAAGTTTCGGGTGGAGGGAAGATGGAAACCAGATAATATGAGAGGGTGTAACTTCTTGATTGACAGGGATTAATGGAACTTGAAAGACGCATATCATATCTGGCCGAAGCCTGTGAGAACTGGCTGCACGAGGAGAACGCCTATCTGCAAGAGGCGGTGGAACGTACCGTGGATGAGGGCTACTTCTCCCTGCCCGACGTGCGGAACGCCCTGCAGGCCCTTCGCCGGAGCTGCACCCCGGAAGGACTGCGCACCTGGGTCGAAAGGGCTGGCTTGGAGGAGGGTCATGCGCCCGCTCCGCTGACCCTCTGTCTGCACGCCGGCAACCTGCCCCTGGTCGGCATGCAGGACGCCCTGGCGGTACTTCTCGGCGGGGGACGCTACAGCGGTAAGATCTCCCGCAAGGATCCCTACCTGATGCCCACCTTCCTGAACGAAGTGAAGAAGACCGCCGGCTGGAACGACCGGCAGGTACAGTGGACCCACCGGCTGAGCGATTTTGAGGGCATGGCCCACGAGGCGGTGCTCTTTGCCGGCTCGGAGCGCTCGGTGCCCCCGGTTCGCCGCGCCGTGGAGGAGGGGGACATGGCCTCCCGTGATGCGCGTTTCCTGGTACGAACCGCCGGCTTTTCCCTGGCCTGGGTGGACCGGCGCGATCCGCGCGTAATGGAGGATCTGACCGAGGCCGTTTTCCGCTACGGGGGCATGGGCTGCCGCTCGGTGGCCGTGGTGGTGGCCCCGTGGCCGTTGGATGAGATCAAATGCGAGTGGACCGACTATATCGAGTCTTTCTGGCTGGAGAATCCGCAGTATCTGCAGCCGGGACCCGCCCTGCGCCACCGCTTCGCCTACAACAAGGCCGTGGAGCGCCCCCAGGCCTGGCTGGACCACTTCCTGGTGCAGGAGGGGGGACTGGAGCTGGACCGTGATTTCATCTGCTACTGGGTCCAGGGCGACGAGGAGACGGTGGCCGACCTGGCCGGTCAATTCGGTCCCCGACTGCAGTCGGTCTACCTGCCGCATCCGGAGGCGGAAGTGCCGGGCTGGGCGGAGCGCTCGGAATACCTGACCGATGCACAGTCCCCGCCCCTGCACTGGAAGCCCGATGGCACCGATCCCCTCCGCTGGCTCACCCGGCAAGCCTAGGGCGCCGGCCCGCCTGCTGGCTCTCCGCCGGCTGAAGCAGTGGCTATTTTTCCTTATCTTCGTCGACCGCATCCATCGAACTGTAATTGCAATCCGCATCCCCCGTATCGCCCGATGAGCTCCTACGATCCCAAAGAAATTGAATCCCGCTGGCAGGACTACTGGCTGGAGCACAAGACTTTCCGCACGCCTGAAGACCATGACCGTCCCAAGTATTATGTGCTGGACATGTTTCCCTATCCCAGCGGTTCGGGCCTGCATGTAGGCCACCCCGAGGGCTACACCGCCACCGACATCGTGGCCCGCTACAAGCGGATGCAGGGATTCAACGTGCTGCACCCCATTGGGTGGGACGCCTTCGGGCTGCCCGCCGAGCAGTATGCGGTCAAGACCGGCACCCATCCGCGGGAAACCACCAAAAAGAACACCGACCGCTTTCGCGAGCAGTTGCAGATGCTCGGGTTCAGCTACGACTGGGACCGCGAAATTAACACCACCGATCCTGATTACTACAAGTGGACCCAGTGGATTTTCCTGAAGCTCTACGAAAAAGGGCTGGCCTACCAGGACGACGTACCCGTCAACTGGTGTCCCAAGCTGGGCACCGTGCTGGCCAACGAGGAGGTCATCGACGGCAAGAGCGAGGTGGGCGGCTACCCCGTGGTGCGCAAGCCCATGCGCCAGTGGGTGCTCAAGATCACCGAATATGCCGACCGCCTGCTGGAGGGACTCGATGAGCTGGACTGGCCCGAGTCGCTCAAGGAGATGCAGCGCAACTGGATCGGCAAGTCGCTGGGCGCGGAGATCGAATTCCCGCTGAGCGGGTACGAGGAGCGCATCCGCGTCTTTACCACCCGCCCCGACACCCTTTTCGGGGCCACCTACATGATCCTGGCCCCCGAACACCACCTGGTGGAAAAAGTCACCACGGAGGAACAGCGTGAGGAGGTGGAGGCCTACCGCGAGCAGGCCGCCCGCAAGTCGGAGCTGGAGCGCAAGGAGCTCGACAAGGCCAAGACAGGCGTCTTCACCGGCGCCTACGCTGTGAATCCCGCCAGCGGGGAGCAGATCCCCGTCTGGGTGGCCGACTACGTGCTGGCCCACTACGGAACCGGCGCCATCATGGCCGTGCCCGGCCAGGACGAGCGTGACTGGGAGTTTGCCGAGAAATTCGACCTGCCCATCGTACGCACCGTGCAGCCGCCGGAGGATTTTGAAGGTACCGCGTACACCGGCGAGGGTCCCGCCATAAACAGCGAATTTTTGAACGGGCTTTCGGTGGAGGAGGCCAAGGAGAAGATCATCTCCTGGCTCGAGGACGAGGGTTATGGGCAGCACAGCGTCAACTATAAACTGCGCGACTGGCTTTTTTCGCGCCAACGCTACTGGGGCGAGCCCTTTCCCATCGTGCATGTGGATGGGGAGAGCCGGCCTGTGCCCGAGGAGGATCTGCCGGTGGAGCTTCCCGAACTGGAGGATTTCAAGCCCACCGGCACCGGCGAGCCGCCCCTGGCCAGGGCGGAGGAGTGGGTGGAGACCACCGACCCCGAGACGGGCAAGCCGGCCCGGCGGGAGACCAACACCATGCCGCAGTGGGCCGGCTCCTGCTGGTACTACCTGCGCTATATCAGCCCGGAATTCGACGGGGGACCGGTGGACCGCGACGGAGAGTCCTACTGGATGCCGGTGGACCTCTACATTGGGGGCGCCGAACACGCGGTGCTGCACCTGCTCTACGCCCGTTTCTGGCACAAGGTGCTCTACGACTGCGGGGTGGTCTCCACGCGCGAACCCTTTAAGAAACTGGTCAATCAGGGCATGATCCTGGGACCTGATGGACAGCGTATGTCGAAGTCGCGCGGCAACGTCATCAACCCCGACGACATTATCGCCGAGTACGGAGCCGACGCCTTCCGCATGTACGAAATGTTCATGGGCCCCCTCGAGCAGGTCAAGCCCTGGAGCACCAAGGACGTGGAGGGAGTCTACCGCTTCCTGAACCGCGTCTGGCGCCTGGTGGAGGGCGACCCGGACGACCCCGACATGGTGACCGTCACGGACGAGGAGCCGGGGAGCGAGCAGCTGCGCGTGCTGCACGAGTGCATCAGGAAGGTGACCGGCGACATCGAGGAGCTCTCCTTCAATACCGCCATCTCGGCCATGATGATCTTTCTGAACGAGGCCAACAAGTGGGAGGGATGTCCCCGCGCCGTGGCAGAGCCCTTCCTGAAGCTGCTCTCACCCTTTGCGCCCCATATCACCGAGGAACTTTGGCGACGCCTGGGCCACGGGGAGAGCATCGCCTACGAGCCCTGGCCAGAATACGACGAGGCGCTGCTGGTCGCGGAGACCCAGCTCTACCCCGTACAGGTGAACGGCAAAGTGCGCGCCGACATCGAGGTGCCCATGGAGCGCGCAGAAGACAAGGACTTCGTGCTGGAGCAGGCGCGCGCCGAGGAAAACGTGCAGCGCTACCTGGCCGAAGGCAAGGTGGTCAAGGAGATCTTCGTCCCCGGCCGCATCGTCAATTTCGTAGTCTAATAAGTCTGTAAAGTCCAAAAGTCAGAAAGTCCGTAGGTCCACCGACTTTAAGACTTTCTGACTTCCCGACTTTACAGACTTTGAAGAATGTCTGCGTCATCCTTTCCTATAACCCGCGGCAGCTTGCCCTGCGCCCGGTCCCGCCCCGTAACTTCCAGCCACCGCCTGATGTCGGACTGGCGGATGGAGCGCATCTCCGGGGCCTCCAGCGCGCCGCTCTCCCTGCGCGTGGCGTAGTGGCGATTGACCTTTTGCAGCCGGCGGTCCATCACCCCAGCCAGTTTTTCCAGCAGCCCGCGGTGGGGCGTACGCCCGAAGCGAAGAAACCAGCGGTGCCGTGGGGCCCCGCGCTCCGGCAGATAGGCCAGGATGGTGAAGGGTCCCGGCGTCTCCTCCAGTCCCAGCTCCGCAGCCGCCTCCTTAAGCGCTTCCTCCGCCTCATGCAGGTGAAGGGCCTCTCCGTAGTCGTCCAGCATCTCGTTCACCCGTCCCCGCACCACCAGCCGCGGCGGGTCAAGGGAGGTGAAGGAGACAATGTCGTTGACAGGACAGCGCCACAGACCCGCGTTGGTGCTCACTACCAGGCCGTAGGCGCGGCCGGTCTCCGCCTCCCATAGCGGCACAGTCTGCTGGATGCCCGCTGCCTCGGCCTGGGGCAGGGGATCAGGGATAAGCTCGTAGAAAATGCCGTTGTCGACGGCCAGTAGCAGGTCCCCGCGTTCAGGATCGTCTGACCAGGCGAAATAGCCCTCCGAGGCGCCGTAGGTCTCGATAAAACGGGGTTCCGGGGGACCGATAAGGCGGACCAGATGTCCGCGGTAGCTGCTCAGGGCGACCCCGCCGCAGACCAGCAGGCGCAGCCGCGGCCAGATCTCGCGCAGGCAACCGGCGCCCGTGTCTTCCAGGATGTCCTGGAAGAGGGTGAGCAGCCAGCTGGGCGCAGAGACGATCACGCGGGGGGAGAGGTCGGCGGCGCGACGCCGAATGAGTTCCATCTTATGTCTGAAGGACATGCGCACCGCCTCTTCCGGATCGAGCACCTGCAGCCAGCGCAGCCAGGCGGGGGCCTGCAGGGCGGTGTAGCCGCTGATCTCCCCGGCCGTCCAGCCGCCATATTCCTCCACATTCCCTGGCAGACTCAGGTGTGGCCCGGCCAGCCGAAGTACGTTGGGGTATCGGCGTAGGTGGGAGAGAGTCACCATGCGCATGAATTGCCGGTCGCTGCGCAGCCGCTCTCGGGTCACAGGCAGGTGACGTCCCTCGCCGGTGGTGCCCGCCGAAACGGCGAAGCGTCTTACCTGGCCGGGCCAGGCCAGATCCTCGGCCCCCGACTTGAGCTCGTCGGTCAGCTCCTGTAGTCGCGGGCGGGTGAGTACGGGTACGCGGGCGGCGAAGTCGCGATAATCCTGCAGTTCCCCGAAGGCGTATTCCTCTCCCCAGCGGGTTTCGGAAGCGGCGCTCAGCAGCCCGCGCAGCTGTCGGCGCTGGGCGGCGGCCGGTTCGGGGCGGCGGAACATGGACCTACCGCTCGTCTACAGGCGTCCAGTCCAGGTCTTTTTCGGCGATATACAGGGCGCGTGGCCGTACCAGGCGGTTGTTCTCGGCCTGCTCAATATAGTGGCCCGTCCAGCCGGAGACCCGGCTCATGGCGAAGATGCAGGTATAGAGGTCGGGCTTGATGCCCATGGAGTAGTAGACGGTGGCCGAGAAGAAGTCCACATTCGGGTCGATGCCCTTGTCGTCCATCATCGTCTTAAGGATGGCCTCCGACCAGTTGTAGAGTTCCACGTGTCCTGTCTCCTCGGAGAGATCCTTGGACATCTGCCGCAGGATGCGGGCGCGGGGATCCATGGTCTTGTAGACGCGGTGGCCGAAACCGGAGATCTTCTCCTTGCTTGCCAGCCGCTCCTTCACATATTCCACGGGATCGGACCCCTCCTCCTCGATGGTCAGCAGCATGTTCATCACGCGCTCGTTGGCGCCGCCGTGAAGGGGACCCTTGAGGGCGCCGATGGCGCCGGTGACTGCCGAGTACATGTCGGATTCAGTGGAGCAAATGGCGCGGCATGTAAAGGTGGAGGCGTTCATTCCGTGCTCTGCGTGCAGAATCAGGCAGAGGTCCATCGTCTTTTCGGCCTTCTCGCCCGGCCGCTCGTTGTTGAGCATGTAGAGGAAGTTGTAGGCGGTGCTCCGGTCGGAAAGCGGCTCCACGGGATCCTTGCCGTTGCGGATACGGTCGAAGGCGGCGATGACGGTAGGAATCTTGGCTGTGATGGAGATGGCTTTGTGGATGCGGAACTCCTTCTCGCTGCGGTCCCCCTTCACATCGTGGAAATCCGACAGCATGGAGACGGCGGTGCGGAGCACAGCCATGGGTTCGGCCGTTTTGGAGGTGCTGTGCAGGTAGCGCTTCACCGGCTCCGGCAGGTTGCGATCCTTCTGTAGCCTGGCGTTTAGGCGGTTCAGCTCACTGCGGTCGGGCAGACGGTCGTGCCACAGCAGGAAACAAACCTCCTCGAAGGTGGCGTTTTCGGCAAGGGTGTCGATGGGATATCCGGCATAAATCAGCTCGCCTTTCTGTCCGTCGATAAAACTTTTAGTAGTTGAAAAGGCGACAATTCCCTCCAGTCCCTTGTTGATGTGAGGGTACTGATTCATGTCAATATTGTTGGGTAAGCTCTCAGCCATTCTGTTCTCCGATTTTATTGTTTTACGGTCTTGGTCAAATGTCGGTCAAATATAACACGGGAGGTACTAAAATTCAGGTGCAGCGGCCATGCCGCATCCCTTAGTCCTGCCCGTCACTCGCTATAACGTGAACGGGCCTTCCATCGTTTGAAGGGGCCGTCAATTCTGCTTCTTCGCCTCCTCCCAGTAGTGGTTCATCTCCTCGAGGGAGCTCTCCCCCAGGGTACGTCCCCGTCGCTCAAGCTCCGCCTCAATATACCGAAAGCGGCGCTCGAATTTACGGATGGTCAGCCGCAGGCTGTCCTCGGCGGTCAGTCCGTGAACGCGGGCGGCGTTGACGGCGGAGAAGATGAAATCGCCGAACTCCTCCGCAGCCGCCTCCCGGTCGCCCTCCTCCATGCGCTCGCGCAACTCCTCCAGTTCCTCGGCCGCCTTATCCCACACCGGGTCGGACTCGGGCCAGTCGAAGCCCACATTAGCGGCCTTCTCCTGCATGCGCTGTGCGCGGATGAGGGCGGGCAGGCGGTCCGGAATGCCGTCCAGGGCGGATGATTTGCCCTCCTCCTTTTTGATCCTCTCCCAGTTTCTGGCCACCTGCTCCTCGTCTTCGGCCTCGGCGTCGCCGAAAACATGGGGATGGCGGCGGATCAGTTTTTCCTGGAGGGTGCGGATGACCGCGTCTACGTCGAATTTTCCAGACTCGGAAGCCATGGTGCTGTGAAAAACCACGTGCAGCAGCAGGTCACCCAGTTCCCGGCGTAGCTCGTCGAAGTCCTCCCTGTCGATGGCCTCCACGGCCTCGTAGGCTTCCTCGATGAGGTGATCCTTGATACTTTCGTGGGTCTGCTTGCGGTCCCAGGGACACTCCCGGCGGAGAATGCGGACGATCTCGATAAGGTCTTCAAAGGAGGAGGTGGCATTCATCAGGTCTTGCGCTCTTTCTTCTTGGCGGCGGGGAAAAGGATGTTATTGAGGATGAGACGGTATCCCGGGCTGCTGGGATGCAGGCTCAGGTCGGTGGGCGGGTCGTTCACGAAGTGGCGGTAGTCCTCGGGGTCGTGGCCGGCATAGAAGGTAAAGGTGCCGTTGCCGTAATTGCCGTGAATGTACTTGACCATGGAGCGGCCGGGACTTTCGCCCAGGATGACCACCGATTCCTTCACCTTGTCTTTCTGGAAAGCTGTGGTCTGCCCGTAGAAGCCGCGTACGCTGCTCACGTGATTTTGTGTGAGCATGGTGGGCACAGGGTCCCACTTTGCAGAGAACTCAAAGAGGCTGAAGAAATCGAGGACCCGGTCCACCTCCTCGGGCCGCACCGACACGTCGATGTCGGCGTGTTCGTATTCGGCCGGGTCGGTGATGAGGTTGAAGTCAGTGAAGGCCAGGGTCTGCGAGAAGTCCAGCTTCTGCTGTGCCTGCGGGTCGGCCGGGTCGCCGTCAAAGGGAGCCGGGGCGATGTCCGTCTCCCCGGCGGCCAGCGCGATGTCGAAGGTGTCGGTGCCCGAACACATCGAGAACAGAAAGCCCCCGTTGCCCACATACTCCTTGATTTGGCGGGCCACCGCTTTTTTCTCTTCGTGGACCGTGGGATAGCCGAGCCGGTCGGCCATGGCCTCCATGCGCTTCACCTGCTGCACGTACCAGGGCTGGTTGCGGGCGCTGGCCCAGAATTTGCCGAACTGGCCGGTGAAATCCTCGTGGTGCAGGTGGAGCCAGTCGTATTGCGAAAGATCGCCGTTAAGCACTTCGGGGTCCCATATCTGTTCGTACTCCACTTCGGCGTAGGTCAGGGCGAGGGTGACCGCATCGTCCCAGGGCAGGGCTTGGTCGGGAGTGTAGACCGCAATTTTTGGTGCCTTGTCCAGCTGCATGACAGCGGTGTTCACATCGGACTGCTCCACACGGGCGATGAGCGAAGAGGCTTCAGAGGCGTCGAGGGTCTCCACAGAGACGTTTTTAAGACGGCATTCGCGCATCAGCTCCTCGCTGTAGTCGGTCATGAAGCTGCCGCCGCGATGGTTGAGCAGCCATTGGGCGGTTCCACCCGCGCTGAGGCTGTTGAATATGATGCCGTAGGCCTTCAGATGGTTGGTCTGGCCTGCGTCCATGGGTATGAGGAGTTTCTGCTGGGCGGAGGCACTGCCGGCCAGCAGAAAAAGAAGAGTCAGCAGGAGGGAAGTTCGTCGGACCATGTCAGGTTTCGTTTGGGGATTGAAGTTCCTGTATGCGATCGCGGGCGAAGGAGGCGTAAAAACTGCTTGGGAAACGGAGCAGAAGGCGCTCGTAGAGCTCCACCAGTGCCTCATTGTCGGCCGGCAGGGCGGAGGTGGAGGTGCCGGACGCCTCTCCGCCGGAACGGGCGGAGAGGGGCGGCGTGTCGCCGGCGCCGTTCAGCCACTGGTCGGCCATGCGCGCCCGCTCCCACAGAAGGCGCTCCTCCAGGGGGGAACCACCGCCGGCATTCTCAAGGTAGCGGTCCAGCTGCGGGTATAGCTCCGTGAGGTTTTGCGGGCTGGCGAGGGAAGCGAGCTGCAGCCAGGCGTCGTCGCGAAGGGAGCCGGCTGAACTGTCGACAAATGCGTGCAGGCGCTGGAGGGCTTCACCGGTGCGGCCCGTTTCCGTAAGCCGCATGGCCCCCGAAAAGCGGTCCAGGTAGCCTCCGGTGCTGTCGGCCTGCAGCCCGTCCTGTATCCAGACGCGCAGGCGCACGGCGTCATTGGCAAAATAGGAGGTGTTCTGGCGTTCCAGAGCGTTGAGCTGAATTTTGGCAAATTCGTAGTCCCCGGAGAAAAAATCACTCATGGCGAGGTAGTAGCGCGCCTTCTCGGCCAGGGCTCCGCTGCCTTCACGGCGGTTGCTGCGGGTGAGTTCCACGCGGGCCTGCGCATAATTTTCCTCGTAGAGCAGGATGCGTCCCCTCAGATATGCTGCCTGGGAAGCCAGTGAGCTGTCACCCAGGCTCTCAAGCGTTTGCAGGTAGCGACGCGCCTCGTCGGGACGATGGAGGCGGGAGAGGGCCAGCTCGGACTGGGTGACCAGCACTTCGCCCAGTGAACCGTAGCGCGGTTCCCCGGTACGAAGGTCGTCCAGCAGACCGTAGGCGCGCCGGTAGAGGGAGTCGCGGCGCGAGGCGTACGCCAGGTTGTAGTCGTCCAGGTAGTCCGCCCAGGCAATGTAGACATCAGCCAGTTCCTGCATGCTTCGCTGTAGGACGGAGGCCACGTCGCGGTCGATGTAGTAGCGATAGGCCTCCACCGCCAGGGCATATTGCCGCTCGGAGGCCAGCCGGCGGCCTGTAACGTAGAGATTGAAGGTGACCTGGGATACACGGTCCTCAAATTCAATGGAGGTGGCCAGAGCGCGCTCATAGAGCTCCCGTTCCATCAGCAGCCAGACGTGGAGTTGGTGCAGACGTTGGTAGGCGGGGTGGCCGGTGGAGAGCTCCGGCATGGTCTCCTCCAGCTCCAGGATGGCGGTGTCGTAGAGCACGTCGTCGCTGTAGCGGTAGAGCGTGCTCTGGAGCTCGTCGATGCGGTCGGGCTGTTCGGCGATCAGGTCGAGGTAGACTTGCATGGCCTCGTTGTAATCACCTGACATCAGGTATGTGTTGGCCAGTTCGGAAGCGACCAGGGAGGACTGCTCGAAGCGGCGTTCCGCCTCCCTGTAAGTGGCCACAGCCCGCCCGAAGGCGCGCCGGTCGCGCATGGTGCGCGCCAGCGTCAGCAACTGCTGAAGTCCGGCGGAAGGGTTCGAGGCGATACGGTCCCAGGTGGAGTCGGCCCGCGCCGAGTCCCCTCGAATGTAATGTATCTCTCCAAGGCGCACGGTGCCCTGCATGTTGTTGTAGTCGTTTTCAATGTATTCACGGGTAAGGTCCAGGGCTTCCTCGTAGCGCTGCAGATTGATCAGGCACTCCGTCAGCCGGTCCAACAGAAGGTAGGTACGAGGATTTTCGCGGTAGAGCTTCAGGAAACGCCGGTAGGCCTGCTCGTATTCCTGGTCGTCCAGCAGTCGGTTGGCGATGGTGTACTCCATGCCAAACTGGGGCTGCTGAGCCGTGGAGGTAGCGGGGAGGGTCAGCATCAAAGAAAAGGCCAGGAATATAGAGATACCAAAAAGTTGTAACGGTCTGAATTTCATGCGCTTGTAGTAATCATCTCGACATATTCTGGGGCATGGGATCTTAGCTGCCTGTAGAAGGCATGGAGAGGAAAACCGACTACGTTGTAGTAGTCGCCCCGTATGCCTGCGACCATAAGGCCCGCCAGGGGATCTTGGATGCCGTAGCCCCCAGCTTTGTCCATGGGACTTCCGGAGGCAACATACTCTCGAATGAGGGCATTATCAACGTTGCCGAAACGCACCTGGGTGCGCTCTACGAACGTATGCTCGCCCGATTCGTTTTGGCCGTGAGATTTTATCAGGGCCACGCCCGTCAGCACCTCGTGGCGGTCACCACAGAGCCTTTGCAGCATGGCTTCGGCCTCCGCAGGGGATCCGGGCTTTTCCAGCACCTCTCCGCGGTGCACCACCACCGTGTCCGCCCCGATGACCAGTCCCATGTCGGAGGAGAATACGTTGCGGGCCTTTCTAAGGGCGAGTTCCTGTACCAGCTCCTCCGGGGAAGGCGATCCGGGCAGGTGTTCCTCGACGCGGGGCGCCCGCACAAGAAACCTGAGTCCCAGCTCCCGAAGCAGCTTTTTCCGGCGGGGACTGGCTGAAGCCAGGCAGAGGGGAAGGGGATCGCTCATGGAGCAAGTGTGGAAAGGTTGCGGTTGGGCCTTGAATTATACGGAATGTATGGTGAGATTACGTCTAACCAAAAAAACATCGCCATGTCCAAAGATATGCTATTCGGATCCTGGAATTACAAGGTGCTGGCTGCGGGACTCCTGCTCATCGTGGTGGGCTTCTCGGCCATGTACATCGAAAACGAGGTAAACGGCTTCATCTCCCTCTTTGTGTCACCTGTTGTTATCATGGCGGGCTACATCTCCATCATCGTAGCCATCATGAAACGCAAGAACGGCGAATCCGACGTCTCCGGCCAGCCGTCAAGCTGACGTGGGCCGCCACACCACCTACCTTCTTCTCTTCGCCCTGGTGGGCGTGTTCGTCTTCTTTGCCCCCCCTGAAAACCAGTTCCTGGTCATTCTTGGCGCCCTTCTTTCGGTTATATTGGCGGTGAGTGGGTTCTACCTGAACTGGCTCACCCTGGACGGAGTTCCCGCCGCCACGCTGGTAGGCACCGTGTCCTTCGGGCTGGGGGGACTGCCCATGGCGGGCCTGCTGCTGATCTTTTTTCTGAGCTCTTCCCTTATTTCCGGGCTTCCCCTGTTCCGGGGCGACCCGCCCGCCCCCGCATCGGCCGAGCGGGAAGAGCGGCTGCGCCGCCGTCCTCCGGGCAGGGAGGGGCGCCGCACCGGCTCCCAAGTCTGGGCCAACGGCTTCTGGCTGGTACTCTGTCTGTTGCTGCTGCACGTCACCGGCGAGCATCTCTTCACAGCCAGCGCAGTGGCTGCGCTGGCGGCCGCCACCTCCGACACCTGGTCCACCGAACTCGGCACCCACCGCATGCCCGGCAATACCTGGTCGCTTACAAGTCTTCGCCCCGTACCGGCCGGTTCCGACGGCGGCATCAGCCTGCCGGGTACCCTGGCCGGAGTGGCCGGCAGCGCCCTTCTGGCCGGAGCCGGCACATGGTTTTACTCCCTGAATTTGGTGTGGTTTTTTATCATATTCTCCTCCGGGTTTCTGGGCTGCCTCTTCGATTCCCTGCTGGGAGCAACTTCACAGGACAGCCTCACGCTGGAATTCCCGATGCCTTTCACGGAGCGTCCGTGGAGCCTGGGCATCGACAATAACACGGTGAACTGGCTGGCCACGGGCTTCGCCTCGCTCTGGGCCTTAATTCTAAACGGGATTTATCTATGAAAGCATGGTATAAGCGCCTGCACTGGCAAATCATCATCGGGCTGATCCTCGGCCTCCTGTGGGGACTGGCAGCCAGTTTCTGGGGCTTCACAGAAATTACCGTTGACTACATACAGCCGGTCGGCACCATCTTTATCAACCTGCTCCAGCTCATCGCCATCCCGCTGGTGCTGGCCTCCCTGGTCGTGGGGGTGACAAGTCTCAACGACATGGCCAAGCTCTCACGGATGGGGGGAAAGACCATCGGCATCTACCTGGTGACGACCATTCTGGCCATTACCATCGGACTTACGGTGGTAAATGTCATTCAGCCCGGAGACGCCCTCCCTCAGGAGACCCAGCAGAGCCTGATGGCCAACTACCAGCAGAACCTGGAGGGCTCCAGCGAGGATGCCCAGGAGGTGATGGACCGCACCTTGATGGATTTCTTCGTAGATATCGTGCCCACCAACGTCATTTCGGCCGCCTCCGACAACGGGAATATGCTGCAGGTGGTCTTTCTGGCCATCCTGCTGGGTATTGGCCTCATCCAGATTCCCGTACAAAAAGGGGGGGCGCTGATCAACTTTTTCGATGCCCTCAATGAGGTGATTATCAAGATCGTGGATTTCATCATGCTGCTGGCGCCCTACGGCGTCTTCGCCCTGATGGCGGGGGTGATCGTGGACCTGGCCGGGGACGATCTGGGCCAGGCCCTTAACCTGCTGGGCGCCCTGGGCTGGTATTGCGTGGCCGTACTGCTGGGGCTCCTGCTGCACCTCACGCTGGTTTACTCCAGTCTGTTCAAGATCTTCAGCAAGATGAAGCTGCGCGACTTTTTTCGTGCTATCCGCCCTGCCATGCTGGTGGGCTTCAGCACCTCCTCCTCGTCGGCCACCCTCCCCGTCACCATGGAGCGCGTGGAGAAGAACGTGGGCGTGGACGAGGAGGTTTCCAGCTTCGTGCTGCCGGTGGGAGCCACCATCAACATGGACGGTACCAGCCTCTACCAGGCGGTGGCCGCCGTATTCATCGCCCAGGCGCTGGGTATGGACCTTACCATCCTTGAGCAGCTGACCATCGTGATCACCGCCACCCTCGCATCCATCGGTGCGGCCGGCGTGCCCGGAGCGGGCATAATCATGCTGGTCATCGTACTGCAGGCCATCAATGTGCCGGTGGAGGGCATCGCGCTCATTCTCGGGGTGGACCGCATATTGGACATGTGCCGTACGGCGGTCAATATTACGGGCGATGCCGCCGTATCAGTGGCCGTGGCTCACACCGAGGGTCTGCTCGGCGACATGCACTTTGACGACTGAGGAGTGCCGGGAACCTCGGGCGACGCCGTTTTTGTTGAAACGAGCGTACCCATGCACCGACGGAACCCACCATGATGGCACTACTCAGTTTGATTCTAGTTCTATGTCCCCTCTGTGAAAACGCCCCGACTCTTAGCGGGACGGGACAGCCGGAGAAGGACTATGAGACCATTCTGCGCGAGGGCATTGACGCCTTCTACCGGACCGACTGGCAGCGCGCCGAGCGTCTGTTCAACGGCCTTCAGGAGCAGAGGCCTGAAGACCCGCGCGCATGGTTTTTCGAGGCCATGATTCCCTTCTGGGACTATTTCTTCGGGATGGGCGGTACCGGGACCGCCCGGCGTTTCCTGGAGCTCTCCTCGGAGGCACTTATTCGCGGCGAGGAGTGGCTGGACCGCCATCCCACCGATACCACCACCGTACTTCTGATGAGCGGACTGTATGGCTACCGAAGTCTTATTGCCGCCAGCGAGAAACGTTACCGCACCGCCCTGGAGAGTGGGATGACCGGCTATCGGTATACCCGGCAGCTGCTGGCGCTGGACAGCGCCGACCCGCGCGCGCTCATCGGCAAGGGGGTATTCCGCTACATGCTGGGCAGCGTGCCGGGCGGGGTGCGCTGGATGACCAACATGGCGGGACTGAAGGGCGACCGAAAGGAGGGCCTGGAGCTGCTGCGCCGCGCCTCACGCTCGGATTCCCATGTGCGCAACGACGCCCTTATGATTCTGGCCTACCTGCACGAGAAGGAGGGCAGGGCGGGAGAGGCCATCGCCTACCTGGAACGTCTGCAGGAACGTTATCCCTGCAACCTGTTGGTGCTTTACAACCGCGCGCGACTCCAGGAGGAGCTTGGCCGAACACGGCAGGCCCAGGAACTCTACGGGAGGGCTGCCGGGATGGACAACCCCGGTCTTCAGGAGCTGATCCAGGAGAGCGCCCGTCGCATGGAGCGGCTGGACACACAATAAATGGGCACATATAGGCATTATAGCAGTAGTTTCGTTGAAAAAATGCCGAAAAAAGACGTAATTGATATCCTGCACCCCAAAATAACGCGCGTGTATGGGATTAACGCTACGGAAACCTGCGTACATAGCCGCCTGCCTTGGCCTGTTCCTGCTTCTTCTGGGAACCGCGCCTGCGGAGGGCTATGTCCGCACTCCGGCTGAGGCACAGGCGTCGTCAGACGGCCGGGAGGGGGTCCGATTTGTGCGTTCCGGGGCACACGTGGTCGAAAGCGACGGAACGGTGGTCGTGGAGGTACGTTTGGACGTGAACCTGCAGGAGGACCTCCACGTGGACATCGTGCTTCAACCCAATCTCAGCAGCGCCTCCTCCGAAGATTTTGCCACTCCAGAAGTCCTTACCCTTTATTTCGAGGCGGGGTTGTCAGCGGGCAGCGTCCAGCAGGCGCATATCGAGCTTCGTGACGACAACGAATTCGAAGGGCCGGAGCACGCCACCCTCGTACTGCGCAACCTTCGCTCGGGCCCCAATATCTCCATAGGCACCTCAGCCGCCTTCCGCCTGGACATCGCCGACAACGATCAGGCCGGCGTCGTCATCAACGAAATTCAGCCGGCCACTGAAGCAGACATGGACGGTGACCGACGAGCGGAAGGGACGGAGGCCTTTGTGGAACTGCTCAACACCGAGCGGCAGCAGGTGGACCTCTCAGGGTGGTACCTGACACGGAGCGGGGGCGCTGCTTTTCACTTTCCGGAGGGTACACGTCTCGCTTCCGGCGCGGCCCTGGTAGTCATCAACAATACTCAACCCGCAGGATCCTACGGAGGAGCGCAGGTCCTGGCGGCCCCTGACTTCTCGCCCGAAGGAGACAGCGACACCGTGACCCTTCTTGATGGGTCGGGCACGCGCATTGACGCCCACCGCTACCGTGATCAGCGGGTACGCGAGGGCTCCCTGGTCCGCAGCCCCGAGGGCAGGGGTGCCTTCACCGGACACCTGTCCGTCTCCCAGACGTCCCGCAGTCCCGGATTGCGCAGCGATGGCACGTATTTCACCGCTTCCCGCAGCCTGGACTCCGGCACCTGGCATATACTCTCCTCGCCTGCGCCTGCTATGCGCCTGGCCGACATGCACGACGTCACACCCCTGCAGGGTTTCCGGGGCTACGAGCCGATGGCGGCCAAGAATCTCTACACGCGCCTGGACGGGGAGAGCTTCACCGCCCCGGACCGCCTGGACGGGGTTTTTGAGCCGGGACGCGGCTTCCTGCTCTACTTAAACGACGACCGTTCCGCTTCCGGGAGCACCGCCGTCCTTGAGGCCCCCGGCCGCGGCAACTCCGGTAATCTACCGTAGATCTTCACGGCGAGGGCAGTGGCTGGAACCTACTGGGCAACCCCTATGCGGCACCACTTGACCTGTCCGGCCTGGAAGGCTGGGCCCGGGGCGGTGAGTTGGAGAGCGCGGTGGCCCAGGTATGGGACGCCCGCACACGCAGCTTCCGGCTTCTCACGCCACAAGATGCACGGCTGGAAGCCTGGGAGGGTTTTCTGGTGCAAAACCGGGAAGCTTCCAGTCTGGAAATACCCGAATCGGCGCAGCTTGACTCAGGGGATCCTGCTCCAGGGGGCATGGAGGAGACCCCACGCATCTCCTTTCGCCTGAATGGCCGCGGCCCGGGGGGAGAAACGGTCACGGACCGCGCCGCCGAAATGGTCTTTGGGGAAGAAGCCTCCCACGGATGGGACGCCATGGACGCCACCAAGCTTCGTCCTCTCTCTGACCGCTGGGCCACCCTCAGCCTGGTGGGACAGCGCGGTGGCCGCAGCGTGTACAAGGCCCGCGAATCACGTCCCCGCAACCTGAAGGGAGGGCTGAGCATCCCCCTTGAGGTGCGTACGAGAGGTTTCTCAGGTACCATGGAACTGGGATGGAGCATGGAGGGGTTGCCCGAAAACTGGGAGCTCCGGCTTACCGACCGCTTGAACGGGAGGCAGATTGACCTGCGCTCACGCGACGCCTACGAATTTGAACAACGGGCCGAGGGACCTGTCACCCGTCAGACTGAAGGGGAGCTGCGCCGTCCCGACCTGCAGATGCCCGCCCCGGATGCCGGCGACCAGCCTCGTTTTACGCTCTCCGTTCGCGTGCCCGTCGGACCTCAGGTGGCGGAGGAGGAGACGCCAGAGTCGGTCAGGCTCAATCCCATGTATCCGAATCCCTTCAGCTCTTCCACCACCATTCCCTTTGAGCTGAGCGAAAACGCCCATGTGCGCATCACCGTCTGGAACACCATCGGGGCCAAAGTGGCCACGCTGGTCGACCGCCCCATGGAGATCGGGGAACACCGGCAAACCTGGACCCCCTCCAACCTTCCGCAGGGCATCTACCGAATAATGCTGGAGGTAGACGGGCGTCCCTTCAGCCGTCCTGTTACCTACATCAACCCTTAGGGACTTTCCTGCAAGGGTATGCGAATATTTGTACCTTTAGTTAAAGGCGAACCAATCGGTTCCGCCTTCTGTTATAACAAAATCCCACGTTAACCCAAGAAAGGAGCGGCAGTACCAGATACGCATGCAATACAAAAACATTCAGGGAATTGATGTGCCCGAAATCGGATTGGGCACCTACAAACTTCACGAAAGAGAATGCGCCAATGCGGTGCGAATGGCGCTCGACATGGGGTACCGTCACATCGACACGGCCCAGATGTACAAGAACGAACGTGAGATTGGCGAGTCGATGAAGATCTCCAACGTATCTCGGGAGCAAATCTTTCTGAGTACCAAAATCTGGCATACCAATCTGGACTCCGACGAGGTGCTGCAGACCACCGAGGAGAGTCTTCGCAACATGCAGACGCCCTACGTGGACCTGCTGATGATCCACTGGCCCAACGAGCAGTACGACCTGCGCGCCACCATTGAGGCCATGCTGGTGCTGCGCGACCAGGGCAAGGCGATGAACATCGGAGTGAGTAATTTTCCCCTCTCCCTACTGAAAGAGGTCAACGACGAAATACGCGCTCCCATCTTCTGCAACCAGGTGGAATTTCATCCCTACATCGACCAGCTCGATATACTCGATTACGCCATCGAAAAGGAGATCCTGCTGACCGCCTACAGTCCTATCGCACGCGGCAGGGTGGAGCAGGACGAGACGATCCGCGAAATCGCCGAGGAGCACGGCAAGACACCTGCACAGGTAGCCCTTCGCTGGCTCATTGAGCAGGAGAACGTGGTGGCCATTCCCAAGGCCTCCAGCCGCGAGCACCTGGAAGAAAACATCGACATCTTCGATTTCCACCTCAGCGACGAGGAGTTTGAGCGCATTGACGGCCTGGAGAAGGGCGTCCGCCTGGTCAACCCCAGCTTCGCCCCCGACTGGGAATAGGGTGTTAGGGGCGGCCTGAAGCGAGGGTGCGGGCCGACCAGTTTTTGAGATCGTCCAGGATGAGGTAGATGACGGGCAGAATGAGCAGGGTTATTACCGTTGAAAAGGCCAGTCCGCCAACGATGGCCCTCGCCATGGGAAAGTAGGGAGGTCCGTCGCCCCCGATCTGGGTGGATCCGAAACAGAGGGGCAGCAGACCCAGCACGGTGGTGCCGGCGGTCATCAGAATGGGACGCATGCGGTCGCGTCCCCCCTGTACGATGGCTTCCATGCGGGAGAGTCCCCGTTCGCGCAGCTGGTTGATGTGGTCGATGAGCACGATACCGTTGTTGACCACGATGCCCATCAGGATAAGGATGCCGATCATGGCCATAAAGCTGAAATCGGTGCCTGTGACCATGAAAAACCAGAAGATGCCCACCACCCCGTAGAAGATGGAAGTGATGATGCTGGAGGGGAAGAGCACCGATTCGAAGAGGGAAGCCATCACCAGATAGATCAGGAACATGGCCAGCAACATGTTCACGATCATCTCGTCCATGGCCTGCTGGTCGTCCTGGAAGCTGCGACCGTAGCTCCAGCCGTAGCCGGCGGGGTAGGAGATCTGATCCATGACGGTGGCTATGTCCGTGCGCGCCTTCTCCATGGTGATGCCGTCCAGGTTCACGGTCACGCCCATGGAGGTGCGGCGGTCCTGCCGCTGGATGGCCCGGGCGCTGTTCTCTATACGGTTGTCCGCCATGGAAGCCAGTTTAACGGAGGTTGCCTCGTTCACCTGCACAGGCATGGACATAAGGTCGTCGATGCTCTGGCGGTTGGCGTCGCGCATGGTCAGGAAGACGTCGGTCTCGCCCTCGGAACCCGTCTCGGCTTCCGAGCGTACGTCGGCCAGGTCGGCCACTTCGTGTACCTGCAGCCCAAGTGCGGAGGATCAGCGGAACATCTGCGGGTGCCGCGTGTGGAAATCGGTGGCCTCCTGGTAGGTCTTGGCCACGCCCAGCAGATCGGCCTCCCCGAAAAGACGTCCCACGAAGGTGATGCTGGCAGGCTCTCCGTCGTCGTCAAAACCGTTGGGCAGCACCACGGAGGGATGGCCCGTCAGGTTGGTAACCAGCAGGTTGCTGCCACCGTAGGTGGGGGAGACGTAGACGTCCACATGCTGCATAACCGAGTCCATTTTCTCGATGAGACGCGTGCGCAGACGGTTGGCCTGGATGTACTCCACGGCCGGAACGAATCGGTGGGCGCGGAAGGTATTGGGCCAGGCGCCCGGGCTCTGCCGCACCATCTCGTCGTCCGCACCCGAGCGGGTGAGATCGTCAAAGGCGGCCGCGGCCTCTGTGCTCAGAATAAAGCTGATATTGCGGGCCGGCACGTCGGGCAGCTGGACGGGAACCAGCTCTGCCCCCAGCTCGCGCAGCTTCGCCAGGGTGAGGGAGTCGCGATGGCTGTAGTCGTCCACATCCAGGTAGCCGATGCGCAGGGAGGAGAGGTCCACCGACCGCTTGTAGTTAAAGGGCAGATCGTAAAGGGTGCGGTCGCGGCCGTCCGGGCCGCGTATGGCGTCGAATACGATGGCGGCGTCCTCCACCGAGCGGGTAAGCGGTCCCACCTTGTCCATGCTCCAGCTCAGGGCCATGGCGCCGTGGCGACTAACGCGGCCAAAGGTGGGACGCAGGCCGGTGGTGCCGTTACGGTGGGCGGGAGAGACGATGGACCCCAGGGTTTCCGTGCCCAGGGCGAAGGGCAACAGGCCCGCCGAGGTGCCGGCTGCCGATCCTGCAGAGGAGCCGCTTGAGCCCTGCTCCAGATTCCACGGGCTGCGGGTTTGTCCCCCGAACCAGACGTCCCCGTAGGCGAGAGCGCCCAGGGTGGTTTTGGCTACCAGTACGGCGCCCGCCTCGTCCAGCTTGTTGATTACGGTGGCCGTATGGTCGAGGGTCTGGTCACGGTAGGGTTCCGCACCCCAGGTGGTCGGGTAATCCTCCACGGCGAAGAGGTCTTTTGCCCCGTAGGGTATGCCGTGCAGGGGACCCCGCCAGTTGCCTTGCGCCAGCTCGCGATCCATGCGCCGTGCCTGCTCCAGGGCGCGTTCCTCGGTCAGGGTGATCACCGCTTCCAGGGTGTCGCCGTAGGTGCGGAGGCGATCCAGAAAAAAGCGGGTGAGCTCCTCACTGCTGATCTTGCGGGAGCGGACGAGGGAGGCCAGCTCGCGTACAGAGTAGAAGGCGAGCTCGGATCGGTCGTCAGGCAGAGGTACGTCGCCTGGTATCTCCCAGTCGATGGGCTCCTGCGTGCGGTCGAAAGATTTGCCTGCGGGTACCGGGTCGAATATCAGGGCGGGGGGCAGGCCGTTGGGAATGGAAAGCTCCCGCAGGTCGACGTAGTCCTCACGGTTGTTCTCCAGGGTACCGATCATGGCGTCAATCTCGCCGTCGGTGAATTCCAGGCCGAGGACCCTGGAGGTCTGCCGCACCGTTTCCGGGGTGATTTCACGGTCGTCCAGCAGATGGAATGCGCCGAGGGTGAGCAGGGTGCCGATGGAAATGCCGACCAGGAGATGGGTGAGTCGCTTTGTCATGCCGCTAAGATTGGGTTGGGAAAAGTCTAATATAGCGGAAGGCGTCCAATAATGCATCTGCAGGCATTCGCGAATGGAGGGCAATTCCCTTATACTGTCCGGGCAACCAACCTTGACATTCTGATTCGGCTTGGGTTCCGTTCCCGCATGCCGCCGGAGGCCGCAGAGGCGCCCGGCGGTCACGGGAGGGATTAATATGGGAATCCGGTGCTTCGCACGGTCCGACGGACCGTGCGGAAAGACCGGAGCAGTCCCCGCTGCTGTAATTCCGTGATGGCCCTTTCACTGCCCACTGCCCCGGCACTGCCGGGGCGGGAAGGGGAAGGAGGCCGCGGATAAGCCAGAAGACCTGCCCGCGCCGATGAAGGCAACGCTTTCGGGAGAAAAGCCGACCCATGTACCATCATCGCATATCCCTCTTACTGCCCGTTCTGGCCCTTCTGGTACTTCTCGCTTCCTGCGGCGTCCCGGAGACCGAACCCGGCCCTGCCGACGGCCGTCTGCTATCGGCTAACTGGTCCGACACGCTTTCGGTGGACTACGCCGAGGGTTTCCGCCTCGAATACCGCGGGAGCTACAAGCTGCTTGAGGTGCTGAATCCCTACCAGGACCGCACCGATACCCTCCGCTACGTATTGCGTCCCCGAGGCTCCGAAGTGCGTCCCGATATCGAGGGCGCTCGCTACATCGATGTACCTGTACGCCGAATGATCGCCACCTCCACCACCCACGTGGGACTCACGGGTATCCTGAAGGCCCACGATGTGCTGGTGGGCATGGTCGGCGCCGAATACATCTACGCCCCGGAGGTACGCCGGCGCCTGGCGTCCGGGGAGATCGTCTCCTTCCCGCAGGGTGAGTTTAACATGGAACAGGCCCTGGCTATGGCACCCGACCTGGTGATGGTTTCCGCCGGCCAGTCTTCCCAGCTGGACGATTACCGCGTGCTGCTGGATTCGGGCATCGGGGTCCTGGTCAACGCCGAGTGGCTGGAGACCACCCCGCTGGGGAAGGCCGAATGGATGAAAGTGATGGGTGCACTGCTCAACAGGGAGGAGATGGCCCGGCGCAGTTTTGCCGGTGTGGAGGAGCAATACCTCAAACTGAAGCGCATGGCCGGGCAGGTCGAAAATCGTCCCCTGGTCATCAACAACGCCCCCTACAAGGGTGCCTGGTTTGTGTCGTCCGGCGGGAGTTTTACCGCGCAGTACCTGAGGGACGCCGGAGCCTCCTATCCATGGTACCATACGGAGGGTACCGGGGGACTCCGCCTCACCTTCGAGCGCGTCTACGAGGTGGGTCTGCGTGCCGACGTCTGGCTTAATCCCGGCGCGGCGCGCAACCTGGAGGAGCTTATGGGACAGGACGCGCGATTCCGCGATTTCCGGCCCGTCGAGCAGGGCAGGGTCTACAACAACAACCGGCGGATGGGTCCCACAGGGGGCAACGATTTCTGGGAGTCGGGCGTGGTGCACCCTGAGCGGGTGCTGGCCGACCTCGTCAAGATCCTGCACCCTGGCCTGCTGCCCGGGCACGAGCTCGTTTATTACAGGGAACTGGAGGAGAGCCGTTGAGTCCCGAAGATACGACATCCGCCGAGATCTATTCCGGCCGCCGCTTCGGAGGCGTCCTGCTTCTGCTGGGGGCAGGCGTGATGCTCTTCTTCCTGGTCAGCGTGAGCCTGGGGTCAGTTCCCATCCCGCTGGGTGAGGTGGTGAGGGTGCTGCTGGGCGGGGAGGCGGCCGAGCCGGCGTGGACCAAGATCATACGCAACCTGCGGCTGCCCCGGGCCTTCACCGCTGTGATGGCGGGCAGCGCCCTCTCCGTCGCGGGGCTCCAGATGCAGACGCTCTTTCGGAATCCCCTTGCCGGGCCCTCCGTGCTGGGCATCACGGCAGGCGCCAGCCTGGGCGTGGCGGCCGTCATGCTGGCCGCCGGTTCGGTCGCCTCGGTCTTCGCCATCCAGCAGCTGGGCAGCCTGCAAAGCTGGCTCATCATCGGCGCGGCCAGCCTGGGATCCTTCTTGGTGCTGCTGCTCATCCTGGCCATTTCGGCAAAGGTGCAGGACAACGTCACCCTTCTTATTTTGGGACTGATGATCGGCAACATCACCATCGCGCTGGTCTCCGTCTGGCAGTACTTCAGCCAGCCCGAGCAGATCCGTGACTACCTCATATGGACCTTCGGAAGCCTGGGAGGCGTGCCCCCGGGACAGATCGGTATCCTGCTGCTGGTTACCCTGTCGGGGACGCTCATGGCCTTCGGACTCTCCAAGTCGCTCAACGGCCTGTTGCTGGGAGAGAACTACGCCCGGAGCATGGGCATACCGGTCCGCCGAACCCGCTACATCGTCATCGTCAGCACCAGCCTGCTGGCCGGAGGCATCACCGCCTTCTGCGGACCCATCGGATTCGTAGGCATCGCGGTACCTCACCTGGCGCGCTCGGCGCTGAACACCAACGACCACAAGGTGCTCATCCCGGCTACCCTGGTCACCGGCGCCCTGCTCATGCTGATCTGCGACATCGTGGCCCAGGTGCCCGGCAGCGCCACCACCCTGCCCATCAGTGCGGTGACCTCCATGGTCGGCTCGCCTGTCGTGATCTGGGTCATTCTGAAACGCCGTAACCTGGGGGCCTCCTTTTAGACATGGACGCGAGGCTGCTGCATACCGGCGACCTGGAGATCGGCTACCGCAACGGCGGCGGGAGTCCGGTGGTCGTGGCTTCCGGGCTGGAGCTTGACCTTCATGCAGGGGAGCTGATCTGCCTGCTGGGACCCAACGGATCGGGCAAATCGACCCTCATCCGCACCCTGGCAGGCATGCACCCGTCCCTGGGCGGCAAGATCCTGCTGGGGGGGCAGAACGTAGGGGCCATGAACGCCGCACGACGCGCCCGTTATATGAGCACCGTTCTGACCGACCGGGTCACCCTGGGCAACCTCACCGTCTACAACATGGTGGCCTTCGGGCGCACACCCTACACGGGCTGGCTGGGACAGCTGCGGGAGGAGGACCACCGGAAGGTGCGCTGGGCCATTGGCGCCACCGGCCTGGAGGATTTTGTGGCGCGTGACATCTCGCGGCTCAGCGACGGAGAACGCCAGAAGGTGATGATTGCACGCGCACTCGCCCAGGACACGCCATTTATCTTAATGGACGAGCCCACGGCGCACCTCGACCTGCCCAATCGCGTGGAGATCATGCAGCTGCTGCGCCGACTGGCACACGAAACGGACAAGGGCATCTTGGCCTCCACCCATGAGCTCGACCTGGCCCTGAAAGCGGCCGACCGTGTATGGCTCATGAACCGCGACGTGAGTCTCTGGTCGGGCGTGCCCGAAGACCTGGTCCTGGACGGCACCTTCGAGGAGGTTTTCCGCAAGGAGAGCTTCGACTTCGACCGCAGCTCAGGCTCCTTCAATATTCACCGCAGTCCGGAGCGTGAACTGTGGGTGTCAGGCGACCCGGTTCCCCTTTTCTGGACGCGTCGCGCTCTTGAGCGCGAAGGCTTCCGGGTTCGCGAGGCGAAGGAGTGTACGCAGGCACCCCTGGTGGAGGCGCGGTCGCAGGGGGAGAGGAGCTACCGGTGGACCCTGGACGATGGGGGAGGGGCGTCTCGCTGTTTTGATTCCGTGTCCGGGCTGCTGGAGGCGTGCAGGCAACTGCTGTCCGGGAAGGAGAGTAAAACCAGGTGAGGCTGGCACATAGGGTTGAGAACTTGATAAATAACTGTAAATGTCATATGTATTGAAATATATTTATAACATATCTATCACAAACATAAAAATCTATAAATTTATGCATACTGTATAGTTGTGAAAATTATATTATTTATCTCCTGTCCTGAAGGTCTGTTGATAACTTTTTAGGCCGCTCCTGCGCAGTGCTTCCCCAGG
The DNA here is from genome assembly GCA_034521445.1 of Balneolaceae bacterium. Lineage (NCBI taxonomy): Bacteria > Pseudomonadati > Balneolota > Balneolia > Balneolales > Balneolaceae > Balneolaceae bacterium. The sequence goes on along the minus strand of JAXHMM010000017.1, from coordinate 120,768 downwards.
AAATTTAGGGTTATAGACCTGTGAAAGGCGATTTAGTTTATGTATTTTTTACGATAAGATAGTTATAAATAGATTATAAAATACATCACAAATTAATCCCTCCATAGCGCATATTGAAAACGAATTTTTCAATGTGGATAACTCCAGGTAATTGTGGAAAAGTATTTCATTTTTTAGTTGCAAGCTTCCGCTAGTCCTGTATATTATTGATTTACAAGGCGGCTTGGCACGGGCAGGCCCATTTTATTTTTCTACCACCCAGTCATTACAGAATAAAGGCTAAAGTTAAGGTGTATTTCTATGGAATTTAAACGTCACAATACCAAAGAGGAGTGGGACCAACCCTACGGCGATCTCGAATTCGTCAGCCGCAAGTCGGAGATCAAGAACCCCGACGGTTCGGTGGTTTTCAGCATGGACGAGGTGATTGTTCCCAAGACCTGGTCGCAGGTCTCCACCGACATTATCGCACAGAAGTATTTCCGCAAGGCAGGCGTGCCCGCCGCGACCGAACGCATTGCAGAGGAGGGCGTGCCGGAGTGGATTCAGGGCTCAAAAGAAGATGCCGGCGCCCTGAAAAAGCTGGACGAAGAGGATCGCTACGGCAGCGAGCACGACAGCCGGCAGGTTTTCAACCGTTTGGCGGGCTGCTGGACCTACTGGGGGTGGAAGCACGACTATTTTGACACCGAAAAGGACGCGCGCATCTTTTATGAGGAGCTCTGCTATATGCTGGCCCACCAGATGGCGGCCCCCAACAGCCCCCAGTGGTTCAACACGGGCCTGCACTGGGCATACGGAATCAACGGTCCTGCCCAGGGACACTACTATGTAGACGGGAAATCAGGCGAGCTCAAGCGTTCGGAAGACGCCTACACCCACCCGCAGCCCCACGCCTGCTTTATTCAGAGCGTGCGCGATGATCTGGTCAACGAGGGCGGCATCATGGACCTCTGGGTGCGCGAGGCGCGCCTGTTCAAATACGGATCGGGCACCGGGAGCAACTTCTCCAAGATCCGAGCTGAAGGGGAGCCCCTTAGCGGCGGCGGGAAATCTTCGGGGCTGATGAGTTTTCTTAAGATCGGCGACAAGGCGGCCGGCTCCATCAAGTCGGGCGGCACCACGCGCCGGGCGGCCAAGATGGTCACGCTGGACCTGGATCATCCTGACATCGAAGAGTACGTGAACTGGAAGGTGCGCGAGGAGCAGAAGGTGGCTTCGATGGTCACCGGATCGCGCGTGCTGGAAGATCACCTGAAGAATATCATCCGGCTCTGCCACAAGCCCGTGGAGATCGAGGGGCGCACCTTCAACGGCGCCGTCAGCCGCGATCCCACCAAGAACAAGGAGCTGGGACAGGCCATCCGCGAGGCCCGCGGCGACGACGTGCCTCTCAACTACATCGAGCGCGTGGTACAGCTGGCCGAACAGGGCTTTACCGATCTGAAATTCGACACCTACGACACCGATTGGGATTCCGAGGCCTACCGCACCGTCAGCGGACAGAACTCCAATAATTCCGTGCGCGTGCCCAACAAGTTCATGCAGGCCGTCAAGGAGGACAAGGAGTGGGACCTCCTCTGGCGCACCGAGAAGAGGGATGCCGAAGAGGAGGGACGCGAGCCCGAAGCCTGCAAGACCATCCCGGCACGCCAGCTCTGGGACGACATCGCCTACGCGGCGTGGTCGTGCGCCGATCCCGGGGCCCAGTACCACGACACCATCAACGAGTGGCACACCTGCCCCGAAGACGGGCCCATCAACGCCAGCAATCCCTGCTCGGAGTACATGTTCCTGGACAATACAGCCTGCAACCTGGCCTCCCTGAACCTGATGAAGTACTTCAAGACCGAAGAGTGCGAGGAGTTCGACCTCGAGCTACTGCAGTACGCCTCGCGCATGTGGACGGTGGTGCTGGAGCTCTCTGTGCTCATGGCCCAGTTTCCCTCCAAGGAAATTGCCGAGCTCTCCTATATCTATCGCACGCTTGGGCTCGGCTATGCCAACCTGGGCGCCGCCCTCATGGTACAGGGGGTTCCCTACGACAGCGATGAGGGCTGCGCCATCGCCGGCGCACTCACCTCCATCATGCATATGGGGGCCTATGCCACCAGTGCAGAAATGGCCGAAGAGCTGGGTACCTTCGAAGCCTATGAACGCAACGCCGAACCCATGAAGCGTGTGGTGCGCAATCACCGGCGGGCGGCCTACAACATCGACCCCGACAAGTATGAGGGGCTCACCGTCAAGCCCATGGGCATTGACGCAAGTGTCTGCCCGGACTACCTGCTTAAAAAGGCCAAGGAGGAGTCTGACCGCGCCGTCAAGATGGGCGAGGAGCACGGCTATCGCAACGCACAGGTGACCTGCATCGCCCCGACCGGAACTATCGGACTGGTCATGGACTGCGACACCACGGGCATCGAGCCCGATTTCGCCCTGGTCAAATTCAAAAAGCTGGCCGGCGGCGGCTATTTCAAGATCATCAACCAGAGTGTTCCCCGCGCGCTTGAAAACCTGGGCTATTCGGACGGCGAGATCGACGAGATCATCACCTATGCAAAGGGACACGCTACCCTCGAGGGCTGCCCCCACATCAACGAGGAGAGCCTTCGCGAGCTGGGTTTCGGCGACGAACAGATCTCGGCGGTGGAGGAGGCCCTCCCCAGCAGCTTTGACGTCAAGTTCGCCTTCAACCAGTGGACGCTGGGCGAGGATTTCTGCCGCGAGGAGCTGGGCCTGGAAGAAGACCAGCTCTCCAACCCGCAATTCAACATGCTGCGGCACCTGGGCTTTGACGACGATCAGGTGCAGGAGGCCAACGACTACGTCTGCGGCACCATGACCGTGGAGGGCGCGCCCCACCTGAAGGACGAGCACCTGCCGGTCTTCGACTGCGCCAACCGCTGCGGCCGCACGGGCACCCGGTACATCAAACCCGGGGGACACATCCGCATGATGGCCGCGGCCCAGCCTTTTATTTCGGGCGCTATCTCCAAGACCATCAACCTGCCCAACGAGGCCACTGTGGAGGACTTCAAGGATGCCTACATGGAATCCTGGGAGCTCATGCTCAAGGCCAACGCCCTCTACCGCGACGGATCCAAACTGAGCCAGCCCCTCAACAGCCTCAGCGACGTCTTCGAGGATCTGGACGAGGAAGACCTGGAGCCCTCCGACGAGGATACCTCCAAAGCGCAGGACGCCGTGGTGGAAACAGCCGAGAAAATCATCCACAAGTACGTGGCCAGCCGCAAGCGGCTTCCCAACCGCCGCAGCGGCTACACGCAGAAGGTGAAGATCGGCGGTCAGAGCGTCTACCTGCGCACCGGCGAGTATGAGAACGGACAGCTGGGCGAGATCTTCATCGACATGCACCGCGAAGGCGCCGCCTTCCGGAGCCTCACCAACTGCTTCGCCATCGCCATCTCGCTTGGGCTGCAGCACGGCGTGCCCCTCGAGGAGTTCGTGGACGCTTTCGTGTTCACCAAGTTCGATCCGAGCGGTTCGGTTCAGGGCAATCCGCACATCAAAATGACCACCTCGGTCATCGACTACATCTTCCGGGAGCTGGCCGTCACCTACATGGGTCGCGACGACCTGGCGCATGTGCCCGCCGAGGAGATCCTCACGCGCAAGCTGCGCCCCTCCGAGCAGGAGGAGGCCGATCGCGAGCGGCAGGGCGGGGCGGATGCCGAAGCCCCCGATTCGGACGAAAACGACCCCGATTCGGACCAGCGCGATTCCAGTTTCCACTCACCCGAATACGAGCCGGAAACCGTGGAAGACAGTCCTCAAGACCGCAGTGGCAACGGCAAGCAGGGGAGCTACGAAAGCGACTACGAGCGTGCCAAGCAGCTGGGCTACACCGGCGACTCCTGCCCAGAGTGCGGGAGCATGACCATGGTCCGCAACGGCACCTGCCAGAAATGCATCACCTGCGGATCGACCACAGGCTGCTCGTAACCGTCAAACTTCAGAACCTGAAAAATGCCCCGACCTCCACATCGGGGCATTTTATATATATATTCGGCCAAGATCCGGCATCAACACCATCCCACTCCCATGCATGACCGTGACCAACGAAGCCTGCAAGCTGCCATCCCCTGCCTGATACTGGTCCTGGCCGCCCTGCTGCTGGTACCGCCTGCCGCCGCCCAGGAGAGACCTGGGCGCATGTACACCCTGATCGAGCAGTATGATGCCGACCGGGGCAGCCTGGGACGTACCTACGTCCTGGAAAACGAAGAGTGGTTCACCCGAATGGAAAACTTCTACCAGGACTGGCTGCAGCGCCTGGAGGAGGTGGATTACGCCGCGCTCAACGTGGCTGAAGGCATCGACTACACCCTGCTCAGGCGTAACGTGGAAAGCGACCGGGCCGCGCTGCGAGCCGAGGCCGAAGCCTGGCGCCGGGCAAGCTTTGCGGTCCCCTTCGAACCCATGATTGCACGCCTGGAGCGGCAGCGCAGGGTAGGGGAGGACCCCGACGGTCAACGCATGGCCCGGCGCCTGGACAGCCTGGCAGCGGCCGTCACGGAGGCCCGCGCCAGGGTTGCCTCCATGGCGCCGCTCTCCCCGGAGCGCTCGGAGGCGGCGGCCGATGCCGTGGAGAATCTGCGTGAGACCCTGGCCTACAGCTGGGAATTTTATCACGGCTACGATCCCGACGTAACCTGGTGGGCCGAGAAACCCTACCGCCGCGCCGACTCCCTGCTCGGCGGCTACCGCGCCTTCCTGCAGGGGTACAGGGCCGACCAGAGTCACCGCGACGACGGCAGCGGCATTATCGGAAACCCCGCAGGCCGCGAGGCCGTGATGGAGATGCTGGCGTACGAGATGATAGGTTACACCCCCAAGGAACTCATCGATCTGGCCAACCGCGAATTCGCGTGGTGCCAGCGGGAGATGCTCAAGGCCTCCCGCGAACTGGGCTACGGGGACGACTGGCGGGCGGCCCTGGAGCACGTCAAGCAAAGCTACGTACCCGCCGGCAAGCAGCCCGAAATGATCTACGGGCTGGCCACGGGGGCGGTGGATTTCCTGGAGGAGCATGACCTGCTTACCATCCCGGACCTGGCCAAGGAGACCTGGCGCATGAGCATGATGTCGCCCGAGCGCCAGCGCTACGCGCCGTTTTTCCTGGGAGGGGAGGTGATCCAGATATCCTACCCCACCAACACCATGGAGCACGAGCTAAAAATGATGAGCATGCGCGGCAACAACCCCCATTTTTCCCGCGCCACGGTGCACCACGAGCTCATCGCCGGTCACCACCTGCAGGGATTTATGAACGACCGCCACCGGCCCTACCGTGAGCAGGCCTTCTCCACGCCTTTCTGGACGGAGGGATGGGCCCTCTACTGGGAGCTGCGATTATGGGACATGGGCTTTCCCCGCTCGCCAGAGGACCGCATCGGCATGCTCTTCTGGCGCATGCACCGCAGCGCACGCATCATCTTCTCGCTGAGCTACCATCTGGGTGAGATGTCGCCGCAGGAGAGCATCGATTTCCTGGTGGAGAAGGTGGGCCACGAGCGTGCCAACGCGGAGGCGGAGGTGCGCCGCTCCTTTACCGGGGGCTACGGACCCCTCTACCAGATCGCCTACCTGGTCGGGGGACTGCAGTTTCGCGCCCTGCACCATGAGTTTGTGGTAAACGGGGATATGAGCGAGAAGGAGTTCCACGATTTCATCCTGCGCCAGAACGCCCTGCCGGTGGACATGGTGCGCCGCGCTGCTGGGACGCAAACCGGGTCCCGACTACTACCCAGCGACTGGGCGTTCTCTGTCCTTCCGAGGACGTAGCCCGCGCCTACTGAGCACCATCTTCGCATAAACCAAGAACCGACCTACCATGAACCGTTCCTATCCCGCCTGGCTGAAGGGCACCGCCGTGCTGGTCGCCCTCTTTGTACTGGTGCAGCTGCTGGTCTACGGCAAGTTCATCCTGATGCCGCTGGCCTTCGCCGCCTTTTTTGCCATGCTGCTGGACCCTCTGCGCGACCGCTTCGAGCGGTGGAAACTGGGCCGGGTGGGCAGCATCCTGCTGAGCCTGCTCGCCGCCCTGGTGGTGGTTGCCGGACTTGTTTTTCTGCTCTCCACGCAGATTGTGCAGTTCGCTGACCGACTTCCGGAGGCCAACGAGCGCATCCAGCAGATAAGCGAACAGCTGACGGCGACGGCCGAATCGCTGCTGGGCATCACCCCCGAGCGTCAGATCGCCTACATGGAGCAGGGGCTGCAGCAGCTTGTCAAGGGCAGCGGGGAGTATCTCTCCACGGCCGTGGGGGCCACCACCAGTGTCTTCACCACGCTGGGACTGCTGCCCATCTTCGTCTTTTTCATGATGTACTACCGCAACCTCTTTCGGCACTTTCTGCACCTGGTCACCTCGCGGCGCGACAGCCGGTCGGTCGACTCGGTCATCTCCGACGTACAGGACGTCACCCAGAACTACATCATCGGCATGATGACCGTCATCTCCATCCTGGCCGCACTCAACGCCATCGGACTCTGGATCATCGGCCTGGAGAACGCCCTCTTTTTTGCGGTTTTCGCCGCCGTGCTGGCCGTCATACCCTATATCGGCATCATCCTGGGAAGCATTCCCGCCATACTGTGGGCTCTTCTATTTTCACAGACGTTCTGGGATCCGGTGGCGGTGATCGGCGTCTTTGCGGCGGTGCAGTTCCTGGAGGGTAACTTTATTACGCCCAATGTGATCGGCAGCCGGGTGAGCATCAATCCCTTCATGGCCCTGGTGGCGCTGATCATCGGGGGACAGATATGGGGCATAGCCGGCATGATTCTCTTTGTGCCCTTCCTGGGTATCCTGCGCTGCATCTTCCTGGAAGTGGAGGCCCTTAAGCCCTACGGCTTCCTGCTGGGAGGCAGCGCTGACCCCTGAAGGCGGCTGAGCAGCCAGCGCAGCAGGGGGCCCCGGCTCTTCCAGATGGCGCGAAGAAAGGGCAGGGGAGGTACGCTGCCCATGATTTTCAGCTCCCGCGCCACACTGCAGCGCTCGCTCAGGAAGGCAAAGACCGCGTCCATATCGTTGTTCAGGAAAAGGGCTTCAAAGATATCCAGGGCCGCACGGGGCCGCTCGTGCATGATCTGAAGCAGCCAGAGATCGTAGGCATGAAAGCGTCCCGGCCGGGGGGGAGGCGAGGGCGGGCGTCCCGCCGCCAGGTCGGCCGCCACCTGCCGGCTGTGTCGCTGTATGCGGGTGAAGGTATAGCCCGTTGAAGGCTTGGTAAGACCTCCGACGGTTCCCACGTTCAGTACGCCCGGGGCGTACCAGGCGGGATAGATCCGGTCGTCCATGGGAATGACGCCCCGTTCGGTGCGCGTGCGCCGATAGTCCAGCCTGCGGATGCCGTAGCGGTTGTAGAGGTAGAGCTCGATCTTGCGCTCGTAGTCGGACTCGTCCAGCAGTCCGGCTGAGAAGACGGTATACTCCACCAGCGCCCGGCGCTCCGACCAGGGCAGCAGGTAGATGAAGGCCACCCCGCCGGTGAAGGTTTCGTCGAAATCCATCAGCACGAAGCGGTCGGGGCGGAAAGTCTCCTTCCCGGCCTCTACTTCCCAGCCCAGGAAATGCTGACGAAGAGGGTAAGCTGCTCCTCCCGCGGCGGGTTCGGGCTCCAGGCAACTCTGGAAGATGTACTCAGCGGTAAAGACGCGACTGCCGGTCCTCAGCGTAGGTCGCCCCTTTTCGTTGCCCAGACTCTCAATACGGGCTTCGAGAAGGTCGAAATGGTCGTCACCCCTCAGCTCTTCCAGGATGTGTCGGCGGAAATCCCAGCTGCGTATGCAGGAGTAGCGGTGGTCGAGCAGGCGGTCAGGCATGGTGCGATCGCCCATTCGCACTTCCCCGCGCTCCCAGGAGCGCTTTACCAGGTCGGGGAAGGGAGGATCCCCCTCGTGCCAGAAACACCAGGTTTTGTCGTTGAGAGGCTCCAGGCGCAGGTCCACCACCAGGATCTTCCTGTCTGACAGTTCGGGCCGCAGCATGTGATGCGCCAGGCTGAGCCCGGCCGCACCGGCGCCGGCGATAATGTAGTCGTAACGCTCTGTCATGCTTGTCAATATTCGGTAGAGAGCTCAGCTCCTGCGCTCGCGAAAAAAAGTCTTCATAAGCGCCTCGCAGTCCTCTTCAAGAATGCCCTGGATGATCTCGATGCGGTGATTGAGCTTCCGGTGGTCGGCCAGATTGAACATGCTGCCACAGGCACCCGCACGTGCGTCCCACGCCCCGAAGACCAGCCGGGGAAGCTTCGCCCAGATCAGTCCCCCGGTACACATGGGACAGGGTTCCAGGGTCACATAGAGTGTGCACTCTTCCAGGTATTTTGACTCCAGGGTGGCGCAGGCGGCCGATACGGCCAGCATCTCGGCATGGGCGGTAGGGTCCTTCAGTCTTTCGGTCTGGTTATAGCCCTTGCCGATAATACGTCCCCGATGTACCACAACCGCGCCCACAGGCACCTCCTTCTCCTCGTAGGCCTGCTCGGCCAGGCGGAAGGCCTGCATCATATAGCGCTCGTGCTGGCTGCTCAACGAGATGCCGTTGTGTGACATGGAGCTGTAAGGCTTGAGGGATTTGCCGAGATTGGAGTATAGCGGAATTAGGCATAAGATGTAATATTGCACCTTTGCGGGGGGATTGGCTATTATCCCTTTCAATCGCAAACTCGATCTCCCCGCATGGAATCCGTACGCAGCAGCATACTCGAACTTCTGAATTCCAGGATCCGCAACATCCCCGACTTCCCCAAGCCGGGCATACAGTTCAAGGACATCACGCCGCTGCTGCGCGACCGCGACACCCTGGAGCTCACCTCGCAGGTTTTGGCGCGTCCTTTCAGGGGCACCGACATCGACATGGTGGTGGGCCTGGAATCCCGCGGTTTCCTTTTCGGCACCAACCTGGCGCAGGACCTTCACGCCGGTTTCGTCCCCATCCGGAAGCCCGGCAAGCTGCCGGCCGAGACCCACGAGGCCACCTACGAGCTGGAATACGGGCAGGACCGTCTTGAAATTCATACCGACGCCTTCGAGGAGGGCTCTTCCGTGCTTATTCACGACGACCTCATCGCGACGGGCGGATCGGCGCAGGCCGCCACCGAACTGGTACGCCACATGGGGGGAAAGGTGGCAGGTTACTCCTTTATTATCGAGCTGGCCGACCTGGGGGGAAGGGGCAGGCTTCCCGGCGACGTGCCCTTCGAAGTGCTCCTCTCCCTCTAGGGTTTCCAACATTTCTTTTCCTGCGCGGGAACACGCCCGCGGGTCCAGGCCTATACATGCATGTGGAGTGACCCACATTAACGGTAACAGGCTAACAAAACGGACCCGACCATGCTACCAACCCGAGCATCCCTTCTATCCCTGGTCCTGCTCGCAGGGATCATCCTCATGGGCGGCTGCAAACAGTCAATGGTAATCTCCGACGTGCAGTACGCCCAGCCCATCGAAAGCGTCCTGGAACCCGACGCAGAGGGCGTAATCAGGGATCCCGAAAGCGGGCTCTCCTTCAGTATCCTACCGCTGCAATACGCCGAAACGGGCGACAGCACCTCGGTGAGTACCCGCGAAGTGCGCCTGATCAGGGGACAGGATGGCCACTATTTCGTGACCGCTTCATCCTACCGGCACGTCTACGTTCTGAAACCCCTGGACAGTCGCCTCAAGGTGGAAAGGCGTATCCTCATCTCTAAGGAGGGCATTGCTCGCCCCGCCTTCAACCAGCGTGAACCTTATGTAGTGCTGCTGAACCGGCAGACCGGCGAGAGCTACCGCCTCTCCAGCAGCGGCATCGTTTCTTCCCAACCTGAAACCACGGCGGAGGCCGGCAAACCATGATACGACTTATAAGCATACCCCTTGTCGCGACAGCGCTCCTGCTGGCCTGCTTTGGCGCTACGACAGCGCAGCAGTCCGTACAGGAACAGCCCGAACCATCCGACTACGAAATCTACCAATCCTTCACCCAGGCCTGGTCCGAGCTGCAGGGACGGCTTGACCTGGTGGGAAGTCCCGCTGCGGCCGATTCGCTTATAGCGGAGATTTCCGACCTGGAAGATCGATTCTCTGGGCACCGAGAGCTGCTCGACGAAGCCCTTCATCCGCGCTCCTACCGTGCCATGATGGACCGGCTGCGGAGCCGAGCAGTCGATACCCGCGCCCGACTGGCCGAAATAGCGAGCCTGAACAACCGCATCGAGCGCATGAACCGCCAGCTGACCAGCTACGACGAGCAGCTGCAGTCCCTCACAGGCCATGCGGATTCCCTGCAGCAGGCCATGCGGTCCACCGCGGTGGAAAAGCGGGATCTGCAGGAACTGGCGGCCGAGTACCGGCGAAGCGTCGAGCGCAGAGATGCTCTGGTACGCTCTATCGTCGATTCGATGACGGTCACTTACGCCGATCTGCCCGCCGCCCAGGAAGAACAGCTAAGTCAGGGCGGATCCCTGTCGGGAGACGGCGGTCCCCTTGACCTGATCGAACGTGTGGCTGCCCGCAATGCGGCGTTCCTGGAGGAGTCCGCTGACTTGCAGGTGATGGACTACCTTCGCATGAACCAGGTGCACCGCGAATTTTCTGCCATGTGGAATCGCCTCGACGAACAGCTGCTGAGTACGTATGGTGAGGGCGAGGAACGGCGTGACCGCATCCAGGAGCAGCTCACCCGCTGGGGGGAGCGTCTCGATACGCAGCTCTGGATGGCCGTTAACCGCGATCTTCAGGAGCTGAATCTACCCGTGGCCGAAGTGAACGGCAGCGGGGAGCTTTTCAAGGAGATGGACAGCTACCTGGACCGTTCCCTGGAGCGCGCCACCGAAGAGGGCGGCGAGGAGGTGCGGAACGACTGGCAGAGGTTCAACAATTTCTGGACCGGCAAGGTGCAGTTGAGCTGGGCTGAATACGCCGGCGATCAGGGTTTTCTTACCCACCGGCAGATCGCCGAACTTGATGAGAAGGTAGACCGCTGGGCCCTTCGGGCACAGCCTGAATCGAACCTCTTTGCCTGGCTTTTCGGGGTCAGCATGTTATTGTGGCTGCTGACCGGACTTCTGATCGTGCGCCGAAGTGGCGGCGACGGTGAGACCCAGACTCGAAAAGGCCGCGCCGACTACAGCGACACCGACACCTCGGAAGGAGCGGCTGAGGACATCGGGTTGAATCGCTGACCCGCTGACCGGAGAGAGGCCGGTCCAACGCCCCCCTTTTTGGTTGCAGGTGACAGAGAGTGGAATAACTTGTATACTTACCGACTCTGCTAGCGGGCGGCAACCAGGTATCTCGATGCGGTATGGACAGCAATTTGCGAATTATCGGCCGGCACGTCACCGTGGACTTTCCGCAGTGGAACTACACCGGCCTGGAGGCAAAAGTCGATACCGGCGCTTACTCCTCCAGCCTGCACTGCCACCGGGTGGAGGCCATTCAAAAGGGAGACGGACAGGAGGACTGGGTACGCCTGTGGCTGCTGGATCCCTCCTGCGAAAACTATCGTTCGGAGCCCATTGAGGTGCCCGTCCGGCGCCGCAAGACCGTACGCAGCTCCAACGGGGTCTCTGAAGAAAGGATCTTCATCCACGCCGCCGTTCGTCTTTTTGGAAGCGAAATTTCGGCTGACTTCTCCCTGGCTGACCGTACCGGCATGAAGTACGCGGTGCTGCTGGGCCGGAAAGTCCTGAAAGGACGTTTCCTGGTGGACGTCTCACGCACCGGTTCTGCACCCTTAACCGAATCCGATTAAACCTTTCTGAATGCACATTGTAGTCCTTTCCCGCAACGCCAGACTCTATTCCACCTCCCGACTGGTTGAGACCATCGAGGAGGCGGGGCACGAAGCCACCGTGCTCGACCACCTCAAGTGCGATATTGTCAGCGAAAGGGACAATCCCTGCATCTACTACCGGGGCACCAGGGTGCAGGGCGTGGACGCGGTCATCCCGCGCATCGGCGCCTCCGTGACCTTCTACGGTTCGGCCGTGGTGCGGCAGTTTGAGATGATGAAGGTCTTCACTGCTGTGGAGTCGCAGGCGCTGGTACGCTCCCGCGACAAACTGCGCAGCCTGCAGATCCTAGCGCGCGCGGGCGTGGGCATGCCCAAGACCGTATTTACCAACTATTCCACCGAGGTACGCAAGATTATCGAGAGCGTGGGCGGCCCCCCGCTCATCGTCAAGCTGCTGGAAGGCACGCAGGGAGTGGGCGTCGTGCTGGCGCCCACCTTCAAGGCGGCCGAGTCGATCATCCAGGCCTTTCACAGCATGAAGGCACGCGTCATCGTGCAGGAGTACATTGCCGAGGCCAAGGGAGAGGACATACGCGCCTTCGTGGTGGACGGCAAGGTGGTGGGTGCCATGAAGCGCACCGGCAAAGAGGGGGAGTTCCGCTCGAACGTGCACCGCGGGGGAAGTGTGGAGCTGATCCGTCTCAGCAAGGAGGAGCGCAGGGCCGCGCTCATTGCCGCCCGGGTCATGGGACTCTCGGTGGCGGGGGTGGATATGCTGCAGTCAGAACGGGGCCCCCTGGTGCTGGAGGTGAACTCCTCGCCCGGCCTGGAGGGCATTGAGCGGGCTACCGGGAAGGACATTGCAGAACAGATCATTCATTTCGTGGAAAAGGGAGCCAAAGACTACAGCGAGAAAAGCTCCCGCCGCAAAAGGATAAAGAGCGAAGCCTGACGCCATGGTCATCAACAAAGAGGCCATAGCTCTGGGCGAGCACCGGGAACTGCATCTCACCGTCGCCCGGCTGCCCACCCACACCCCCATTGATCTCCCCGTGCACGTGTATCGCGGGGAGCAGGAGGGGCCCGTACTGCTGCTGACCGGGGGACTGCACGGCGATGAGATCAACGGCATCGAAATAATTCGCCGCATGATCAGCCGCGGGCAGCTGCACCTCCGGCGCGGCGCCGTGATTGCCATCCCCCTGGTCAACCTCTACGGGTTTATACAGAATGTGCGTGGCTTACCGGACGGCAAGGACATCAACCGCAGCTTTCCCGGGGCGAAAGGGGGGTCGCTGGCCCGCCTGCTGGCCCATACCCTGATGAACCAGATTCTGCCCCGCGCAGACTACGGCATTGATTTTCACACGGGCGGCGCCTCAAGGGCCAACTTCCCGCAGGTTCGAAGCGTCCTCGACGTCCCCGAAAACGCCGAGTTGGCCCGCGCCTTTGCCCCTCCGGTCATCCTGCACAGCTCGCTCATAGACAAATCCTTTCGGAAGGCGGCCCACAAAAAGGGCAAGCATATCCTGGTCTACGAGACTGGCGAGTCCCACCGCCTGGACGAGGAGGGTATCCGGCTGGGCATCGAGGGCACGCTGCGAGTGATGAAACACCTTGAGATGCGCGAGTCCGCCCCCGAAGCGGGCGAGACGCAGATCTACCGCAAGAGCACCTGGGTGAGGGCCCGGTACGCCGGGCTCTTTCGTTCGCGCGTGGCGGCCGGCGATACCGTACGGCACCGCCAGGTGGTGGGACACATTAACGATCCCTACGGCACGGAGCAGTACAAGGTGAGCGCGCCCCGCTCGGGCAGGGTGATCGGGCTGAACCACGCGCCCGTGGTGCACAAGGGGGACGCGCTGATGCACCTTGCCTACAACGAATAATGTTATAAATACAATAATTACAGAAATTAATGGAACGACAGGATATCATTTTTCACCTGGTCAGCGAAAAGGAATGGAAAGAACGGCAGGAGAGAGGCACCTACCGTCCGCCGTCGCTGCAGGAGGCGGGCTTTGTCCACTGCTCGGCAGGACGGCAGCTGGAGGAGGTTGCCAACCGTCTCTACCCCGGTGAGCGCAAGATGCTGCTGCTGGTTATCGACGTGGCCTCGCTGGAGCCCGAAGTAAGATACGAGGAGGGGGAGGAGGGAGGCGATGAGTTGTTTCCCCACGTCTATGGTCCCCTCAACACCGGGGCGGTCATAGACAAGATCAAGCTGAGGCCGGAGGATGACGGTACTTTCAAAATAGCTTTTGATACCAAGGACTAAATATATGTACACCAATGGTTTAGCGTGATTGATATATACTATTTTGCCTATGAGGCGTGTTGCATTCGTCTACAATCCCGCCAGCAATAGCGGCCGTTCCGCGGGACCCTTCGAACGGCTGAAGCGGCAAACAGCCGGCTGGCCGGAAACAGCATACCGGACGTCGCGCAGGAGCGGAGATATACGCGGACTTGCGGCGTCGCTCGCTGAATCGTTTGACGTGGTGGCCGCCTGCGGGGGTGACGGGACCGTCCACGAAGTGGCAGGCGCACTTGCCGGCACGGCGTGCGCGCTGGGCGTGGTTCCCGTCGGCAACGGAAACGATACGGCCAAGAGCCTGGGCGTGCCCCTTGACGTGGAGAAGTCCCTGGCGCTGCTGCGTGAGGGGCGGATACATTCGGTGGACCTGGGCAGCTGCAACGGCCGCCATTTCATCAACACCCTGGGATTCGGTTTCGACGGGGAGGTCGCCGGGATGGTCCGCGAAGGGGGAGGGAGCGGCAGGTTGGCCTACGTGGCCGCTGCGTTGCGCACCTGTCTCATGCACCGGCGCATGGCCTGCGGGATCGACGGTGAACCGGTCCCGCGTGCACTTCTGCCCCTGCTGCTGCCCCTGTTTATCGCGGGCCGCCAGGGCTGGCTGCCTGTGGTGCACAGCAGGCCGGTGCGGGAATGCCGGCTCAGGTTCGATGCGCCGGTGTCCGCGCACATGGACGGTGAGGCCTTCGGAGAAGGGGAACGGGATTTTTTGGTACGGATCCATCCGGGGGGACTCCGCGCAGTCTGTGGTCCGGACGCGGCCCTGGCACGATCCGGTCGGGAAAGAGCTTCAGATCTTTGAGATGGCTTCCTTCAGGTGCTCAATGAGCACCGGCTTGACCAGGTAGTCGGCATAGCCCGTCTTCCCGGCGCGCTCCAGGGTGGTACTGTCGGAATTGCCCGTTACATAGATTACCGGGACAGAGGAGAAGTCGCGTATCTGCCGGATGGCCTGTATGCCGTCCACTACACCCTCCAGCATGATGTCCATCAGGATGAGTTCCACCTGCTGCTCCTGGACGTACTGCACGGCCTCTTCACCCTCGCTGAGCGTCTCCGCCACGCGGTAGCCCAGCCGCTGGACCATCATCGAAAGCATAAGGGAGAGCACCCGGTCGTCTTCCACTATCAATACGCGCATGAAGCGGGGATTACCACATTAGAGGGAATGGTCCCGTCCCGCGTATCGGAATGGTGCCTCCCGGTTTGAACGCCTATAAGTAATTGCAAGCCAGTGACTTTGTCAAGTTCGGCTCTCTCCTTGTTTGCTATCTTTACCACTCTTTCAGGTCTTGTTCTGAAGAAATATATTTTGTCAAACATAGTTATAGGGAGGTGTCACTCATTTGTTCCATGGAAGCTTCTTTCAACACCTGGACCACGATTTTTCTGCTGGCCGCCCTTCACGGGCTTGTGCTGTCGGGACTGGTATGGCGGCGAAACGGAACGCGCTCCTCGCGATTCATGGCCCTTTTCCTGTTGCTATTTTCGATAACCCTCGCCACCTACGTGGCCTATTGGACCGGCTTTCAGCGCGTCTACCCGCACCTCATGGCGGTGGCCGAACCGTTATACTTTCTCTTCGGACCGGTGTTCTTCGCCTACATATTCACCACTCTTTACCCGGAGGCGGTGATTTCCCGGAAACATCTTGCCCATCTGCTGCCTTTTGCACTCTACCTGGCATGGATGGCACCTTTTTTCCTTCTGTCTGCGCCCGAAAAGCTCACTTTTTTACGCACCCTGGCTTCCGAGTGGGGCAGCCTGGAGCGCCTGCTGCCGGTGGGCGCCAAGGTACTGCATCTGAGCGCCTATCTGGGCGCCTCGCTGTGGCTGATACGGCGTCGATTCCGTGGCGTAAGAATCCATGAGGTAGCCGATTATTCCAAGCTGCGTCTGCGCCTTCTTGTCACGGCAGCCTGTTTCGGCGGTTTTATTGGCTGCTATACACTCTATTACGTACTGGTGCACACCATCGACTTCAACGTGGAATTCGATTACATGATATCGGGGGCCATGACGCTCTTTATCTATACCGTGGGCTATCTTGGCTACCTGAACGGTCCAACGGGAGAGGAGCTGCGGATCGTTCGCAAGTACGAAACCTCCACAATGGACCGCCGGGAACTTGACGAGCAGCTGGAGCGGCTGCAGTCGCATATGCGCAGAGAGAAACCGTGGAAGGACGGAGAGCTGAGGCTGGCCGATCCCTCCAACCGGGACCTGACCATACTGCACATCGCCTTCGAGTCGGGTTTCAACAACAAGACCTCCTTCAACAAGGTCTTCAAGGAGAATGCCGGCAAGACGCCGTCGCAGTTCAAGAAGGACCGTTTGTACGGAAATTCGGCCTGAAAAGGGGTCAACCTTTATAAACAGAGACGATTTAAGACGCTTAGAAGGCAAATTTGGGAGAAACCCTACTTTTAACGTCACAGAACCGCCATGAAAACGCTTCTTGCCTTTGTTGTACTGCTGATGATACTTGCCGCCGCCTCGCACGCCCAGCAATCCGAAAGTCCGGAATCACTTCGCATAGCCAATCTTGAACCCGCCCATTTCTACGATTTCTGGCTGGGCGAGTGGAACCTGACCTGGGAGAACAGGGACGGGACGACCGGTCGGGGCACCAACCGCATCGAACGCATCCTGGGCGGCAGGGTGATCCAGGAGAATTTCTCCGCCGAGGGGGGAACCATGGACGGCTACGCCGGAAACAGCTGGTCGGTCTTTCAGCCGGCCTCCGGCATGTGGAAGCAGACCTGGGTGGACAACCAGGGAGGCTACCTGGATTTTACCGGGGCTGTAGACGGCGACCGGCGCATTTTCCACCGAACAGGGATGGACCCGCAGGGCAACGAGGTTTTACAGCGCATGGTTTTTCACGAGATTACGCGCGACAGCCTGACCTGGGACTGGGAACGCTCTGCCGACGGGGGCGAGAGCTGGCAGCTGCAATGGCGCATTCGCTACAGACGCGCGCAATAGCGCGCCGTGCAGGAAATTACGATCCTTTAACGGTCAATCCTGGCAGACTTACTATATATATGTCGTATAATTTATATTATGTAAAGTTAAACATATGGACATGGAGACCAGCGCTGTGCCGGATCCTGTCCACCCTGCCCTTCGGACCTCTCCACACCGCCGTCAGCGGTCGGAAAGATCCGGCTACAAGGAAAGTCCTACTGATTGGGTACGATGCGTACGATGCCGTTGTCTGACTCGGTGGCTACATAGAGGTAGCCGTCCGGCCCCTGCTCGATGTTACGTACCCTCCCGATGCCGTCAAAGGCGATCTGCTCGCCTGTCACTTCGTTGTTTTCCACCTCTACACGTACGAGATAGCCGAATTTCAGGGATCCAGCCAGCAGGTCTCCCTGCCAGTCAGGATAGCGATCGGAGGTCACGAAGGTCATGCCTGAAGGCGCGATAGACGGGTTCCAGTACCATACCGGCTGCTCCATGCCCGCCCGGGCGGTATCGGAGGTAATCTCGTCTCCGCCGTAATCGACGCAGTAGCAGATCTCCGGCCAGCCGTAATTGTTTCCGGCCCGGATAATGTTGATTTCGTCGCCGCCCTGCGGACCGTGCTCATGCTCCCAGAGCTCGCCCGATTCAGGGTGAAGGTCCATGCCCTGCGGATTGCGGATACCGTAGGCGAAGATGGCGTCCAATCCCTCCTGTCCCACGAAGGGGTTGTCCTCCGGAATGCTGCCGTCGGTGTTCAGACGGTATATTTTACCCATGTCCCGGGTGATGTCCTGGGGATTTTCCCCGCGGTTGCCGCGGTCGCCAATGCCAAAGAAGACGTGACCCTCGTTGTCGAAAACGATGCGGCTTCCAAAATGCTGTCCCCGTCCGCTGTTGGGCTCGGCCTTGTAGAGCACTTCCTGGTCAACCAGGCCGGTGCGATCGTCGTTGAGCCGGGCCCGCATGAGGGCCGTGTTAGCGCCCTCGCCGCCCTCAGGACTTGAATAGGTGATGTAGATCCAGCCGTTCTCCTCGTAATTGGGATGCAGGGCGATGTCCAGCAATCCCCCCTGGCTGCGCGCCCAGATCTCCGGCAGACCATCGATCGTGCGTATGGGCTCGCTGCCATCGCCGAAGAGGTGGAGGCTGCCGCTGCGTTCGGTCACAAGCATCTGTCCATCGGGAAGCCAGGTCATGCCCCATGGCACCGAAACGGCGGTCGTGACGGTTTCAAGGGTGTACCCGGAGGTGTCCAGGGTGTCCTGTATGCCCTGTCCCATGACGGGTTGGCTGCCATCGGTTGAGGTATTCGACGGGGCGGCCTGGTCGGTCTGTCCCCCGCTGCAGGCGGCCAGGAAGAGTGCAAGCATCGCGACGATGGTGGATGTACGTGACTTGTGCATGGAAAATCGACTGTTATTATGATTGATGACCTTGTAGCCAAGGTATAAGAAGGAAAAATTGAGGGCGATATCCCAATGGTTTTACAAAAGGTTACCCTTGCCGCCACCGTTCCATGTCGGTACACCTCCGGTATGCCCTCTATAAGGGAGGCCCCTGCCCTCCCTGGGGCTGAACCCTGAGCTCCTCCACTACGCTGCGTCCGCTCAGCCGCGCCAGCGCGACCACAATCCGCGCCACATCTTCGGGATCCACCAGCTCGCGCGGGTCACGGTCAGAATCCTTCCAGGAGGAAGAGTGCGTCTGTCCCAGGTTGACGGCGGTGACCCCTATGCCCTCCTCCTTCAGCTCTTCGCGCAGCGAGCGCGTAAACCCCAGCAGCGCATGTTTTGAGGAGGCGTAGGCGCCGCTCTCGGCCAGTCCCTGCAGGGCGCCGACCGAGCAGATATTGACCAACAGCCCCTGTCCCTGCTCCTTCATCCCGGGCAGGAAGCGTCCGGTGGCATGTACGGCCGAGAAAAGATTACTTTGAATTTGTCTGTGGTATTCTTCGTATGTCGTTGCCTGCAAGTCCTTTAGAAGATACGATCCTGCGTTATTGACAAGCAGGCCTACGGGCGGCCAAGTGTCCGGAACCTCCAGCGCCTGCACCTGCTCCGGCTCCGTCAGGTCGCAGCATTGCAGTTCGGCGCCGGGAGCGCCCTCCTCCATGCAGCGGCTTCGGGTACGCACGAGTCCCTCGCGGCTGCGGGCCACCAGCAGCAGGTAGACGTCACCCTCGCGGGCGAGTGCGCGGGCAATGCGGCGGCCAATGCCGCGGCTGGCACCGGTTACAACGGCGGTAAATGGCGAGGAGAGTCGACTCATGGGCGGCTCAGCGCACCCCCATGAATTTGTGGGTCTGCAGGCTTATTTCCCATTGAGGATGTTGTTTTATATAGTCGAAAATTAGTGGGACGGCCTCCTCGCTTCGGCTCCATTCAGGCTGCAGTAACAGGCGCGTGTTGTTGGGGCAGCGGGCGGCGCACGACTCGGCCCACGCCAGGTCCTTGGCGGTGAGCACCACTACCTTTAGCTCGTCCGCGCAGGCGTAGGCCTCCTTCAGCGGCTTCTTGAAGCGTTTCGGGGAGAGGGTGACCCAGTCAACGTGTCCCGACATGGGCGAGGACCCGCTGGTCTCGAGATGGGTGCGCAGGCCGGCCTGCCGAAGCGCCCGCGTGAGCGGTCCCAGATCGTGCAACAGGGGCTCCCCGCCGGTGAGCACAGCCATAGGCGCCCCGCTTTCGGAGGCGGCCTCCACCAGCTCGCCCACGGTGACGGGCGGGTGCTTCTCCTCGTCCCAGCTCTCCTGCACGTCGCACCACCAGCAGTTGACGTCGCAGCCCGCCGTACGTATGAAGTAGGCGGCCTTACCGGTATGCACGCCCTCCCCCTGTATGGTCAGGAAGTGTTCCATGACCGGATACGCCACCTCCGAGAGTTTCCTCCCGGAGGTTCCGGCATTATTTGGTGTGGCGGTTTCGGCTCGGTACATGGTGCAGGTCGCATTTATAAAGAAGGCCCTCCACCGCATGGCGGAAGGCCCTCAAAATAACCAATTCAGGCGGAAATGTGTATCAGGATTCGGGGAATTTGATCTCGCAGCCCAGCGATTTGGTCTCCTTGGGACCGATCTCTCCGCCGTTGGCCAGCGCGTTGATGGCGTCGCGCAGGTAGTGCTGCCCGACGTCCTCCGCCGAAGCGGCATTGTCGTCAATGGCGCCTTTGTAGACCAGCTCCATGTCGCCGTTGAACAGGAAGACATCGGGAGTGTGTGTGGCGCCGAAGGCTGAGGCCAGGCGCGCATCTTCGTCCAGCACGTAGGGAAATTCGTAGCCGCTGCTGCGGGCGCGCTGCACCATGTCTTGGAAGCTTTCTCCACCGTCGCGGATAGCCGCGTTGGAATTGGGGAATATCACGCCGATATCGTTCTCCTCGGCCAGGCCGGCAACGGGGTTGTAGCGGTCCTCCCAGCGTTCCACCCAGGGACAGGTATTGCATGAGAAGACCACCAGCACGCCGTTCTCACCGGCCACGTCGGACAGGCTCAGCATCTCGCCGTCCACGTTCTGCATCTCGTAATCGGTAAGGGGCGCCTTTGCACCAAGTTCAAGCTTGGGATTCGCCGGCTCTTCCAACGGCACAAAGGCCGCCAGGCCGAAGCCAAGCATCAGTACGGTAAGCAGACGAAGCGTTTGTTTAAACATGATATCAGGGGTTTATTGCTTGTTTGACGTATTTCTCGAAAGTTTCGAAAGAAGTTTTGGCCTGCCAGCTGGCCACCACGCTGCCGGAGGTGTCGTAGACCTTGCTGAAGGGCAGCGCGCCGCTCCAGTCGGAGGAAAGCGATTCAATAAAGGCCTGGTCCCCGCCCTGCTTGAAATAGGTGGTCCAGTCCACCCCCTGCCTGCGCAGGAAGTCGAGGGCGCGGCCGCGCACGTCGGGAAAGTCGGCCGACACGAAGATCACCTGCACCTGGTCGGCGTACTTTCGCTGAATATCGACGAGATGGGGAAATTCCTCGATGCAGGGGGCGCACCAGGTGGCCCAGACGTTTACGATTACGGCCTTTTCCCCCTGGTAGGAGTCAATGACCTGCTGGAGGGTATCCGGCCCGGCGTCCACCAGCAGCTCTTCGTCCGAGATGGCCTGCTGCGCAAAAGCGGTACCGGCCGATGCGCTCAGAGCCAGCAGGATGGCAAGTTCGATGATCGGGATCTTTGCTTTCATTGATTCGGATCCGAGGGATTCCAAAAGTGTTGGTCCAGGTCTACCCTGTAGGGTTCCACGAAGGTGACGCCCTCCTGGCGGAGTCTCTCCCGCATGGTGTCGTCGGGAAAGTGTTCACGGCCGCTCAGCTCACCCAGCCGGTTCACCACCCGGTGCGCCGGCAGGCGGTCGGCGGAACCGTTGAGGGCATAGCCTACCATCCGAGCTCCTGAGGCAATGCCCAGGTGCGAGGCGACGGCCCCGTAGGTGGTTACCCGTCCGCTTGGAATGCGGCGGACCACCTCGTAGACCCGTTCGTAGTAGTCTTTTTCAGAGGCGTTCATGGCCTTAACGTTCCAACAACTTTTCTAAGTATGCGTTCGTCCGGGGGTCATCCTCCTCTGAACGCCCTTTCACAAGATCCAGCAGCTCGGCGCCCAGCAGCCTGTAGATTTCCCGCAGGCGGGGATGATCTTCGAGCAGCTCCAGGTGTTTCTCCACGGTGCCGGCGTCGCCCCGGGATATGGGACCGCTGAGCGCCTCCCCGGTGCCTTTGACCGCGATGTTTTCGGCCGTCTGCCGCACCAGGGGACCCAGCGCGCGCACCAGCTCCCCGCGCTCCTCCTCGCTCTCCGCCCCTGCCCTTCCGGCCGCCTCCAGCAGGGCCACCAGGTAATTGGAGGCAAAGACCGCGGCCAGGTGGATATGCGGTTTCTGCTGAGGACGCACCTTCAGCAGGCGGGCGTTCAGCAGGCGGGCCAGCTTTTCCAGCAGATGGAGAGCCCGGGCGTCTCCCTCGGTGCTGAAACAGATGCCATCGAACAGTCGGGCCCCACCCCCGCCTTCGGCCGTGAAGCTCTGCAGGGGATGAAAGGAAGCCGTGCGGGCGCCCTTGTCGGACAGGGGTGAGAGCGCATCGGAGGTGAGCGTACCGGAGCAGTGTACGGCGCAGCGCCCCTCCCAGATTCCACCCAGGCCGGCCAGTCGCGCAGCCGTTTCGGCCACGGCCCCGTCTGGCACGGCAAGCAGAAGGAGCCCTCCCAGTTCATCCGTGGTGTCGGGAAAGGCGCCGGAGCGGGCGCCTGAAAAGCGATCGGCGTGTCGGGTAGCGCGGGATGGGGTGCGATTGTAGACACCGGCAACGTCCAGTTCCAGCTCCGAGAAGGCCTCCAGGAAGGCCCCGCCCAGCGCTCCGGTCCCTATGAGACTGACCGGCGGGAAGCTCACGGCCGTATAAATACGTTTTGGCGGTCGCCGTAGGCGGTCACCAGACTGCCGCGGTTGTTGCTGTATTCGCCGTTCAGAAAGGTGATGTCCAGCTTCCAGGCATGTGCCACCAAAACGCCTGCGATAAAGGACGAGGTGCCCCGGATGTGCGATTCGCCGCTGTTCAGGTAGTTGAGGAGTCCCGACTGGTTGTTCGAGGCGATCATCCTGCGCACCTTTTCGAATTCCTCCGTGCGCTCGTTATCAAGCTCGCAGCAGAAGACTACCAGCGCCCGCCTGGAGGCCAGCACCTCCTCGAGCACCCAGGCCAGCTCCTTGACAATGGCCGGGCCCTGGTCGGCCACCTGTACGCTGAGCACGGAGAAGTCATCCCCGAAGGTGCACTGCAGCATCATCAGCTGCTGGAACAGGCTCATATCCTCGCTGTAGCCCTCGTCGTGGATGAAGAAATCGTCGTCTTCGTCACAGAACTCGTCACGCATGAACTCGTTGGCCTTCACCTGTCCCAGCGGGGTCTTGAAAAAGCGATTGGAAGGCATG
The DNA here is from genome assembly GCA_034521445.1 of Balneolaceae bacterium. Lineage (NCBI taxonomy): Bacteria > Pseudomonadati > Balneolota > Balneolia > Balneolales > Balneolaceae > Balneolaceae bacterium. Next base: position 97,813 of record JAXHMM010000017.1, on the reverse strand, counting down.
GGCAGCCGCTTGTCAAGGTCTTCCCCATACGTCTCCACGACCACCACGGTCTCGTAGTTATCCGGGTCGATGCGGCTGTAAATGTCGCATGCCCGGTCAAAGTTTTGGTCGTCTATGGTAATGGGCGAAAAGAGAACGCGGATGTGGTCGCTGCCGGCTCCCCTGTTGGCATCCCTTGCCCGGTTGAGTCCTTCGGTGATCTGCTCCCGGGTGTACGAGGTGATGTTCATGGCAGAAAAACGATGCGCTGATCCTGTTGCTAGATGAAGTAGGCCAGGGCGACCCAGTGGCCATCGTGCGTAAAACTACAAATTTTGGCCCTCATCTCATTATTAAATATCGCCTCAAAACGCCCTTCCCCGTCGGGTGACAGGCACACCTCGTTCATGTTGGTCCTCAGTCCCCTGCCCTGTAGTTTGAGCATGGCCTCCTTGAGCGTCCATATGCGGAGGGTGTCGACGCTCTCCATGGGCTTCACCTCCCCGGGATGCATCATGCGAGACCGCAGGTGCGCATGCACGCGACGCCCCTCCGGCTCCATGTCGAGTCCCACTTGCCCGTCGCCCGACAGCACGCAGGCGATACGGCGGTCGGTGTGGGTGAGGCTCAGGTGCACACGGCGGCCGCGGTATTCCCCGTAGGGCCTGCCTCCCTCCTCCCTCAGGATGCGCAGTTCGGCCGGCTCCATGCCGGCGGTGCCGGCCAGGCGGCGTATGAGCATGCGGCTCATGCCGTATTCACGCCGCCGGCGCACGCTGCCCAGACTGGCCATCTCCTCATGCTCCTCCCCCGAGAGTCCGTCCTGGCCGCCCTCCGCGTCCATCCGGCTCCAGGCCAAACGCACATAGCCCGGCAGCATGGGAAGGCTGTTTTGGTCGAGTATTTCGAGAGGTTTCCGGCGGTCCATAGGATCAAAGATAAGAGCCTCTCCTATAAGGGGAAAGAAAAGGGCCGCAGGCACCTCACAACTTTGCATCATATTTCCTATTTTTGGTGATTTGGCACCCCCAATGAAGACCCACAACCTCAACTATCCATGAGCGAATCCGAATCCACGATTTCCGAGCAGCATGAAATTCGCCTCCAAAAACTGAATGAGCTGCGGGATATGGGGCTCGATCCCTATCCCTATTCCTTCGAGGTGACCCACAGCAGCCGCGAAATCCTGGAGCATCCCGACCTTGTCATCGGCGACGGACAGGAGCACGGGGAGGCGGAACAGGTGTCCGTGGCCGGGCGCATCATGACGCGGCGCATCATGGGAGGCTCCACTTTTTTCAACCTGCAGGATGCCGAGGGCACGGTGCAGGTTTATATCCGCAAGAACGACGTGGGTGAGAAGACCTACAATACGGTATTCAAGAAACTCACCGACATTGGTGACATCGTCGGTATCAGGGGACACGTCTTCGTTACCGGAACGGGTGAAACCACCGTCTACGCCAAGGAATTCATCATCCTCAGCAAGTCGCTACGCCCCATTCCCATGCCCAAGGAGGCGGAAAACGAGGAGGGCGAGACGGTCACCTACGACGCTTTCACCGACAAGGAGCAGCGCTACCGCCAGCGCTATCTCGACCTGATCGTCAATCCCGAGGTGCGCGAGGTCTTCCGCCAGCGTACCGAGATGGTGCAGGCCATGCGCGAATTCATGAACGGAAAAGGCTACCTGGAGGTGGAAACCCCCATCCTGCAGCCCCAGTACGGGGGCGCCTCCGCGCGGCCCTTCGAGACCCACCACAACGCCCTCGACATGAAGCTCTACCTGCGCATTGCCAACGAGCTCTATCTCAAGCGACTGATCGTGGGGGGCTACGAGGGGGTCTACGAGTTTTCCAAGGATTTCCGCAACGAGGGACTCTCCCGCTTCCATAACCCCGAATTCACCCAGGTTGAGCTCTACGTGGCCTACAAGGACTACCACTGGATGATGGATTTTGTCGAGGGGATGATCGAAAAGGTGGCCCTCGCCATGCACGGCAGCACCATCGTCACGGTGGGAGGCGAGGAGATCGATTTCCGCCGCCCCTGGCCGCGTATTCCGATGCTGGAGGCTATCGAAGAAAAGACCGGTAAGGACCTGTACCGCAAGGGTTTGGATGAGCTTAAGAATATCGCATCCGAGCTTGATATTACCCTGGAGAAGGGCGCCGGAAAAGGCAAGATCATCGACGAGATTTTCGGGACATATGTGGAGCCGGAGCTCATCCAGCCCACCTTCATCACCGACTATCCCCTTGAAATGAGTCCCCTGGCCAAAAAGCACCGCAGCAAGGAGGGCCTGGTGGAGCGTTTCGAGTGCATCTGCAATGGCAAGGAGATCGCCAATGCCTTCTCGGAGCTGAATGACCCGGAGGACCAGCGGCGCCGCTTCAAGGAGCAGGCGCAACTGAGGGAGGCAGGCGACGAGGAGGCCATGTCGCTGGACGAGGATTTCCTGCGCGCGCTGGAGTACGGCATGCCGCCGACGGCCGGGCTGGGTGTGGGCATCGACCGTCTGGCCATGATTATGACCGACTCCGACTCCATCCGCGATGTGCTTTTCTTTCCCCAGATGAAGCCCGAATAACATGAAATTCGAATGGTACCTGGCGCTTAGGTATTTCCGCGGGCAGCGAAAGCAGGCGCGCTTCCTCTCCTTCATCAAGTCCATGGCCATTGTGGGAGTGGCGGTGGGCTCCGCAGGACTGCTTATCGCCCTCTCCATCGTGCACGGCTTCAAGTCGGTCATCGATAACAAGGTGATGGGCTTTGCTCCTCACATGACGGTCGAAACCTTCACCGACAGCCCCGTTTATCGCTCCGACACCTTGCTTACCTGGCTGGACCGCTTTCCTGAAATTCGCGAGGCGCAGGCCGTGGTCGAAGGTGAGGCCATGGTGCAGACCGCATCGCAGGTCACCGGCACCCGCTTCAAGGGGGTCTCGCCAGGCGCCGTGGTCACCGACCTTCAGCAGTATGTGAGCCGCGGCGAATACGACCTCTCCTCCGACTCGGCCGGCATGCCCGGCATCGTGCTGGGCAGCAGCATGGCCCGCAGCCTGGACGCTGACATTGGCTCAGTGCTTACCGCCTTTACGGCGGAGGGCATCCCCTCCCCTCTCAACTCGCCCGAAATCCAGCAGTTTCGCCTCACCGGCGTCTATCAGACCGGCATAGACCGATTCGACGACCTGCTGGCGATCATCGACAAACGTTACGCCGGACAACTATTTCAGCTGCCCGGCGCCCACGCAACGGCAGTGGAGGTGCGGCTGGAGGATCCCTCCGCCATCGACGCCTTTGACAGGACACTTTCGGAAAACCTGCCCTTCCCCTACCGTACCACTACCATCCTGGAGCAGTACGGCAGCATCTTCGCCTGGGTGGAGATGCAGGAGCAGATCATTCCATTCGTGATCAGCGTGATGATCCTGGTGGCCGCCTTCAACCTCATCGGAACCATCCTGATGATGGTCATCGAACGCACGCGCGATATCGGTATACTCAAGACCATGGGTACGCAGAACCGCCAGGTGCGTACAATCTTTCTGCTGGAGGGGCTTTTCGTGGCCCTGGTGGGCCTGGCCATCGGCTTCGCCCTTTCGCTTGGATTTGCCTGGGTGCAGTCCACCTGGCAGCTCATACCCCTCTCCGAGCAGAACTACTACATGAGCTACGTACCGGTGCAGCCCCACCTCCTCGATTTCGTCATCACGGCCGGAGTGACGCTGGCGCTCTGTACCCTTGCCACCTGGCTGCCGGCCCGGGTGGCCTCCCGCACAAATCCCCTCAACGTCATCGCCTACGGCCGCTAACCAAGTCTAATAAGTCGAGAAGTCCAGGAGTCAGAAAGTCCGACTCTTCGACTTATTAGACTATATGACTTTAAGAACTATGGAAATCAGACCGACGGTCTGATTTCCATAGAAAGCGTCTCTTCAAAGAGGTCGTCGAATTTGCGGATGCGCTCCGACCAGTCCAGGTGCCCGTTGATGTTTTGCAGGGAACGCTTGGGGAGGGGCTGCGTCTCCCCCGTCAGCAGGTCCTTCAGGTAGTGGAACAGGTCGTCTTCGGTGTCGTAGAGCACCGGGGCGTGTAACAGCGGCTTGTGGAGGCTTTCGGGGATGAGCTCGGGGTAGTGAAGGCGGTTGGGCACCAGCGGATGGCAGCCGCAGTAGACCGCTTCCATGATGGCCACACAGAAAAACTCGTAGGTAGCCGTGGAGACCACGATATCTCCTGAGTGCAGCAGCCGGCTGTAGCTCTCCACGTTCTCGACATAGCCAAAGTGGGTAATGTGGCGACCGTAGCGCGCCCACGCCTTTTCGAACTCCTCGGGTTTCTCGTGCTGGGTGTCGCCGGCCAGGATGAGGTCAAAGGTGAGGTCGATGTCGTTGAGACGGTTGAGCACGCGGAAAAACATGGCCGGGTTGCGGTCGAACTGCCAGCGCTGATTCCAGACAATTACCGGGTGTTCGTTGTCGGAACGGGAGTCCGGCTGCCGGTCAAAACGTCGGAGATTGAGCCCGGGGTACATGACGGTGCTTTTTTCGGCAATCTTGTCGCTCGTATAGTAGTGTTTGTCCTCGGGGAAATGCTCCAGGAAAGCTGGCAGCGCTCTCAGAAAATCCCGCTTGTGGAAATGTGAGGAGAAGATGAGCCGGTCTGCCGTAAGCATGCTCAGGTAGTTGATGTAGCAGTAGGTAGTGTCGCGCTCCTCCTCTTCAGGCACCGGCTGGGTGAAAGGATTTTCGTGCATGTACATAATCGTGGGCGTATGCGAGAAACGCGGGTTGGTGAGTCCCAAAAACGCAGGCAGGTTGGTCATGCTGCTGACGAGCAGAAGGTCGATATCCTCTTCCACCTCCCCGGCCATGCCGGCCAGAGCCACCGAATCACCGTGCATGCGCCATTTTCGTCCCTTGTAGCTCATGTTGATCGGGATGATGTTGTGCCGGGAGTGTTCCTTCAGCCCGTTCTGAAAGGCCTTGTGGGATCCGCTGTAGTATGGCTCAACGGCGAGGATGTTCATGGGGAAACGGTGAATTGGTTGTACTGGAAGCGGTCGCGCGGGACAGGTCAGCGAAAGCGCGATTCAATCTCCTCAAGAGGAAGATACACGATTGTGGGCTTTTTCAAAGGATCACGGTAGGGCTCCTCGCAGGCAAAAAGCTGGTCTACCAGGTTCTCCATCTCGAGGTTGGCAAGGCGCTTGCCCTTGCGTATGGCGGTGCGTGAGGCGAAGGCAATGGCCAGCTTGTGGCGGGCGTCCAGCTCCACGGCGCCCTCCAGCTCCCGGTATCGTCCCAGCATGGAGGTGAGCATGGTGCCCTCGTTGCCCACATCGATATCGGCGGGTACCCCGCTGATAAGGGCGGCATTGCCGCTTTTAAGCTCCACGTTGAAGCCCATGCGCTGGATGATGGGATGCAGCTCTTCCAGCAGGGCGAATTCGGAGGCCGAGAGCTCCACATTCTGGGCGAAGAGCAGCTGCTGGGTGCTGGGCAGGGAAGCCTCCGTAGCGCTGAGGGCCTTTTCGTAGATGATGCGCTTGTGGGCGGCGTGCTGGTCAATCATGCAGAAGCCCGAGCGGGTCTGCGTGAGGATGTAGCTGTTGTGGAGCTGCCAGAATTCCCGTCCCTGCGTAGGGGTGGCTGTCTCCTCCTCTCCCCCATAGAGACGGTCGGCCCAGTCGTCGCCTTTCCCGCCCCGAAGCGAGGATGGCTTCCCGCCGTCCTCCCCGAAATTGATGCGCGAAGGCAGCCGCATGGGTCCACCGTCCCCCGAATCCTGCACTCGGTTGGTCGGACCTCCAAAGGCAAAACCGCCTGAGAAGCCGGATCCCGGTTCCTCCTCCCCTGCACCGCGTGGCACCTCCGGCACCTGAAAACGCTCGTGAAGGGCCTTCTTGACGACCGATTTCACCAGCTTAATGACCGAGCGTTCGTCTTCGAATTTCACTTCCTCCTTGGCCGGGTGCACATTTACGTCCACCTGCTCCGGGTTCACGTCGATAAAGACCGCGTAGAAGGGATACTCATTCTCTCCGGTCCACGTGTCGTATACGCTGAGCACGGTGTGGGTGAGCCAGCGATGCTGAAAGGGACGTCCGTTGACGAAAAGAAACTGCTCTCCCCTGCTCTTCTTGGTTAGTTTGGGATCGGCCAGCAGTCCCCGCACCGTCATATAGCTGGTCGCCTCCTCAAAGGAGAGCAGGCTGGCACGGTAGCTCTTGCCGAACATCTCGGCGATGCGCTCCTTGCGCGGCTGCTCGGCCGGCAGCTCGTAGATGGTGTCGGTGTCAGCCAGCAGGGTGAAGCCGATGTCGGGGTGGGCGATGGCGGCCTGCTGCACGGCACGCAGAATATGGCGAAACTCGGTGGCGTCGGTCTTCAGAAACTGCCGGCGGGCCCGCACGTTATAGAAGAGGTTCTGCACAGAGACACTGGTGCCCGGTTCAGCCGCTGCGGGCTCGAAGGATTTCTCCTCCCCGCCCCAAATCTCATACTCCCAGCCCATGTCGCGTCCCGGCAGGCGCGTCTTCAGCGTCACCTGTGACACGGAGGCGATAGAGGCCATGGCTTCGCCCCGGAAGCCGAGTGTGCGCACGCGGAACAGGTCGTCCATGTCCTGTATCTTGGACGTGGCATGCCTGTCGAAGCAGGGCCGAATGTCCTCCCTGCCCATGCCCGAGCCGTTGTCGATGACCTGGATGAGCGTGCGGCCGGCATTCTGCACCACGATCTTGATCTGGTCCGCCGCCGCGTCGATGGCGTTATCCATCAGTTCCTTGACCACTGAGGCGGGACGCTGGATCACCTCCCCCGCCGCAATTTTATTGGAAATTTCGGGGGGGAGCTGGCGTATGATGGACTCCGATGCTGGGGTCTCTTCGCTCAAGGATGCGGGTCTTGGCAGTTCGTCGTTTACGTGGTTGCCAAAGGTACAAAACGGCAGGCAAAATAGAGAAGAAAGAGATGCGGCACCGGGGTTCTTCTCAGACGGTACCCAGCTGGTATATGAGCCAGACCACAAAGGACAGGCAGATGGCGTAGAGAACGATGGACTTCCCCTGGTGGGTTTTCTTGTAGGGCCGATCGATCTTGATCCGGCGCTTCTCGCGTTCCTCCTGTTTGGGGTCGTAGTAGCGGTATTCGTAGTCGAAGCGCTTGGGCTTGGGCTGGTGCCCGAACATCGACCGGAAGGGCATTTTGCCAGGCATGGGTCGTGGACTTGGTTTTTGTTTTACCTCCATGCAATATAACAACTGCACGGGAATCCCGAAAAGGTCCCCTTCCCCACCCCCGCCCTGCTTCATGACAGGATTTTTTTTGCTATACTTCAGCCCCCCGAATTTCAACCCAAAGCAGAGCAGCCATCCATGAGTTACGCGAAGATCACGCCCCCCTCCAAAGGTGACACCATTACCAAGGATACCGACGGCGGCCTCCAGGTAGGCGACCGTCCCATCATCCCCTTCATCGAAGGCGACGGCATCGGCGTGGATATTACGCCCGCAATGAAAAATGTGCTGGACAGCGCCGTGGAGAAAGCCTACGGTGGAGAGAAGAAGATCGAATGGTTTGAGATGTACGCCGGCGAGAAGGCGGTTGAGACCTACGGGGATGGCGTGTGGCTGCCTGATGACACCCTGAAAGCCATCGAGGAGTTCAAGGTAGCCATCAAGGGTCCCCTGACCACCCCTGTCGGGGGCGGCATCCGCTCGCTCAACGTGGCCATCCGCCAGAAGATGGATCTCTACGCCTGCGTGCGTCCCGTTAAATACTACCAGGGCACGCCCAGTCCTGTCAAGGACCCCACGCCCTACGACATGGTGATCTTCCGCGAGAACACCGAGGACATCTACGCGGGCATCGAATACCAGACCGGCACAGCGGAAAACGAAAAGCTCAAAAAATTCCTCATGGAGGATATGGGCGTGGACAAGATCCGCTTCCCCGACACCACCTCCCTGGGCATCAAGCCGGTTTCGGAGGAGGGTACCAAGCGGCTGGTCCGCTCGGCCATCAACTACGCCCTGGAGGAGGGTCGCGACAGCGTGACCCTGGTGCACAAGGGCAACATCATGAAATTCACCGAAGGCAGTTTCAAGAACTGGGGCTATGAGCTGGCCAAGGAGGAGTTCGGCGCCGAGGAGATCGGCGACGGCCCGTGGTGCAGGCTGCCCGGCGGGCTGGTGATCAAGGACGTGATCGCCGACGCTTTCCTGCAGCAGATTCTCACCCGTCCCTCGGAATACGACGTGATCGCCACCCTCAACCTGAACGGCGACTACATTTCCGACGCCCTGGCGGCCTGCGTGGGCGGCATCGGCATCGCCCCCGGCTCCAATATCAACTATGAGACGGGCTTCGCCGTTTTCGAGGCCACCCACGGCACCGCGCCCAAGTACACCGGTCAGGACAAGGTGAATCCCGGCTCGCTCATTCTCTCGGGCGTGATCATGCTGCGTTATATGGGATGGGGAGAGGCGGCCGATCTGATCGAAAAAGGCATCGAGGCCGCCATCAGCAGCAAGAGAGTCACCTACGACTTCGAGCGGCTCATGGAAGACGCCACGTTGCTGAAATGTTCGGAATTCGGCGAGGAGATCGTCAAGAACATGTAAGTCAGCCGCCCGCGCCCCACAGCCGGTAGCCATCGGAACCGCGGAGAGCCTGCCAGGCCGTGGCGTGGGACGAGAGGGCCTGTTCCAGGTGACGCGTCAGGACCTGCTTGTCCATCCGCACCTCCACGAAGGCACGCCAGGAGGAAGCCTCGTCCGAGAGCTGCGCCTCCGTCCTCTCACGCTCGGCCAGTGCACCGAGCTCCCTTTCGGCCTTGCGCAGCGCCATCACAAAGGACGATTCCGCCACGCCCGTGTCCTTTGCAGCCTCCGTGGAGGCCACGCTTCGGCGCACCTGCTCGAGCTGCTCGGAGAGCTGCGAGGAGAGGTTTTTTCGGGCATGCTGCAGCGCCGCCGAGGCGGCACGAGCGGAGTCCGCGCCCAGCGCGGCGGCGTGGAGGGTCCATCCCCCGGAGCCGGTCGTCTGAAGGGGGGTGTCGGCCCGATACCATCCGGGCCATGAGGTCTCGGCTTCGGGTTGGGTCTGCGGGTTGTCTTGGATGGCGGGAGAGGGGGCGGAGCAGCCCACCAGCAGTAGACCGCCGGCGATCAGCAGCGCTCCAAGCGTGCGTCGGTACATGGGAATTGGTCCTCTATGGGCGTTTCAGTTCGTAGTAGCCCCGGGTGCCGTCGCGGGTTTCGATCTGCAGAACCACCGATCCGCTGCGGTCCAGGGTGCGGCGCACAAGATCTCTCATTGTCTGCAGATCTTCAACTCTTTCGCCCTCCACGTCCAACACCGTATAGCCCGGCTTGAGTCCCCGTCGTTCCGCCTCTCTTCCCTGTTCCACGTCGGATATGATCAGCGTTTCCTCTCCTCGGCGGGTGTATTGCATGACGCGGAAGCCCAGCTCCTCGAAACGGTGAAAATTGACGCTTCCCCGTCCCTCCCCTTCGGGCGCGGGCTCAAGGCCGGGCCTTTCGCCGGAGGGCTGCTGCGCCAGTTCGGGCTGCACATCTTCCAGCAAGCCCAGTTCAACATCGCGCTGGAGCTGCTCGCCGTCCCGCCAGACGGTAAGGGTAACGACCCGGCCGGGCGGCAGCACGGCGATCTTCTCCTGCAGCTGGTTCGATTCGTTGACGGCATCGCCGTTCACCTCCAGCACCACATCGCCAGACTGCAGGCCTGCGCGGGCGGCGGGCCCCTCCTCGGTGACTGCGTTCACCAGCACCCCGCGTACCCGGTCCATGCCCAGTCTGCGGGCCTGGCTGGCGTTGACGGAGAGGATGGTCACACCCAGCAGCGCCCTTCGTACCTCCCCGTATTCAATAAGATCGCGGGCCACCTTTGAGGCCAGATTGGAGGGCACGGCAAAGCCGTAGCCCTGGTAGGAACCGTCCTCGGAGGCAATGGCAGTGTTCACGCCTATCAGTTCGCCGCTTGTATTTACCAGGGCGCCCCCGCTGTTGCCGCGGTTAATAGCCGCATCGGTCTGAATAAAACTCTGAATGCCCATCTGCTCCTCGATGATGTTCACCTCGCGGCTGAGAGCGCTCACGATCCCCGCGGTGACGGTCGAGCGCAGCTGGAAGGGGTTGCCGAAGGCAAGCACCCATTCGCCCACCTGCACCTCGTTGGAGTTGCCGACGGTAATGGGCGACAGCCCCCCGGCGTCAATTTTGACCACGGCGATGTCCGTCGTCGGGTCGCTGCCCACCAGTCTCGCGCGAAAACTTCGCTTGTCGTCCAGCACAACCTCGATCTCCCCGTCGGCGCCATCCACCACGTGATTGTTGGTGACAATATAGCCGTCGCGGCTCAGAATGACCCCGGATCCGACGGTACGCATCCGCTGGGGCAGCACGCGGTTCCAGAAGCTTCCCTCCTCCTCTTCCTGCCCGCGGAAACGGCCGCGGCTCTCGACCGGGACCACAGCCTCGATGTAGACCACAGAGGGGGCCACGCGTTCAGCCACCGTTTTAAAAAGGAAGCGCGCGTCCATCTTCTCCAGCACCTCATCGGATAGCATAGGCTGCTCGCTGCGCTCCACCTCGGTAACCTGTACCTGGGCCAGGTCGTCTACCGCGTATCCGCGCTGGTAAAAGGTGATGACCAGTCCGATGAGCACGCCCACCAGGATGAGCAGGGTAGCCGTGAGAATGCGGTCGCGCAGTTTCATGATCCTTACTCCAGAATTTGTTCAAAGATGGCATCGGAGCGCCGCTCCTTCAGCCCTTCCACGTGGTATTGCAGGTAACGGTCCAGCAGCTGAATCAGTGCCTTGAGCTCGCCGCTGTCGAAATCGACCCGAAAAAGCGCCCCGCTCTCCTCCCCCAGGGCGAGGCGTACGTAAAGTAACTGATTTTGTGTCAATTTATAAGCATGGCGCGCATCGCTTTCCGTGGATACCTCCCCGCTCTCCATGGTCAGGTAGTGGTCCCGCCCCTCCCCTCCCGGAAGCAGGCGGATACCCAGTCCCATATCCTCGGCCAGCCGCAGCTGAAGGTAGGGGAAAACGGCCCTAGGGTCGCGCTCGGTGCGGTCCAGCCATAGCAGGAAGTTACGTGTGCGCCGGTAGATGGGCACGTTTACCTCCCCTTCGTGCAGCAGCTGGTTGATGAGCTCCACGGAGGAGGTCATCAGGGCCATTTTGCGGAAGTCGGTGCGCAGTTGAAGGGTCTTTTCGAGGTAGGAGGCCTCCGATAGGGTTTGCACGGAGCGGGTGCTTTTGTAATAGTAGACCACCTCCAGCAGGTTGCCCACCTCCATCAGTCCCCCGAACTTGCCCTTGGGTTTGCGCGCCCCGTGCACCATTACGGCCAGCTTACCCTGCTCCCGGGTGAAGAGGGTGACGATGCGGCTCGACTCCTTGAAGTCGACGGTCCGGAAGACGATGGCTTCGGTGTGGACGATCATGGCGATGAACGGAGGTGCAGGTATTCAAACGAAGCGCAAGCCGAAGTATAGCACATCCAGCAGCACATTACCAGAGCCCATGGCGCCGCGGGTCGTGTGCACGCGGGGTCAGTTGCCGCTGCTGTTGGTGAGCTGCAGGTTGCGGTTGGGCGTGGTGCCGAAGAAGGGGTCGCTGATGGGCGTAAGCTTGCGGGTGGCCGACTGGAAGATGGCGTCGAAGCCAGGGCTGGAGTTGTTGAGGGTCTGATCCAGCCTCAGCACGTCGTTGCGGTCCACCCACGGGGTCACCTGAGGTGTACCGACCGGGCTGCCGGGTGATGAGACCGAAGCCTGCGAATTTGCGACGGACTGTTGGGCATCCGAAAAGTAGTCATAGGCATAAAAAGAACCAAAGCTCATGCCTATAAGTACAACGGCTGCAGCGGCATAGCGTACAAGTGGCATCACGTGCCAAACAGAAGATAGCACCTGTTCTCGGTAGTCTGACGCCTCGTTGACGATGGCGTCGGTCAGCTCGGGCGAGGGCTCTTTATCGGGCAGACCATCCAGCCTGCCCAGGGTCTTCCGCATACTTTCCACTTCGATGAGAAGATCTTCATCCTCCATCATGGCCCGCTCCATGAGCACTTCCTCCGAAGGATCCATCTCCTTCATGAGGTAGCGGATGCAGGCATTTTCATCATTTCGCATACTTGCTTGACTCTTGTTCTGTTTCCTGGTCGAAGAGTTTTCTAAGGTTGATTAACGCATACCGCATGCGTCCTAGTGCGGTGTTTATGGAAACATCCGTAAGTTCCGCAATTTCCTTAAAGGGCATCTCGTAGTAATGGCGAAGCATCACTACTGTGCGCTGCTCGTCCGGGAGGTCGGCGATGTGCCGCATGAGGCTCGATTTTGCCTCGTCCTTTTCGAGCTGTTCCTGCGCGCCTACCAGGTCTTCATCGGGCAGACGGTCGTAGAAGTCGGTGTTCGACTCCTTGTCGTAGTCAGAACTAACGTCCACGAACCGTTTTTGTTTTCTGATGTAGTCGATGGTGGCGTTATGCGCGATGCGCATCACCCAGGCAATCCATTTACCCTGTTCGTTGTAGGTGTCATCCATCTTGGTGATCACCTTGGTAAAGGTCTCCTGGAAGATGTCATCGGCCACGTCGCCGCTTCCGACCATGGAGTAGATGTACGAATAGATCTTGGACTGGTGCCGGTTCATAAGCTCCCGGAAGGCCTGCTCGTCTCCGTTCTGCCTGTAGAAACGGACCAGGTCCTTGTCGTCCAGTTTTTCGTACTTGGAGCTGATATGGTCGCTGCGTTCGAATTTCATAGTGGCCTCATGCCAGATTTAATAAATTTAAGCACGCATCGCAACACCTTCGACGGATTGCCTGCCTCAAGCCCTTCCGTAACATCAGAAGAGCGGGGCGGGTTTCCCGCCTACGCGGAATGCTGCCCGAAAGGTGCGACCGCACCGGATGGACGGTGCCTGGAAGCCCTTTCTTACCAAATGGTAGTCCACAGCAGCCATATTGTATATAACATAATCATGTGATGGGCCGTCCAGGCGCCTGCGGCTGATCAGGACCCGTGAAAGTGCTTCCAGACCCTCCGACCGGTCTTCTCCCCTATCTGCTCCATGAGCTCGGACTGCTCGGCTTCGCGTACGCCTTTCACCGATCCGAAGTGTTTGAGCAGTTTCCGGGCGGTCTTGTCGCCTATGCCGTCGATCTTCGTGAGCTCGGTCTTCAGGGTCCTCCCGCTGCGCCTGTTGCGGTGGTAGGCCACGGCGAATCGGTGCGCCTCGTCACGCACCTTCTGCAGCAGTTTCAGGGCGCTGGAGGTCTTGGGAATCATGACGGGTTCGCCTCTGCCGGGAAGCCAGACCTCCTCCAGGCGCTTGGAGAGTCCCACAATTTCGCTTGATCCGAAATAACCGATCTCCTTCATGGCTTCCACGGCGCTGCTGAGCTGGCCCTTCCCTCCGTCGACCACCACCAGGTCGGGCGCCTGTTCCCCCTCCTTCTGGACCCTCCGGTAGCGCCTGGCCACCACCTCCTTCATGGAGGCGTAGTCGTCGGGCCCCTCCACGGATTTGATTTTAAACCGTTTGTAGGCGCTCTTACGGGGCTGGGCGTCCACGAACTGCACCATGGATGCCACGGGATCACTGCCCTGCAGGTTGGAATTGTCAAAACACTCGATGCGTCGCGGGAGCCGCTGCAGGCCGAGGTGTTCGGCAAGCTCGCGCACCGAATGGGGAATTCGGTCGCGTTCGGCCTTCTGCTTCTCCAGCTTGCGCTCGCCCAGCAGCAGTTTGGCGTTGGATCGTCCCATTCGGATCATCTTGGCCTTCTCGCCGCGCTGGGGGCGGTGGACAGGAACTTTTTTTCCTTTTTCCTGCCAAAGAAACTGCAGAAGGGCCTCGTCGTCGTCCAGTTCAACGCTCACATAGACCTCGTCGGGTATGATCTCCGCTCCAAATTCGCGACGGCCGGCGTAGTAGTCCTCCACGAAGGACTGCAGCATCTCCCCCTCCTCCAGGTGCTCGATGTTGCGCAGAAAGCGGTGAAACTTGCCGATGAGCTTGCCCTCGCGAATCTTGAAGAGCACCCCGCAGGCCTCCCCCAACTCCCTGTCCACCGTCAGGGCGAAGAGATCGCGGTCCACCTTCTTGTCGCTTACCATTTTCATCTTCTTGCTGTAGCGCTGCACTGCCTCCAGGCTGTCGCGGATGCGGGCCGCCTGTTCGAACTCCAGGGCGTCGGAGGCAATCTGCATCTCCTCCTTCAGGTCGCTGATAAGAGCGTCGGTGCGCCCGTTCAGCATGCGCTCCACCTTGTCGATGGTGTCGTTGTACTCCTCCAGGTCCATGTCCGCCGAGCACCGCTCCAGGTAGTCGTCGAAGCATGAGCCCCATTTCGGGGGACCCTTGGTGCGGTCGATATTCTTGCGCGAGACGGCGCAGGTGCAGAGGTTGAAGGCCTTGCGAATGGTCTCGAGCATCCGCTTCATGTGGGTCACGCTGTCGTACGGCCCGAAATACTTGCTCCCGTCGCTGACCACCGTGCGCGTCGGGAAGACCCGGGGACGGTCGGCCTTGGTCACGCAGATGTAGGGATAGGACTTGTCGTCCCGGTAGAGCACGTTGTAGCGCGGCTGGTGCTTCTTGATGAGGGTGTTTTCCAGGATGAGGGCCTCCGCCTCGGAATCGGTGACGATCACCTCCAGGTCGTCAATCTTGGAGATCATCACTTTGATGCGCCCGTCATGGGCGGCCGACTCCTGGAAGTAGGAGCGTACGCGGTTGCGCAGCCGCTTGGCCTTGCCGATATAGAGCATGCGGCCCCCGCTGTCCCTGAACATATAGACGCCGGGGGAGGCGGGCAGGTTGTCGACTTTCTGCTGTACGTTGATATCGGACACCTTTGCGGGTTTTGGTTGAGGCGGACCAAGATATAAACTCTGCCCGCAAAGATATAGGTCCCTGCCGCCCGGGCAGTCACCGCTTCCCTTCCCAAGTTTCAACTGTGGCCGCATTCCGTTATAATCGGGGAGAACCAACCGGGATGCTGGACATGTCACGCAGAAAAATAATCTTTGTGATCGGACTTGTGCTGGTGCAGCTGGCCCTCATCTGGCCCGTTTATCCTCTCTTTTCCGGCGCCCGCCCCTTTATCCTGGGGTTGCCCCTCTCCTTTTTCTGGCTCATTGTGGTGCTTTGCTGCGCTTTCGGGCTGCTGCTCTGGTACTACCTCACAGATCCCCGGGTAGAGGATCCAATGGCGGCGGAGGAGTAAATGGAGAACTGGGTCATCGTCCTCATCATCTGCGGCATCTACCTGCTGCTCACCCTTGCCATGGGCATCATTCCGGGCCTGAAAGTCTCCGACAGTGTCACCGGATTCGTGGCGGGCGACCGCTCCATGAACCTGCTCATCCTCTACTTCGTGATGGGCGCCTCCATCTTCTCAAGCTTTGCCTTTCTCGGGGGACCTGGCTGGGCCTACTCGCGGGGCGCCGCGGCCTTCTACATCATCGCCTACGGCACCACGGGACTGATACCGCTCTATTTTTTCGGTCCCAAGGTGCGAAGACTGGGTGAGCGCTTCGGCTTCGTGACCCAGGCGGAAATCATGGAGGACCGCTACGACAGCCGCAGCCTCTCCATCCTGCTGGCCCTGCTCTCCATCACCGTATTCATCCCCTACCTCACCCTGCAGATGAAGGGCGCCGGCTACATCCTGACTACCATCAGCGAGGGGGCCATCCCGCAGTGGGCCGGTGCGGGCATCGCCTACCTGGTGGTGCTGATCTACGTGTGGTTCAGCGGCGTGATGGGCGTGGGGTGGACCAACACCTTCCAGGGCATGTTCATGATGGCAATCGCCTGGTTCCTGGGACTCTGGCTGCCTTTCAAGCTCTTCGGCGGGGTGGGTCCCATGTTCGAGGCCATCGCCGCCAGCGACTTCTCGGCCATGCTCTCCGCACCCGGCCTGGCCGGCGACGGCACCCCGTGGAACTGGTGGGGCTTCAGCTCGGCCGTGCTGGTCTCGGCCATCGGCTTTTCGGTCTGGCCCCACTTTTTCATGCGCTCCTTCGCCGCCAACAGCGACCGCACCATGAAACTCACCGTGGTGCTCTACCCCACGTTCCAGCTCTTCCTGGTGCCCATACTGATCATCGGCTTCACCGCCGTGCTGGCCTACCCCGGCGTGGAACCCGCCGACTCCATTCTGCCCTACGTGCTCACCCAGCTCGAGCTGCCGGTGGTGCTCATCGGCCTGGTTTGTGCGGGGGCCCTGGCGGCCTCCATGAGCTCCGGGGACGCCATCCTGCACTCGGCCGCCTCGGTGGGCGTGCGCGACGGCATCGCCAAGTTTCTCCCGGATCGTTGGAAAAACGACCACCTGCAACGACGTCTCATCCGCCTGCTGGTCATCGTGATAAGCCTGGTGGCCTACTATTTCGCCGTATTTTCCGAGGTGCCCATCGTGAACCTGCTGCTGGGCTCCTACGGGGGCGTGGCGCAGATCTTCCCACCGGTCTTCTGCATGTTCTACTGGAGGCGGGCCAACGGCAAAGGCGCCCTTGCCGGCCTGGTGGGCGGGGTGGCCGTGACCATCCTGTTCCTGCTCTGGCCCGAGCTGCGTCCCCTCCCCCTGCACGAAGGCATCTACGGGCTGGTCGCCAATATCGCCCTGCTTACGGGCGTCAGCCTGGCCACCCAGCCGGAAGCGAAGGAACGGGTGGAGCGTTACATGAAGGCCTGAGCTGATGAACAGTACCGGAACCAAGCCCGACATACCCATATTCCACGAGGATGAACACCTGCTTGTGGTGAACAAGCCTGCGGGGCTGCTCTCCCAGGCCGATCATACCGGCGACCCCGACCTGCTGAGCCTCTGCAAGAGGTATCTTCGGGCCGGAGGCGCCCGCGATCCCTTTTTGGGACTGGTCCACCGCCTTGACCGGCCTGTGGCCGGGGTGATGATGCTCGCCAAAACGCGCCGGGCCGCCGAAGACCTGGCCCGCCAGGTACGCGACCGCCTGGTGCAGAAGACCTACCGGGTGACGGTCTTCGGAAAAACGGCGGTCAACGGCGTGCTGACCCATCACCTGGAGAAAGACCGCAGCCGCAACGTGGTGACCGCCCGAGATGAGACGGGGACAGACAGCAAAGAGGCGGTGCTCTCCTTCGCCCGCCTGGACATGGCCGAGGAAGGCGGGCAAACCCTCTGCCTGCTGTCGGTACATCTCCAGACAGGCCGCCCACATCAAATCCGCGTGCAGCTCGCCGCCGTGGGCCACGCCGTATGGGGAGACTACAAATATGGCCCGGAGCAGCCCGACGGGCGGGCCATGGCGCTGCGCGCCTACGAGCTGGTCCTACGACATCCCGCAACCGGCAAGGAGATGCGTTTTACTTCCCAACTTCCGCAGGAAGACCCGTGGAATCGTTTCAATACATCATCGGAGGAATAATATTTCCGCAAATTAAAAAGGCATGCCATTTCTCTGTGACCTTCAACGGTATTGCTATTGTAGAATCAAACTGAGTACGTGCGGCAGGATATAGCGCAATTCTCTCTTCTTTTTCGTTATATTTATTAAAGAACCATGAAATAGAATTACTTTTTCGGAATCATCAGAAGACATTCTTGCTATTATGGATGGCTCAGATATCAATATGAAACTAGTAGACAGTTATCTAGCTCTATTCAAAAATATGAGCAACGAAAGCAAATTAGTTCTGATTTCCAAGCTGAGCCAAAATATAAAAGAGGATATCGATCAAAATAACGACCGATTCTTTAAATCTTTTGGAGCGTGGGATGAAACAGACAGTGCAAATGAGATAATCCGGAACATCAAAGAATCCAGAACGTTCACCCGAACACGTGAAGAGTTTTGAAACAATACCTGCTCGACACCGACATCTGTGTTTACTTTATCAAGGGATTGCATGATCTGAAATCGAAGTTCAAACAGGTCGGTCCAGAACACTGCTTCATTTCTGAAATCACATTGGCAGAATTGAAGTTTGGAGTTGCTCACAGCCAACATCAAGAGAAGAATCAAAAAGCGCTTGATAATTTTTTGTCAGGTATACAGATTCTTCCCATCTATCCAGTACTCGATGTCTATGCTTCAGAGAAATCCCGACTCCGAAAATCTGGAAAAACAGTAGATGATTTCGATTTATTGATTGGATCAACTTCTGTTGTATTTAATCTCATCATGGTGACAAATAATACTCGTCACTTCCAACCTATATTAGAGCTGAGATTGGAAAACTGGATTTAAATTATCTGATCAAGGTAAGCAGCGTCCGATCCCGCCGTAAATTTTTGCAAATACATCCTCCGGCCACCCTCCGCGTCTGGATTCCCGCCCTCGGAATGCCTTTATTGATCTAATTCTTTTCTTTTAAACACAATATGAGGGATGTATGAATAGCTTAAAACGTGGGTGGGGGCTGCTCTGGCTCGTCACCCTGACTGTATTGCTCGGAATCAGCATGCAGGCAGAGGCCCAGGCCCAGCTTGACGAATTGCTGGACGGCGTGAACTACCGGCCTATCGGACCGACCCGTGAAGGGGGACGATATGTGGATTACGCCGTTCCGCAACAGGACAAGACCATCATCTACGCTGCCACCGGCTCCGGGGGACTCTGGAAGTCCATGGACAACGGCTTTACCTGGAATCCCATCTTCGACCACGAAAGCGTGGTATCCATCGGCGATGTGGCCGTGGCGCCCTCCAATCCCGACATCGTATGGGTAGGCACCGGCGAGGCCAACAACTCCCGGAGCACCTACTACGGCGACGGAGTCTACAAATCGACCGACGCCGGGCAGACGTGGACCAACATGGGGCTGCCCGAGTCACACCACATCGGGCGGGTGCTTATCCATCCCGACAATCCCGACGTGGTCTGGGTGGCTGCGCTCGGTCACCTCTATTCGGAGAACCCCGAGCGGGGCGTCTACAAAACCACCGACGGGGGACAAACCTGGGAGAAGACCCTGGATGTGGTCGTCCGTGGCAAGCACATCGGTGCGGTGGATATCGCCATCAACCCCGATAACCCCGATATTTTGCTGGCCGCCACCTACGACAAGGTGCGCCGTGCGTGGACCTTCAGCGAAGGCGGCCCCGGCAGCGGCATCTACAAGTCGACCGACGGCGGGGATAGCTGGCGCAAGCTCACCGAGGGGCTGCCCGGCGGCATGCTGGGACGCATCGGCATCGATTTTGCACCCTCCAACCCGGACATTATCTACGCCAACATCGAAAACGTCAATGTGGAGGGCGTAAGCGACGAGGAACGCTACCAGGGCCTGGTTGAGGGGCGGCCCGTAGAGGGCAGCAACATCGGCGACCAGGTCTACCGCTCCGACGACATGGGCGAGAGCTGGTACCTGACCCACTCCCCCGACGAAAACGTGGGAGGAGGGCCGGCCTACTACTACCAGCAGATGGGCGTGGACCCGACCGACCCCGATCACGTCTACGTGCTGGGCGTGCGCATGTGGGAGACCACCGACGGCGGCAAGACCTGGGACCGCCCCTTCTTTTTCGGGGGCGACAATCACGCCATCTGGATCGACCCGGACAATCCCAAACACATCGTCCTGGGCTACGACCACGGCATGGGCATCACCTACGACGCCGGGGAGAACTGGTATCACCCCGACGAGAAGCCCCTGGCGCAGTTCTACGCCATCGGCTACGATATGGATTATCCCTACAACGTCTATGGTGGCACCCAGGACAACGGCTCCATGGTGGGTCCCAGCGCCAAGCGCAGCGGCAATCCCATCCGCATGGAAGACTGGAAGTCCACCGGAGGCGGCGACGGCATGTACCAGGAAGTAGATCCCAGCAACAACCGCTACCTGTACAACGAATCACAATTCGGTCCCCTGGTACGCCGCGACCTGAAAACCGGCGAGACCGCAGGAATCGCCTACCGCAATATTGACAACGACACGAGATGGAACTGGATGTCGCCCATTGAAATCTCCCCGCACGACTCCGATGTGATCTACCACGGCGGTAACGTGCTGGTACGCTCATCCTACCGCGGTGAGACCTGGGAGGTAATCAGTCCCGACCTCAGCAACGCCGACTCCTCCAAGATTGTGGGTACCGGCAACATCCAATACGCTACCATCACCGCTATCGACGAGTCGCCCCTCAACGAGGGCGAAATCTGGGCGGGTACCGACGACGGCAACGTGCAGCTGACCCGTGACGGCGGAGACAGCTGGACCAAGCTCAATGACAACATTACCGGCAATCCCGAGTACTGGGTGAGTCGCGTCATTGCCTCCCAGCATTATGAGGGCACGGCCTATGTGACCTACACCGGCTACCGCCGCGACGACTTCCGTCCCTTTGTCTACAAGACCACCGACTGGGGTGAAACATGGAACGAAATCACAAACGGCCTGCCGAACGAATCGGTTAACGTGATCCGTGAGGACCACAACAACGCCAACCTACTGTTTGTGGGCACCGACATGCACGTGTACGTCTCCCTGGACGGCGGCAATTCCTGGAACCGGATGAAAGGCGACATGCCTACGCAGCCGGTGCATGACCTGAAGATCCATCCCCGGGAGAATGACCTGATCGTGGGCACCCACGGCCGTGGCATGTTCATCACCGACATCTCCTGGCTGCAGGAGATGTCCCATGAGATGATGGGCAGCGATTTCCACCTCTTCCCCATTGAACCCATCTACCGCTGGGTTGACAACGGGGACAACAACTCCAGCTTCATCAACTTCTACGGGGAACCACCCTCCGAAGACGTGGTGGTCAACTACTACCTGCGCGAAGAGGCCAGCGGGCCCGTGACGGTCGAGGTCTTCAAGGCGGGTCGCAAGATCTTCGAATTTGAAGGCAGCGGCGACGCAGGCCTGAATACCGTGGAGTGGGAACAGGAGTACTGGGAGCGCCAGCGCACCGAAGAGGAGAAGCAGGAAATGCGCGACCGTGCGGAACGGCTGAGAGAATTCGGCTGGTCTGACCAACAGGTGGAGAACTACCTGAGTCCCTCCAACCTGAACTACGTCACCGGCGATGCCGACACCGGCATCTACACCATCACGGTGACCGCCGGCGGGCAGTCGGCCAGCAAGACGGCTGAGATTCGCCAGGACCACTGGTACGACGACTGGAGCCGGTACTGACACCCTTCTTTGGGGCACCGTGAAAAGGCCTCTTCCCTTCGCTCGTGAGAAGTTTCAAACGTTGGGTTGGAACACTGAAAGGGTCAAAGGTGTTGCAGGGATGAATCGATTAATAAACGGCCTATTTGGGCCGCATTGAGATAGTCAGTCTCAGGGATCAGCCATGTCTAACAGGAGTATATCCAAAGGTGAAGCGCTGGAGCTCATTACTCCCGTGATCGACGGCGAGGTCTCCGAGGAGACGCGCGACGCCTTCCTCCGTTTTATCGAAAACAACCAGGAGGTTCGGCGGCAATACCAGTCCCAGAAGAAAATCAAGGAGCTGATCGTAACGCGCTGCCCCTTTTGCCAAGCACCGGAAAGCCTTCGTGAGCGTGTCCGCGAACTTGCTGCCGGCAGTTCGCCCTCCGAAACCTCCGGTCCAGACATTGACGACGAACGCCTCGACCACCCCTCGCATATTGAAACATCCAACGATAAGCAGGATGCGAAATACTTTCGTTGGCCCCTTGCCGCCGCAGCCTCCCTTCTGCTCGTCGTGGCCCTGTGGGGCATGCTGTCATGGTACGGTGCCAGCGAACAGCAGAGCTACAATGTGGAGCAGTACGTCTACCAGCACTTTACCAACCACGGCGGCGGCCACGTCCCTCCCACCATAAGTGCCGCCAGCCTTTCCGGGGCTGAACTGAGCCTCTCCGATTCCTACAACCTCTCCATGGACGTACCGCCTATTGAAGGCACCGAGTTTGCAGGAGTCGTCTATTCAGAGTTTGTGCCCGGTTACGAGACGCCCATGCTCGAGTACTACCAGCCGTCAGTCGACCAGTACATCTACGTTTTTGCCTTCAGTATTGACTCCTTGGATCGATTCCGCAGCCTGACCCGCACGCAGGCGGCCGTGGAAAACTGCAAGACGCAAAAAGACTACCACGTATTGGAAATTGAAGGAAAACACGTGGTGACCTGGAAGTGGGAGGATACCTGGTATGCGGCCATCAGCAACCACGACGGAAACACGCTCGCCTCGCTGGTAGGTCCGCTGCAGAAATAGGCGACAAATACTTCCTGCCACACCTGGGAAGCGAGTAGAGGTCAACTGCCGTTCGCTTCTTCGCCGTCCCTACCCGCACTATTCTCCTCCAGCTCTTTGGGATCGGCCAGGTGCTCAGGCAGTTTCTTGGAGGCCTTGGCGCCGAGCTCGCGGAGCATCTCCACCTGGCGGATCACGTTGCCGTGTCCGGCGGAGAGCCGGGTCATCGCCTGGTCGTAACTATCTTGCGTCTGCCGGATGCGCTGGCCGATGTCTTCCATGCTCTCTACAAAGAGCGTAAATTTGTCGTACAGCGCCCCGCCCCTTTCGGCGATCTCCATGGCGTTCTTGTTCTGGTACTCCTGTTTCCAGACGCTGTCGATGGTGGCCAGGGTAGCCAGCAGTGTGGAGGGACTCACGATCACAATATTTTTCTCGAATGCTTCGTAGTAAAGATCAGTATCTTGTTGCAGTGCAACGCCAAAGGCGGACTCAATTGGCACAAACATGAGTACAAAATCGGGGCTGTACTCCCCGTAGAGTTCCTGGTAGTTCTTGGAGCTGAGTCCCTTGACGTGCGAGCGCATGGACTGCACGTGCTGTTTCAGGTGCTTCTCACGCTCCTCATCCTCTTCGGCTGAAATAAATTGCTCGTAGGCCGAAAGGGATACCTTGGAGTCGATGATGATGTGTTTTTCGTCGGGCAGCTTTACCACCACATCGAGGATCCGCTGGCCACCCTCCTCCGTCCTGGCCCCCACCTGGGTCTCGTACTCCCTCCCCTCGGTAAGGCCCGACTTCTCCAGGATGCGCTGCAGGATAACCTCCCCCCACTTGCCCTGCTTGCCCGTATCGCCCTTCAGCGCCCGGGTGAGGTCCTTGGCCTCCTTGCTCATCTGCTGGTTCAGCTCATAGAGGTGCTTGAGATGCTGCTCGAGCGAGCTGCGCCCCTTGAGATCCTCCTTGTGGGTCTCCTCCACCTGCTTCTTGAACTCCTGAAGTTTTTCGCCCAGGGGCTTGAGAAGCTGGTCGAGTTTCTCCTTGTTCTGTTCGGTGAATTTTTTGGACTTCTCCTCCAGAATCTTGTTGGCCAGGTTCTCGAACTCCTCCTTAAAGCGCTCCTGCAGGGCCTGCATCTCCTCTTTTTGCTCGTCCAGGCGATCCTGCAGGTTTTCCAGTTCGGTCTCACGGCGTGCCAGCTTCTTCTCGGACTCGTTGGCACGGTCCATCTGCTGCTGCATGCGGTTGCGCTGTTCCTGCGCCTCGGCATCCAGACGCTCGTTTCGCTCTTCCAGCCGGGATATGGTGCGCAGCGCCTCCTCCTTCTGCTCTCTCAGTGCCGAAGCCTCACCCTGGGTGAGTCCCCCGCGGCTGCGCAGGTAGAGCCAGACCAAGGCGGACCCCAGCAAAAGTCCGGCGAGCAGAAAAAGAAGGTTGAACGATTCCATTATGGAAGACTATTCCGGGCGGTCCATGATTTTAACCGAGGTGGCTACCAGGGTATACTCCTGCTGGGGACCGCTGATGGCGTCCGCGTCCTCGCCGGCGTCTTCAGCGTAATGCTTGGCCTGCTCCTCGCTGAGTTCCTTGACGGCGAAGGTGCCGTCCACCTTTACTGTCAGCCCGGCCGTGTTGGTGGGGATAAAAAAGCCGTAGTCCTTGAAGGTGATGCGGGCCTGCACGCCTTCTGACTCCAGCATGAAGAAGCAGCCTTTTTTCTGGCAGACCTGCTTGATGGTGCCCTCGGCTTTCAGGCGCTGCCCGTCATACTGTTCCGCGGAGGCGATGACCGAGTCAATGGCCAGGATCTCCCCCTCCTCCTCGAAAGCGGAGCCGAAGACGCGGTAGTCGTCGGTCTGCTCCACCGGATCAGAGAGCTGGATGACCTCCTGCTGGGATTCGGAATTCTGGCTTTGGGTATCCTGGGCCTGGGAAAGGGTAATTCCCCCGAATAGAAAGACAAAGGTAAGGATGGCGTATCTCATGGCGTGTTGTAAGGATCTGGGGTGAGGGGTGTCTACTGCATGTGAATGAACCCCAAATATAGGAAAAAGGAGCCGTGCCATGCCACATGGATCTTCCGGGTTAACATGCCCGGTTCGGCGCATCGCCGCTTGAGGTTTTGTCGCGGAGGGGCTATTTACTTCTTACACTTTCAACTAAATCACCAATGCCATGATGTTTGAAGAGTTTTTCTGGGGAATAGGAGTACTTGGAATCCTGCTGGTCGTCATCCAGATCGCCCTGCTGGTCCTGGCCATCTGGCTGGCCTTCCGCTTTATCGGTGCGCAGGAGTCGATGGCGGACAGCCTTCGGATGATTGCCCGAGAGATGTATCGCAGCAACGACGACCGGGGGGCGGGCGGTTCCGCGCAGGGCTGACCCTATCAGTTTCTTCCCGTAAGGAAGGCGGCTATGCGCCTCAGAAGCTTCCACGGGCTCGCAGGCTCGTGCCCCCTTTCCGCCTGCCGGCGGCCTGTTTCAAAGGCAAGTTTCCACTGCCTCATGAGGATGCGCTGCGCATCCAGGAAGCTGTTTGATGGGTCGTAGATATTGGTGGACTCGGAGGTGACCCCGTTCACCTCGATCACCTTCAACCCCTCGCCCCTCTTCAGAGCTTCGGGAGAGGGTGCTTTCAGGTCATAGCGCCCGAAGGCAAATCCCTTCAGGCTGCCGCTTATGCGGTCCATGGCCCTGCGTAGATCATCGGTAATGTACTCGGCCCCGTCGCGAAAACGCGCACCCCGTGCATGCGTACCTATTTCCACCAGCGATACACGCTCGTCCTCGGCCGGAATTTCGTAGAGGCGGTTGCGCTGGGCCTGCAGGTGCCGCTTGGCAAGAGAGACCGCCCGGTCGTCTTCCAGGATGAGCTCTTCGATGGTGGAGGCGCCATCCCCTTTCAGGTAGAGCAGAGACTTGCAGGTGATGGAGAAAATATGTCCCGTCTGCTCCCCGGGCATGCGGTAGTAGAAGACCCCGTACTCCTCCCCTTCGACATAGCCCTGCAGGATGAGGTCGCAGCCGGCATCGGAAAGCAGCTCCTCCAGTCGCTCTCGCGAATGTACGATGTGGACGCCCTGCCCACGCTGTCCCCGGTCGGGCTTGAGGACCACCGGAAACGTCATCTCTTCCCGGTTGAGGAATTCGCGCGCCTCGAGTATGCGGTTGCCGGGGGGAAGATCGGCGGCTATGAGAGTCCACGGCGGAAGGAAGGGCTGCCGTCCCATGAGCTCCAGGATATCCGACTTCGACTCGCCCACAAAACCGCCCTCGGGCATGCCCGGGTTGGCTGCGGTAAAAAGGGTAAGGCTGCGGTAACGAAGTGACAGCCAGCCAATATAGAGGCAGACAGGCGCGTAGAGCACCCAGACCGGCCAGAATTCCCAGCGGGTGATGCGACGCCATCGGGAGACCAGCAGGCGACGTCCCCGGTAGCTGAAGGCGGGCATCACGCCCTTGACAAATACGACAAGAAACAGAAGGGTTCCCAGGATAACCCAGATAGCGTAGTTGCTATAGACCGAAAACCAGGCGATAAGTTCGCTGCCCACCAGCATGGATAGGCCCACCAGGATGGGCGTCCACGCCACGGCCGCCACCAGAAAGTAGAAGGTAAACATCCAGAAGCCTGCCCCCACCATGCCTGCGCTCAGGTAAGTGGGCAGGCGGCTGCCCGGCAGAAAACGGCTGGCGATAATGATGGCGGGACCCTTGGCGGCGAACCACTCGGAGCTTCGCTTGAGGTCCGCTTCTGAGATCATCCACTTCAGCGGGGCCTTCTTGAGTGCAGGCCGCCCCAGGAAACGCCCGATCAGGTAGAGTCCCATATCCCCAATAAAAATACCCAGGAAACAGGCCGCCGTGGCCGGCAGGAAGCCCAGGAGTCCCCGCGCGGCCAGCAGTCCGGCCCCGATGCAGGTGAGGTCTTCACTCACAAAAGTGCTGATGGCAATAATGAACATGAGAATGGCAAGGCTGAGTCCCTCAAAACGGGCGAAATCGATGTTCTCGAAAGAGCGTGCGGCCTCCTCCAGGCGATGCTGCGGGGCACCGGCGCGTGTGAGGGCCTTGCCCGCCTCCACCTCGCCTACAAAGACCGTGATGCGGGAGGCGAGCTCGGCGCTGCGGTCCGCCGCCAGGCTGTGATCGCCGCTGTATAACTCCAGCACACTCTGCGGCACGATGCGGGCGTGTTCCTTGGCTACCACGGATGGTACTACCGCGTCATCTTGCCCGTGCTGAATGAGCATGGGCTTGCTGTAGCCTTCTAGGTAGCCCCGAAGGGGACGCTGGTCGGTGTCAAAATTACCCCGCACATGGCTGAGCGTGAGTTGGGAACCCAGGCTACCGAAATGCGGCGTCAGGTTTCGGGCCATCCAGGTCACGCCCAGCTGGAAGCCGTAGACGGCCCTGTTGATGGGATGGGAGCCCAGCAGGCGGAGCTCCTGCACGCCTATGGCCGAGAGCAGGGTCAACGAGGCGGTCCGGGCGGAGTCGTCGTGCGCAAAATGGATAGCAGCCGCACCGCCGCGATTGTGTCCCAGCACATGCACGTTCTCCACACCCAGGGAGTCGAGAAGCTGGGACGCGTAGCGGGCGCGGCTCTGCATGGAGTAGTCGGGCAGGCTGTCGGCCGAGGGGTCCTGGGCGGGCCCGCCAAGCTGGATCACCCTCAGGGAGTCTGACAACCCTTCGGCGAGAGGTCGCACGCGCTCGCCGGCCGAAAGCAGCAGCAGGGTTGTAGGATCGGGGCGGGATCCCCGGTAGCGGTCCTGATAGGAAAAACGCACCGTGCGACTGGTGAGGCTGTCCCCTTCCGTCACCGCCAGCTCAAGGCTCTGTCCTACTCCGACACCATCGGCTTTGTCGGATTGCAGAGCCATCAAGGCGTGGGAAGCGCCCAGCAGCAGCAGGTAGGCCAGCAGCAGGCCCTTCCAACCAAGTATCCAGGAGCGAAGCGTGGGGTTCATCATCCGATGGGTTCAAAGAGCCGGCTTACGTTGTTTTCCAGCTCTTCTGCCAGGTTCTTGCGGTCGCCGCTGACCACCGGTTCTTCGCCGAAGCGAAGCGTTATCTCCACCCTCCGCAGGGTAATAAAATCCATGAAATGGCCGATAAAGTCCATATCGCCCCACCAGCAGACATACCGGGAGGCCGGTTTTTCGGGATCTCTGGTCTTGTAGCCTATGGAAACGTAATGCACGGGGTGGCGGTTTCGGGCCGCGTAGTGGAGCAGTGGAGCGTTGAAGGGATGGATCTTGTCTCCTTTGGTGCTGGTTCCTTCCGGAAAGAAGATGATCCCCTCCCCCAGGTCCAGGTGCCGGGCGATCTCGCGGTTCACCCGGGGGAGGTCGCGAATGTTGGCACGGTCAATAAAGATGACCTCCAGCCTGCGCATGGCCCAGCCGAAAAAGGCCCAGCCGGAGAGCTCCTGCTTGGCCACGAAGGTGGCGTCGGTAAGGTACCAGAGCGGCACCACATCGAGGTAGCTCAGATGGTTGGAGACCAGGATGAAGGGCCCTTTGGGCGGATTACCCTCCACCGTGAGCCTGAGACCAAAGATGGTAAAGCAGCCGGAGGCCCACCCCGTGAGAATGCGGTTTTTCCAGCGCAGGAAGTTGCCGTTGCGCCCCAGGGTGAGTCCCCTGGCCAGCACAACGCCCGCCATGGTGCCCAGGGTGAGCAGCCCGAAGGCCAGCAGTTTGATCAGGTTCCATACTCGGCTCATCGTGCACCCGTCATTTGAAAAAAAGCATGCGGGTTCGCTCGTCGAGATTCTCCACGTCGAGAAGGACGAGGTAGTCGATGGTCTTGAACTCGCGGTCGAGGGCCGGTTGGCTGCAGATCAGCGCGCCCACATCCATATAGAGCCGGAAGAGCTGCGGGAGCTGCACCGTTTTCCAGGCGTTCTCATCGCGCTCCACCTCCTCGCAGCGGAAGTCGGGCCTCGTCTCCACCCGTATATCCGGGTGCATCAGCCCGTTGTGCTCCAGGTAGTCCATGACTTTCCATGCGTCAGAGGGGTCCTGGCTGGTGATGGAGCAGCAGCCCAGCAGGTAGCGGCTGTTGGTCTGCTTGAGAAATTCGGCAATGCCCCTCCAGAGCAGGTAGAGCACCCGGCCGTTGCGGTGGTCCTTGGCAATGCAGGCCCGTCCCACCTCCACCGACTCGTACAGCACCTCTTCGGGAAGCTGCTCGAGCACGTACTCCCCGTCGGTGTAGTAGCCGTGGTTGCGCACGGCATTCTTGTAGGTTTGCAGGCGGTAGGTGCCAATAACCGATTCCGACTGACGGTCAATGACCAGCAGATGCCGGCAGTAGGCGTCGTATTTGTCCTCGTCCCTGCCCGTCTCAAAAGACTGCTCCAGTCCCTCGCCCAACTCCAGATTGAAGACCACAAAACGAAGATGCTGCGCCTCGCGCAGGTCCTCTTCGCTGGAGGCGAATCGAACCAGGTACTTGTTGCTGGATACCAGGTTTTGTGCGGGATTGGTGTTCAAGGTGCCTTGGATTCGGTTGGGCTGTGAAGGTTGCAGAGCCGTGTGACGATCGTATTACCGCAACGTAACAGTGCCATTACCAAGAAAGGGGGCTCCGCCCTCAAAAACAAATATAGCCACCCTGGCGGCTATCTGCGCGGTCCTTTGGCACCTTCGGTCATTTTCCGTTTCGATAGCGTTATTTTTTCGTTATTCTCCCTTGAAATTCAACCCTATGCCCACGTCATGATCCGCCGTTTCATTCTTCTTCCTCTCCTCGTCGCCGGTCTTCTCCACGCTTGCAGTCCGGGCCCTGATCCTGCCCGGCACATTACCGTCGACAAGATGCGCGGCTGGATCACCGAGCTCAGTTCCGACGAAATGAGGGGGCGCCAGGCCTTCACCCCGGACGCGCAGCGAGCCGCCGACTTCATCGCCGCGGAATTCAACGAGATCGGCCTTGAGCCCCTCGAGGGCGAGGATGACTTTCTACAGGATTTTACGGTTTACACCATTGAGCGCGGAGAACGCTCGCTCAATTTTAACGGCCGCAAGCTGGCGGCCGGCAATTTCATCGTGATGGGCGATTACGAGGATGTGCAGTGGGAGGATCTCTCGCAGGTGGAGGCGGCGCCCATCGGGCGGGCGGATCCCTTCACGGCAGCCTGGGAGGAATACAACGACAGCGGGAAGGACCTTGTGGTGCTGGTGCATACCGACCACGAAGAGGATTTCCGACGATACGCCGGCTTTTACAACCGCACGCGGCGCACCATGCGCCTCAATGAGGGCGGCACCCGGCTCTTTATTCTCACCGACGACACCGGGATTGACTCCGGCTCCCTTACGGCCGGGAATGAGGTCAGCAGCCGGAGGGGCGCCAATGTGGCCGGCATGATTCCCGGCACCGAAAGGCCTGATGAGTACGTACTTTTTTCGGCACATTACGACCACCTGGGGGTCGCCACTCCCGTCGAGGGCGACTCCATCGCCAACGGCGCGGACGACGACGCCTCGGGGACCTCCGCCGTCATCGCCCTGGCCGACTGGTACCGCGCGTTGGGACCGCAGGAACGCAGCCTGGTCTTCGTGGCCTTTACCGCCGAAGAGATAGGCGGCTACGGCTCCCGTTATTTCTCGGAGCAGATGGACCCGGCGCAGGTCGCTGCCATGTTCAACATCGAAATGATCGGCAAGCCCTCCCAGTTCGGTCCCAATACCGCCTTTCTGACCGGCTTCGAGGCCTCCGATATGGGAGCTATCCTCCAGCGCAACCTGGAGGGCACCCCCTACGCCATCCACCCCGACCCCTACCCCGAACAGAATCTTTTCTATCGCTCGGACAATGCCACCCTCGCCCGGCTGGGCGTGCCGGCCCACACGATATCTTCCGTCCAGATCGACACGGACGAATACTACCATACGGTGGATGACGAGCTGGAGACCTTGAACCTGGAGCACATGACCAACATGATACGCGCCATCGCCCTCAGCTCGCGCAGCATCGTCACCGGGGAGGATACCCCTTCGCGAGTGGACCCCGAGGGGCTGGACTGATCCTTACCCAACCCAAGCATTTCATACATGAATAGGCCCGAAATCGACCTGGTCGTCGAGGAGTACAAGCCGCCCGTCTGGAAGGTGGGTCTCCTCGCCCTGGGCGTGCTGACGGCCGGCGGACTCATTCTGCTCTGGAGCATCGACGACCCCATATGGGGCAACACCCTTCGGCTGATCATCTTTGCGGTCTTTGCGGGAGCGGTGATCTGCGGGCTCAAGACCATGGAGGGAAGGTATACGGTGCGGCTGGTCCGGGAGGCGGGGGAAATACGCTTTATTTACTTCAAGAACGGCCGCCGGTTGGAAGAGGAAAGCCTCGAGGAGGATGCCCTGATGGAGGTGGAAACAGACCATTTGCAGAAGGGTCTCCCGGGCCTTTACTTATGGGATGAAGTTTACCTTGCCGGACGCATACGCGGACGCGAGGAGCGGATGCACCTGTTCCATTTCGGGGGACGTCCACTGGCCTTTGATCCGGACACGGCCCGGCGCATCCGGCAGTTCCTTTTGGATTGATGCCCGGTGCGGTGCAACCGCAAGGCAGAATCACGGCAATCATCACTAAATATACGACCCATGAAACGCAGCGACTTTATGAAACTGATGGCGGCCGGCGCTGGAAGCCTGGCCCCCCTCTCTACCATTGCCCGTCCTGCCTCCGCCGGCGGGCAAGCCCAACGCTCGGCCAACGGCCTGCTGTCCGTCTCCAGCGGAAACGGCCTGCGCGCAACCGAACGGGCCATGGAGATGATGCGCGGCGGAAGCGACGCCATCGACGCCGTCATAGAAGGGGTGAATATCGTCGAGGAAGATCCGGACGACATTTCAGTTGGCTACGGTGGACTTCCCAATGAGGACGGCGTGGTGCAGCTGGATGCCTGCTGCATGCACGGCCCCACCCACAACGCCGGCAGCGTGGGCGCCCTCGAAGGTATCAAGACCCCCTCCAAGGTGGCCCGCCTGGTCATGGAGCAGACCGACCACGTACAGCTGGTCGGGAAGGGCGCCCAGGATTTTGCAAAAGCCCACGGCTTCACCATCGAAAACCTGCTTACCGACCGATCCCGCCGCATATGGCTCGACTACAAAGCCAGCCTCAGCGATGACGACGACTGGTTTCCGCCGCAGGACGAAGACGATTCCATCTCCTACCAGGGCCTGGAGGTGTACGGCTCGGGCAGCAGAACCCGCATCACCGGCACCATCAGCTGTATGGGACTCGATCAGAACGGAAATATTTCCGGGGTAACGACCACCAGCGGACTCTTTTTTAAGATCCCGGGACGCGTGGGCGACAGTCCCATCATCGGCGCTGGACTCTACGTGGACAACGAGGTGGGGGCCTGCGGCTCCACCGGACGGGGCGAGGAGAATCTGAAGAACCTGAGCTGCTTCATGGTGGTGGAATTCATGCGACAGGGCGACAGCCCCGAGGAGGCCTGCCTTAAGGTATGCCAGCGTCTGGTGGACCATGCCAAACTTCCCAACCTGCTGAACGAAAACGGGCGCCCCGACTTCAACGTGAACTTCTACGCCCTCAACAGGGACGGCGCCTACGGATGCGCCAGCATCTACGGACCCAACTCCTACGCCGTGCATGACGGCAACGAAAACGTCCGGCGGGAAGGTGCCTATCTTTTTGACGAGGACTGACGACAGGCTCGGGCATGCAGGTGATCCCGGCTAGTTGACTGCCAGCGGGAAAACCGCGGGACCGGCATTCCCGAACCGGTCCACCGCCTGCACACCGAATCGGTAGTAGGCTGGAGTATCTATCTCAGGCACATAGGCCGTGGTGTCCCCTATAAAAGCTTCATGCTCCCAATAGGCTGCGGTGGAGGCGCGCCAGACCACCCGGTAGCCGCGCAGGTCGGGCTCTTTGTTTGCTTTCCAGCGCAGGCGAACCCGGTCGCCCGATTCCGCCGTCTCCATGCGCACGCGTCGCGGACGGGCGGGTGCATCGGCCATAGTCGCCAGTGCGGCTACGCTTATGCGGGTAACCCCTGCCAGCCAGGCGGCGTCCCTCCCCTCCTGCATGCCATTTTCCGGCAGGCCTCCCACCAACCGGACCGTCGTATAGTCTTTCCTGATAAAGGCCCCCTGTGTAGAGGGATCGCCAGGTCGCCCGTCGCCGTACACCAATTCCACGGGCGACCCGGGCACATGGTCATCGGCCGTATGCCGAAGGAATCTGGCCAGATTGCGAGAGGGTGTGTCGTTCTCCCCTCCCGAGGCCAGCAGGGCGCGTTGGTAATCTCCCAGCTCCTCCCTGGGCGCAAATCCTTCGGCTACAATCCGCAATACCTGGGGAGCCTCACCCGAAGCCATACCCAGTTCGACCGAAAGTACGGCTTCGATGTCTAAATTCCTGCAGTTTACCTGCCGGGTAAAGGCCTCTGCCGCCGGAATACCCCCCTCACGCCCGTCCAGGGCCAGGAAAACCAGGGTGGCATCGAATTCCGCCCCCGTCAGAACACGGGCCAGCTCCAGAAGATATGCAGGACCGGCGGAGGAGTTTTTGGCTCCTTCGGGAGGTGCAACCGGGTAGGGACTGTATACCACGTAGATGCGGTTGCGGCCCTCCATTTGAATGCCGGGCAGTACGGCGACCACATTAACCAGCTCGCCGCCGCGGTGCGGGTGCCGGTCGTAGCTGAGCCTAAGCCTCCCCTCGTTCCCGCCGTAGCTGTTGAGCCGGCTGTAGACCCAGCGCGCCATGGGGTCCCCCGTGGCCTCTTCCCCGGCGGAACTAAGCTTGGCAGCCCTCAGCGTCATGGTGCGGGCCGTCGACGCGATGGAGTCAGCCGAAACGCGCTGCAGGAGGGCCCGCGTGTCGGCAGGGCCTTCCCGCATCTCCGGCTCGCCGCAGCCCGCAAGGAAAGCCAGCAGAAGAAACAGCAATAAGCTGCAGGTTGGTCGCATGGTAAAAGACTCCTTGATCACGTGGAACGCCTGATTGCCCTAAAGATATATGTGCAACAGCTGCATGATAGAGGTGACAGAGCGTAAATGTTGTAAAAGGTTTTTTACGTTTTGCAAAGAAATCCTTAATTAGAGGATCTCTTAAAACGGCATCAGAATCACATAAACGGATGGATATGAAACGCTTAGCACCGCTCTTCACGCTCTTTTTTGCTCTCACCCTCCTGGCGGCCTGTTCGGGAGAAACCGAAACCACCGCCGAAAAGGCCCAGCGCCTGGCCCAGGAGTTTATCATCGTTGACGGCCATGTGGACCTGCCCTCCAGGCTCAGCGGCGGCTGGGAAAACGTCTCCCAGCGTACGCCCGACGGGGACATCGACTTCGTTCGCGCCCGGGAAGGCGGACTCGACGCGCCCTTTATGTCCATTTACGTATCCACGCGATACCAGGACGAGGCCGGTGCGGCCTACAACCGGGCAGATACCCTTATCGACCTTGTGGAGCGCATCGCCAGCGAATGGCCCGACCAATTTGCCATCGCCACGACACCCGACCAGATCAGGCAGCATCACGAGGAGGGCCTGGTTTCCCTGCCCATGGGTATGGAGAACGGCGCAGGCATTGAGGACGATCTGGCCAACCTGCAGTACTTTTACGATCGCGGCATCCGCTACATCACCCTTACGCACGGAGAGGACAACCTGATCGGCGACTCCTCCTACGACGATTCCGAGGACACCCACGACGGGCTGAGCGACTACGGCCGCGAGGTGGTGCGTGAAATGAACCGACTGGGCATCATGGTGGACGTCTCCCACATCACCGACGAAACCTTCTGGGACGTCATGGAGGTAACCGAGGCCCCCGTGATCGCCTCCCACTCCTCCGCCCGCCACTTCACCCCGGGCTTTGAGCGTAACATGGGTGACTCGCTCATCGCGCACCTGCCCGAAAACGGCGGTGTGATCATGATCAACTTCGGTTCCGCCTTCCTGGACAGCGCGTCCGCCAACAGCGGCGACCGCGTGCAGCAAGCCATCTCCGACTCCCTGGAGGCTATGGGACTCGACCGCTCCAGCGATGAGGGGCGCCAGTGGGCCCAGCAGTACTACAACGAGAACTACCAGTTCAGCGACGTGGAGATGGTGGCCAATCACATCGACCACGTGGTGGAGCTGGCAGGCGTTGACTATGTGGGACTCGGTTCGGACTGGGACGGGGTGGGCAACACCCTTCCGGAGGGTCTCAAGTCGCCGGCCGGACTTCCCAACCTGATCGCCGAACTGCTGGAGCGCGGCTACACCGAGGAGGAAATCGAAAAAATATGCTCCGGCAACGTCTTCCGCGTCTGGGAGCAGGTCATCCAGACTGCAGAGGAGATGCAGTCATCCATGTAATGGACTTTGTACGTTCTCCCGCTTTAATTCTGGATCCTGAACGCTGCCGCGCCAACATCGCAGGCATGGCCGAACGCGCCCGCAGCTTCGGCGCGCGCCTTTGTCCCCACATGAAGACCCATCAGTCGGCCGAAATAGGCCGATGGATGCGCGCCGAGGGTGTGGAGGAGATCACCGTCTCGTCGGTGGACATGGCCGCGTATTTCGCTGAAGCGGGCTGGGAGGAGATCACCATCGCTTTCCCCGTCAACCTGCGGGAGATGGAGCGCCTGAACGGGCTGGCCTCCCGGCTTTCGCTGTCGGTGCTTCTGAGCGACCCCGACGCCTTGTCGGTCCTGCAGCGGGAAATGAACACAGATCTGGGCGTCTGGCTGGAGGTGGACAGCGGGTCCGGGCGCACGGGCATCCCCTGGGATAATACCGAAAAGGCTGGCGAGGTGCTGGACCGGCTGGTTGCGGCGGACCGCCTGCACTTCCGCGGCTTCTACTCCCACCCTGGGCACTCCTACGCGGCCCGCTCAGCCGAAGAGATACGGGAGATCAACCGGAGCTGTGCCGGGCGCCTGAGGAGCCTGCGCGATGAGCTGACCGCCGGGGAGGCGGTCATACGCATGGGCGATACGCCCTGCTGCAGCGTCGGAGAGGATTTCGAGGGCATTGAGGAGTGGAGCCCGGGCAATTTTGTCTTCTACGACCTCATGCAGGAGCAGATCGGCGCTTGCCGGGAGCAGCAGATCGCCTGCGCATTGGCCTGTCCCGTGGTGGCCCGCCACCCGCAGCGCCTGGAGGTGACGGTGCACGGGGGCGCCGTGCATCTCTCCAAGGATCGCCTGGAGGAGAACGGGGGCGTGCATTACGGCAAGGTGGTGCGCTTTGACGAGGACGGCTGGTCCGCCAGCCTGGAGGGATGCAGCGTAAGCCGCCTCTCCCAGGAACACGGACTGCTCTCGCTCAGCAGGGAGGTCTTCGACTCGGTGCGCCCCGGCGACCTGCTGGGCGTGCTTCCGGTGCATTCCTGCTTGACGGCCGACCTGATGGGAGGCTATCTCACCCCCCAGGGTTCGGCTGTCGACCACTTACGGGGAGGCTGAAGTTTCGCTCATTCTCCGACACGCCCGGTTTACCCGGCATCAGTCCACCCTGCCCAGGTACCACTCCAGTCGCCCGTCGGCGGGGTCCTTTCGCCGGACTTTCTGCAGGATGTAGCGCACCGCCCGGTCGGGCGTGATATGGAAATGGGTGCCTCCCAGCCTGCGCGCCAGTCCGCTTCGCAGCAGCACATCGCGAATGGCCCCCTTCAGTCCAGCGAAGTGCAGTTCGATACCGTGGTCTCCCAGTTCGTCCACCACCAGCTCCAGGGCCTCCACGGCGGTGGAGTCCATGTCATTGATGCTTATACCGTCAATGACCACCGCCTGCACCGGACGTCCCCTGCGCTCGCTTTCGCTGAGAATGTGCTCCTTGAAGAACTCGGCGTTGTTGAAGGAGAAGGAGGCGTCCACCCGCAGCACCAGTATGCCCTCCACCTGCACGGCCTCCGGGTGGCGCTGCACGTCGCGGAAGAAGCGCGAGCCCTCGATGTGTCCCAGCACCGCCACGTTGGGGCGGCTGGCCCGGACCAGCACGGCCACCAGGGAGGCGCTCACGCCCAGCAGGATGCCCTCCTGTATGCCCACCAGCAGGGTGGTCGCAAAGGTAAACAGGGCGATGTAGCCGTCACGCTCCTTGGTGTAGAAGAGCTGGCGGAGCTCGCCCACGTCGATAAGACCCAGGGCCGCCGTGATGATCACGGCGGCGAGGGCGGCCATGGGTATGTAATAGAGCAGCGGGGTGAGCAGCAGGAGGGCCAGCACCACCAGAAGGGCCGAAAAGACATTTGACAGGGGCGTCCGGGCGCCCGACTGCTCGTTGATGGCCGAGCGGGAAAAGCTCGCCGAGACCGGCAGCCCCCGGAAGATACCGGCCGCCAGGTTGGCCGCTCCGATGGCGAAAAGCTCGCTGTTGGGACGCAGGCTGTAGCGGTGCCTGGAAGCGAAAGTCCGTCCCAGCGAGGTGACGTTCATGAACTGCACCAGGGCCAGGGTGATGGCCGTGGGCAGCAGGCGGCGCATCTCCTCGAGTCCCGCCGAGGGGAGACCTGCCCTCGGCAGGCCGCCCTCCACCGCTCCCACCACGGCCACACCCTCACCGTGCAGATCCAGCCCCCATACCGCCAACGCCCCGCCGGCCACGATGATCAGGGGTTCCCAGGATACGCGCAGCAGCCGGTTCAGCAGCACGATGAGAACGATAGAGCCCAGTCCTATGACGGCTGTCAGCATGTGCGCCTCTCCCGGTGAGCGCAGAAGGTCGCCCGCCATCACAAAGATGTGGGCGGCCGCGTCGATCTCCATGCCCAGCAGGTTGCCCAGCTGACTCACGGCAATGATGAGCGGGGCGGCGGCCGTAAATCCCAGTACCACCGGCTTGGAGAGGAGGTTGACGATAAAACCCAGGCGTGCGGCCGACATGGCGACCTGGATCAGTCCCGCCATGAAGCTGAGCAGCACCGCGAGGGCGATGTAGCTCTGCGGGGAGGCGGGCGCCAGCGCAGACACGCCCGCCGCCACCACCAGCATGTCGATGGCCACCACGCCCACGGCCAGGTGGCGGGAGGTGCCGAAGAGCGGATAGACCATCAGGGGAATCACCGAAGCGTAGAGGCCGTAGACGGGCGGCACGCCCGCCAGCACGGCGTAGGCCATGGACTGGGGAATGAGTATGACTCCCACCGAAAGGCCGGCTGCCAGGTCACCCCGGAGATGGGCGGGCGAATATTCCCCCACCCACCGAAGTATGGTGAGATTCCGGCTCAGCCACGATGTAAGCCCTTCAAGGTTCATGGACGGGATTCGAGATTACGGCTGCGGTGCAAATCGGGTCTGTACCGCTTTAAAATCATTCCGCCTCTAACATACGCACGGGGCATTCATTTTTCACATGGTATGGCCACTTTTTGTTATATTTGGTGCGCCCCGAACGGGAGCCCCCGCCCCCTCCCGGCCGAAATGCCGGGGCAATGATGAACCGAAGCCATCCATAACCCAGCGCCACATGGACCTTGCGACGCCCGAAGACACCTTCAAAAACATCACCTTCCAGGGAGCCGGTTTCGGCGAGTTGGCCGAACATCTCTCGGCCCTGCCGGACGACGAATCACACCTGAGCCTCTTTCTGGGACTCTATCAGCCCGACAAGAAGCGCGCCCTTGAGGAACTGGGCCGGGCTGCCGGCAAGAGTGTGGAGACGGTGGACTTCGAGGAGTTGGTTTCCCGTTCCGAATCGGAAACCTATGAGGCCCTCGACCGTATCTTCGAACAGCACCGCAACACCGGCGCCCTCCTCTATTTCAGGAACGGCGATCAGCTCTGCGGGGTCTACACCGGCTACACCCACTCGAAGGTCAAATACGCCTCCCCCCAGGAGCGTTATTTCCTGCAAAAGGCGAAGGAACACAAGGGCCCCGTGGTGGTGGATATCTCCGAGTTTTCGGCGGCCGACAAGACCATCCGCCGCGCAGCGGGATCCATCGTGCGTTTCACCCTGCCAGACTCGCCGGTCAAGCGCTTTCTGTGGCATCTCAGGAACTATACCCTGCACGGTTTCGAGCTGCGTTCCAAGCGCCCCGACGCCTATGCCGACACCGCCGAGAATTATTAGGCCGGACCACCAACCGTAATTTTCAACTCTGATCCCCTCCCCCATGGCTGTAACTGTAAAACTGGACCGAAGCGGACGACGCGGAAAAGAGGTGACCGTCATCTCCAACATCCAGCATAATCCCCAAGTCATCGAGAAGCTGGAGAAGAAGTTGAAGAAACACTGCGGGGCGGGCGGCACCAGCTACGCCAAAACCATCGAGATCCAGGGCAACCAGATCGACAAGGTCACGACATTTCTTGAAAAAGAAGGATTCAACGTACAAGGCTGACGGCACCATGAACTCCCTCGACATACCCGACGAAGAACTCCGGGAAATCCTGGAACAGATCCGCAGCGACGACAGCCCGGTGGGTATCGATGCGGCCCGAACCCACGCCCTTATCCTCTACAAGCTCGACCGTATGGAGCGCCGGATGGAATCCCTGGAGATGAAATTCTTCGAGGAAGAGGAGGAGTAGTCAGAGCGACACCTTGCTCTCGCGGCGCGGGTCGAGGTCGTACAGGGAGGAGACCGTGGCCTGCACCGTCTTGTACCACTCGTTGCCGTACTTGTCGTTGATCTCGTAGAAGTCCTTGAAGTCCGGCTTGCGGATCTTCATTTTCCACTCCTGGTTCTTGGCCTTGTAGACCGGCTCCACGTGCAGCAGCTGGTGGAAAAGCACCATTTCGCGCGTATTTTCGTCCAGCATGTCCCACATCTCGCCCGAAATCTCGATAAGATAGTCGTTGCCGGAGTAGTATTTCACCTCGCGGGAGGCCTTCACGCATTTGGCGGCGCGGTATTTGGAGAGGTTGGGATAGACCAGGAAGTAGCCGATCTCAGCCGGACCGAAATCCATGTCCTCCCTGTCGATGACGCGTTTGGCGATGGCTTCGATTTCCGGGGACTCCATGAGCTGCTTGTTGCTGTGGCTGACGGTGTCTCCGGGTTTTAGAAAGTCGTTGTCTTTCATACTACTAAGTCTTTAAAGTCTAAAAGTCTTGAAGTCTAATAAGTCGGGAAGTCGGGAAGTCGGGAAGTCGGGAAGGTAGGGCTTGGCGGGCAGATTGTCAGCCCTCTTTTTCGTCCAGCATCCGCCGCAGGTAGTTAAGCTGTCCCAGGTGGTAATTCAGGTGCCCGTAGAGGTGGACCAGCACCTGACGGGTGCTCCCTTCCAGGGGCGTCCCCTCCGGGTAGTCGCCCTCCCACACCCCCTGGTCCAGGTCATTAAGGATGTGAAAGAGCGCATCCTTCAGCTCGCGCACCTCACGTATAAGAGAGGCGGCCGGTACGCCTGTGTTCGTAAACTCGCGCTCGCGGTCCCTCTGATAGTCCGTGCCGCCCAGGTGTGCGCCGATGAAATGACGCAGGTTGCCGACCAGGTGCTGTGCCAGCACCCCACAGGAGTTGGTCACCCCGGGAGGAGCCTTCCACATCAACTCTTCGGGCACCTGTTCCATCT
The DNA here is from genome assembly GCA_034521445.1 of Balneolaceae bacterium. NCBI lineage: Bacteria > Pseudomonadati > Balneolota > Balneolia > Balneolales > Balneolaceae > Balneolaceae bacterium. Next base: position 58,116 of record JAXHMM010000017.1, on the reverse strand, counting down.
CGGTGATCAGCCGGTCCAGGTCGCGTTCGAAGAGCTTGGTGAGTACTTGTTTTTCCATAACAAATGTGTTTCTATACGAAGGATGTTTACCCACCAATAACGACATACTTTTCCTGTGATGAAAGCCCCGGTCTCTGCACTCCTTTCCACCCTGCTTGCCGCCGTTCTGCTGATGGCGGGCTGTAGTTCGCCTGAAACCAACGCCCCCGAAGCGGTGGACGCCCCTTCCGGAGAGGCCTCCGCACGCGTTCCCAATCTGCAGGCCGGGCCGGATGGCGGGGTCTGGCTGAGCTGGGTGGAGGAAAACGCCGACAGCGCCGGCGACGGACAAGCACACCTTCGCTACGCCCGCTGGGAGGAAAATAGCTGGGGCGCCTCACAGACCGTGGCCTCCGGGAACGACTGGATCGTGAACTGGGCGGACATCCCTTCGGTAACAGGCGTAAACGGCGCACTGCTGGCCGCGCACTGGCTTCGCGAGATCCCTTCACCGGGCTTCACCTACGAGGTGCGCATGAGTCTTCGCGGCAACGGCGACTGGGACGATCCCTTTACCCTGCACGACGACAGCACGGCAACCGAACATGGTTTTGTCTCCCTCCTGCCCCGTCAGGACGGCTCCATGCTGGCCCTCTGGCTGGACGGGCGCCGTACGGCGGACCGGGGACCCGACTCCTACTTCGATCTGGGCCAAGCCATGACCCTGCGTTCGGCTGAAGTGGACGGCGACGGCGTCCGCAACCGGCGGCTGGTGGATCCTGCCATATGCGACTGCTGCAATACCGCCCTGGCGGCGGTGCCCGGCGGCGCCGTGGCGGCATGGCGCGACCGGACCGAAGATGAGATTCGCGACATCTCGGTGGCACGCTACCGCGACGGCGCATGGAGCGAACCGGTGAGCGTTCACCAGGACGGCTGGAATATTTCGGCCTGCCCGGTCAACGGACCCGCCCTGGCTTCCTCAGATTCCACGGTACTGCTGGCATGGTATACCGAGGCCGGTGGTACGCCGCGTGTAAAGGCCTCGCGGTCCGACGACGGGGGCATGAGTTTCGGAGAACCGGTGACGGTAGACCTGGGCGCTCCGCTGGGGCGGGTGGATGCGGCCATTTCGGGCGACAGGCTTTACGTAAGCTGGATGGAGGGTTCCAGCGGGGAGGAGGCCGCGTTTATGGTGCGGGAGGTGTTTGCCGGGGATGACAGACCGGGAACAGCGCAGGAGGTTGCCGCCATGTCACCCTCCCGCGGCAGCGGTTTTCCCAAAATGGCAAACGCGGACGGTCAGCTCCTTTTTGCCTGGACCGATCTGCAGGGAGAACGCCCGAAGATACGGACCGCCGTCATGAAGAACCTTCCTTGAGCGTGTTGTCCACCCTGTGCGGTTCCTCTTCCCGCAGTGAGGCCAGGCGGTCACGGATGCGGTCCCGTACCCGGTTGCGAAGTTCCATAATCTCATTCTGTGAAGATGAAAGTCCCTCTGTGGATACCGGTTCCAGGATCTGAAGACGTATGTTTCGGGCGCTGCCGAATTTCCAGCTGTTCTTGGGGAGGCAGTTCTGGGTGCCGTCGATGACCATGGGCAGCACGGGCACCTGCTGCCGTATGGCCAGCTCGAAAGCCCCGGTGGTGAAGCGGTTCATCCGCCCGTTGCGGGAGCGGGTGCCTTCCGGGAAAAAAATCACCGAACAGCGCTGTTTCAGCGTTTCTTCGGCGCGGGAGAGGGTAGCCGACTTTCGATTTAGGGCGGAGCGGTTCACGGGAATGTCGCCCGCAAGCCGCATCATCCAGCCCACAAAGGGAAAGGAGAAAAGCTCTTTCTTGGCAATCCATTTCATCTCCCACGGCAGGTTGGAAATAAGCGGGATGTCTGCCTGGGAGAGGTGGTTGCAGACCATCACATAGGGGCGCCGATCGTCAATCTGACGGTGACCGCTGATGGAGATATTCCAGTAGGGATTCAGTCGGGAGATGGCCAGTCCCAGTCTGCGGAAGAGACGCCCGGTACCGTAGCGTGCAGGATCGCGGTCGGCCAGCCGCCGTACTCCCATCATGGGCAGCCACAGCAGTACCAGCAGGCCCACTCCCATCCATATGACGACCGATTTGAGTCCGTCGCCCATTTCGCCGGTCAGCTCGTGATTTTCGGAATGAAGCTTTTGATAATTCCCCAAATGCCTTTGGCGGGTTTGCGTGCCCGTTTGTTGCGGCTCACCGCCTTCTCCACGATTTCCGGCTGCATGTGATCAGGCAGATTGCCGCGTCCCCCGTTTTCACGGCGCGAGCCTTGTGTACCGGCCGTGGTTTCCCCGTTGCTTCCGCGGGAGCGACCCTTCCGTCCGGATTCCTTTTTCTGACGGCCACCGTCCCTCGAGGACGATTTACTATCCTCGTCACTGGGTTCCTCCTTTTTCTCCTGCTTATTTAGCTTCTTCTCGGGCTTCTTCTGCTCCTCTTCCTGCCGCTTGGGCTCCTTCTTCTTAGTTTCCTGCTTCTTAGTTTCCTGTTCCTGCGTTTCCTCCTGCCGGCTCTTCTGATTGTCTGCATCCTTCGAATCAGATTCTTTCTTGTCGCCGTCCTTCTCGCTATCCTTGCCGCCGGAGGGCGAGGGTCGTTCGGGAAGCTTGCTGCGGTCGATGATGGCCCGGCCCTGCTCGTCCGTGGGAATGGGCTCGCGCTCGTCCTCCTTTTTTCCGGACGATTCCTTGCGTCCGGAGTCATCCTTGCCGGATTCCTTGCCCCGGGCGTCCCCGCTTCCGCCTTTCGCCCCGGAAGTGGCACTCTTCTCCTCGTCCATGGCTTTTTGGGCGTCTTCGTAGATGGTCAGCTGATCACCCACCACACTGCGGATGTCACTGAAGTACTTCTTGTCGCGGTTGGTCACGAAGGTGACGGCCGTGCCCGTCTTGTCGTATCGTCCGGTGCGGCCCACGCGGTGGATGTAGTCGTCGGTGGTGTTGGGCACATCGTAGTTGATGATTATCGACACATTGTCGATGTCGATACCGCGCGAGAGCACGTCGGTGGCCACGATGACCGGATATTTTTTGTTTTTAAAAGCCCGTAGCGCTTCGTTTCGCTCCTCCTGGCTGCGGTCGCCGTGTATGCTAATGGCGGGAATGTCCCTCTTCTTGAGAGTGCGCTGCAGCTCGTCGGTGCCTTTTCGTGTTGCTACAAAAATGATGCAGGTCTCCCATTCCAGCGTATCGAAGATGTGATCGATGAGCTTCAGCTTCTCCTTGGGGTGCACGAAGTAGGCGCGCTGGTCCACCGAATCGACCGGCTTGGAGATCTCGAACTCCACCTTCTTGGGGTTGGGTTTCATGACGCGATCGACCACCTTCATCACCTCACCGGACATAGTGGCCGAGAACAGCATGGTCTGCCGCTCCTTCGGCAGGCTCTGTACGATACTGGTGACATCGGGAATAAAACCCATATCGAGCATGCGGTCAGCCTCGTCCAGCACCAGGTACTTCAGCTTGCTGAAATCGATGCCCGTGACATTCATCTGGTCGAGCAGCCGCCCGGGCGTGGCCACGATAATGTCTACGTTGGCCCGGATGGAACGCGCCTGGGCGGCAAAGTCACTGCCCCCGATAATGGTGGCGGAAGTAATGGGGGTATGGTAACCCAGGGCGAAGATCTGTTCGTCAATCTGCTGGGCGAGCTCGCGGGTGGGCGACAGCATCAGGGCCTGGTGGTAGTCGCCGGGGTCCTCCATGATTTTCTGGATGACGGGAATCACGAAAGCGCCCGTCTTACCGGTGCCTGTCTGCGCGGCGCCGATCACGTCATGTCCCTCAAGAATCAGCGGGATGCACTCGTCCTGTATGGGAGTGGGTTCTTCAAACTTCAGGTCGGAAAGGCCCATCCCGAGCTCAGGGCTCAGGTTAAACTTCTCGAAACTCAAGATGGCTGGGTGTTTGATTCAAAATTACAAAGGGTACAAATATAGGACAGATTCAGCTAAGATACGATTATAAATCGATCGAAGGGATGCGCACGCGGGTCATTTTTTAAACCTGTGAAAAATGGATACTTTCCAGTCTCATTAATCTGCAACCCAATCGCAACCAAGACTTTATGATGACACCGAAACGATATACCCTTCTCAGCCTGGTTCTGGGACTCCCCTTTTTCCTTTTTATGGCGTGCAGTTCCGGCGGTGCCGGGGCAGGAGGATCGGCCAGTCTGGAAAGCAACATCGATTCCGTCAGCTACGGCTTCGGCTACAACGTCGGTCAGCAGATGAGCTCTTCGGGCATGAACGACCTTAAGGCCCAGCAGTTCATGGCCGGTTTCAACGACGCCATGGGGGAGGCTGAAAACCGACTCAGCAATGCCCAGATGCAACAGCTGCTCACGGAGTACCAGATGCAGGCGCAGCAGCGCGCCCAGCAGCAGCGCCAGCAGGAAGGCCAGCAGAACATGGAAGAGGGCCAGCAGTACCGCGACGAGAATGCGCAGAACGAGGCCGTAACCGTTACCGATAGCGGCCTGCAGTACGAGGTCCTGGAGGAGGGCAGTGGCGCATCGCCTTCCGTAGGCGACTCGGTGGTTGTGCACTACGAGGGCACCACCATCGACGGCACGGTGTTCGACAGCTCCCGCGAGCGGGGCCAGCCCCAAGGTTTTCTGCTTGAAGGCCTGATCCAGGGCTGGCAGGAAGGCATTGCCCTGATGCAGGAGGGTGCGCAGTACCGTTTCGTCATCCCGCCCGAACTTGCCTACGGTGCCCAGGGAGCCGGACAGCAGATCGGTCCCAGCGAAACCCTCATTTTTGAAGTGGAACTTCTTGAAGTCCACGAGCGCGACGGCAACTGATTCCGTCCCCTCATCCCATTGGAAAGGGCCGCCCAGCGACTTGCCGGGCGGCCCTTTTGTGTTAGTCCTCGTAATTAAACTGCGTCAGTTGCCAAGATTGGTCAGGGGCGTTTGGAATGAAGAAGGTCCCGCAGGCCCGAGCGGCGTTCAACGGTGCGCGAAACGGCTTCCTTCAGCACATGGCCCTCCCCGCGCAGAATAACCGCACTGCGGGCACGGGTGACGGCTGTATAGACCAGCTCGCGGCTCATGACGCGGGAGACGGGCGAGGGAAGCATCAGAACCACACGTTCGTACTCCGACCCCTGGCTTTTATGGACCGTTGTGGCCCAGGCCGCCTCCCAGTGGCTCAGGCGCGCCGGGGCAAAGGATTGCCACCCCTCCTCCCTTTCGAACCAGACCCTCATCTCGCCCTCACCGCCGGGCAGACAGATGCCCAGGTCGCCGTTATAGAGACCCAGCAGGCGGTCGTTGCGAGTTATCATGACGGGTTTGCCGGTGTACCACCGGCTGTAACGACTGATGCGTCCCCTCCGGGACAGGATGCGTTCCACCGTACGGTTGATCTCCTCCACGCCGAGTGGACCGCCCCGGTGGGGCGTGAGCAGGCTGCGGGAACGGTAGGCGCGGAAGGCCTCCCCGGGGTCCGCCCCCTCGCCCACACGGTCCAGGTAGGCGAACGTCCAGCGTTCCAGCTCGTCGCGGTAGGTCCCGGCGTCGGGATAGCTCGTCCGTTCCAGGTCGCCGTACCTGCCCGACGCCAGCAGCTCGAGGGCGCCTTCGCCCTCTCCCCGGTTCACGCATGCGGCGAGGGCCGCTATGCCGCTCTCCCTGCCGAAGCGGTAATTACGCTCCAGGAGCACCACATGGTCATCCAGGGCGCGCTCATCCCCGGTGATCCGTCCACCGGGCAAATCCAACCCACATCGGCCGAGCCTTCCCGCCATCTCTTCGGTAAAGGAGACGGGGCCCGAACCGCAGATATCACCCAGCACCGAACCTGCCTCCACCGAGGCGAGCTGGTCCTTGTCACCGAGCAGAATCAGCCGGGTGCGCGGGGCGAGAGCTTCCAGCAGGCGGTTCATCAGGGCCTGGTCCACCATGGAGGCCTCGTCCACAATAACAGCGTCCGCCGCAAGTGGATTTTCCGGCCCGTGGATCCAGCGCGTGCCGCCCATTCGGGCGCCCAGCAGGCGGTGGAGGGTGGCGGCGTCGTCGGGCAGGCGCCCGCGCACCTCCTCACTGCAGTCCAGTTCACCGCGGGAGGCCCGCACGGATTCCTTGAGGCGGGCCGCCGCCTTGCCTGTGGGGGCTGCCAGCGCAATCTGAACAGGCTCCCCGCGGGCCTGCGCCTGTTCCAGAAGCAGGGCCATCAGGCGCACCACGGTAGCCGTCTTCCCCGTTCCGGGTCCCCCGGATATGACCGTCAGGCGGTTCAGCACGCCCAGTGCGGCGCCCACCCGCTGCCAGTCGGGCTCTTCGGCCGGAGGAGGGAACAGCCGGACCAGTCCCTCCCTCAGCAGCTCCAGGTCCACATCCCCGGCCCTCCTGCACCGCTCCCGTATATGCCGGGCCAGGCTGCGCTCCTGCCGGTGGAGGCGGTGAAGGTAGAGGCGCCCTCCGTCCAGCACCAGGGGCCGGTAGTCGCCGGGGCCGCCGGTCAAGGGACTCGCCCGCAGGGTTTCCAGCCACGGCTCCAGGGGAGGAAAGCGGAAATCGTCCGGCGCAGCCTCCTCCCCCTCCTCACGGACGGGGTCGAGGGGCCGCCCCGCCCACTCCTCCAGCTCCAGGCAGACGTCGCCCTGGCGGTAGGACCAGCTCAGCAGGCAGGCGGTTCTGTAGAGCAGCTCGGAACCCACCGAGAGCTGCGCATCCAGGAAACGCGCCAGCTCCAGGTCCACCGCGCGCAGTTCGCCCCGGGGAGGTTCCAGGCGGTATGCCGGTTGCCGGTCACTCATGGCGTCCACCTCCCAGCATGCGGTCCAGATCCTTTACGGTCTGTACGGCCGGACGGTCAAACCAGAGTCCCTCCTCCCCTTCGGGCCGGATGCCGCGCAGAAAGAGATACCAGACGCCCCCGAAGTGATGCTCGTAGTTGTAGTCCGGCAGCCGCCGGCCCAGGTAGCGGTGCAGGGCCACCGTATAGAGATGATACTGAAGGTCGTAGTGGGCCGATAGAATCTCCTCGCCCAGGGATGCCCTGCGGTAATCCTCCGGGGCGTCTCCCAGGTGGTTGGACTTGTAGTCGACCAGGTAAAAGCGTCCCTCGTGTCGAACGGTCAGGTCGATGAATCCCTTCATAAAGCCCGGAAAAACGGCCTGCAGCGGCGGCAGGCTTTCCTCACCGGTGCCTCGCACCCGGGCCAGCAGCCTGCGGCCCTCCACGGCGGGCGTGTCGAAGTGAAACTCCATTTCGGGAATGCGGTCTCGCGCACCGGCCTTCGCCAGGACCAGGGGCGTCTGCTCCTGACCGGCGCCGTCCGGTGAGCTAAGCTCCTTCTCCATGACAGTGCGGACCATGCCGCGGGCGGTGGCCTCCCAGCGGGAGGCGATGCCGTAGGCCTGAAGTTCCCGCCTCACCGTCTCGTGGAGGTCGCCCGGGTAGCCTCCCCCGCTTCGCTGCAGCAGTTTCTCGAAGATGTTGTGCAGGCAGGTACCCGGCCGTGGTCCCCGCGGAAAGGAATATACCGTCTCATCCTCGGGATCTTCGTCCGGCAGCGGCTCCTGAAAAAGAGGTTCCAGGCCCGGCCACTCCTCCTCCCCGTGCAGGGCGCCTGTCAGCGAGGAGAAACTGGATATGCGGTAGGACTCCCGGGGCGGGTCGGAGTCGAAGCTGCGCGCCGGACGCAGCTCCCCCCGGCCCTTCCCAAGGTCGGCCGGACGCGGGGTGGCCGGTTCGGGATGCACGCATTCGATCAGGTCCGGATGCCGCTCCGCCAGCTCCCGGAGGGCGGCGGGAAAGGAGTCAAGCTCCGGGGCGTTGCTCTTTTCGTCGCCTACCTTGCGGCCCAGGGCCTCCAGGACGGTCTCCTCCTCGTGCAGCAGGTAGCCGAGAGCGGAGAAATGGGGATAGCCCGCTGCGATCCAGGTCAGGCAGCAGCGATGGCTGGCGCGGGTCATCGCCACATAGGCCAGGCGCAGGCTCTCGGCCAGCTCCTCGCGTGCCTGCAGGAAGCGAAGCCTGCCCCGCTCCGGGTCTCTTTTGCCACGCAGGTCCAGCACCGACCGGGAGGCGTCCTCCCCGTCGTGGTAGCGCAGGGGTCCCCCGCGTTCGTTGAAGCTCTCCCCGTTCCAGAGGAAGGGACAGAATACCACCGGGTATTCCAGGCCTTTGCTGCGGTGCATGGTCACGATGCGCACCAGGTCCTGGTCGCTCTCCAGGCGGAGCTGCTCCTCCTCGGTCTCGCGATTCACCTCCGCCCTCTTGCGGGCGATCCACTTGAGCAGGCTCCGGTGTCCCCTTCCGCTCCGCCCCTCCCGCTCCTGGAGAAGTTCGCCCAGGTGCACCAGGTTGGTAACCCGACGCTCGCCCCGCTTCCCGCGCATGAGACTGCGGGCGGCCCCGCCTTCCAGGAGCAGGGACTGAAACAGAAAGCTGAAGCCGTGGGCGTCCCATACCTCGTTCCAGCGGCGGAACCTCGCCAGCTCTTCGGTCCACGCCTCCTCATCCTGGCGCAGCGTCAGCAGGTCGGCCGCGTCGTGCCCGAAAAGCGGGGTGGCCAGGGCCGCCCTCACCAGGGCGTCGTTGGCAGGATGAGCCACCGCGCTCAACACCTGCTGCAGGTCGGCTGCTTCCGGAGTGGCGAAAACGCTCTCCTTGCTCACCTGCACACTGTTGATGTCCCACGCCCGCAGCGCCTTCGCCATGGTCTCCGCCTGCTTGTGCTTGCGCACCAGCACGGCGATGTGCTCCGCACGGAGGACTCCTTCCCGATCTGCGTATCTGGATCCTCCAGCAGGCGGGCAATCTCTGAGGCCGCGTCGGCGGCGGCGCGCCCTTCGGCGTCGCCGGTGTTGATCTCCTCCTCCACCGGGGGAAGGCGGAACTGGCAGGGGGCGGGCGTTTCCCCTCCGCTGCTGAAACGTGCATAGGCCTCCGGTTCCCTGCCCGGCTCGGCCGGCGAGAAGGAGATGCCCTCCAGCAGAAAGGGATTGGGATGGCGGCCGAAAAAGCGATTTACGGCAGCTATAAGCTCCGGCACCGCGCGGTAGTTGTAGTTGAGTCCCCAGGCCCGATCTCCCGGCACCCGCCGCCGGGCATCCAGGTAGGCGTGGATATCCGCCCCGCGAAAGGAGTAGATGGACTGCTTGGGATCGCCGATCATAAAAAGGCCCGACTCCCGCCCCTTCTTCCCGCCTGCCGTATCCTCCTGCCCGTAGAGTCGATGGAAAGATGTCGTACTGCACGGGGTCGGTGTCCTGGAACTCATCCACCAGCGCCAGCGGGTAGCGGCCGCGCAGCGAGCGGGCCAGCGAACCGGCACCTGCCAGGGCATCGCGCACCTTCACCAGCATGTCGTCGTAGGAGTAGACCTGCAGCTCTTCCTTGCGGGCTTCCAGTCGCTCAGTGAGGAAATCGAAGGCGCGGCGGCGGAACCAGACGGGCAGCTCCTGCAGTTCCTCCGCCCGGGCCAGGTAGCGGTCCACCGCCTCGAAAAAGGGATGTTCCGGCGGCGCATCGGCTCCTTTCTTAAGCTTGGAAGCCAGGTAGTCACGAGAAAAACGGGCCATCTTGTCGTAGGGGTAGATGGTAGCCACATTCGAGGCCAGGTGCCGGTCCATCTCCAGCATCCGGTCGGAAACGTAGCTCTCGGTGTAGCGCTTGACCTTTCCTTCCAGAAGTCGGGTCCTAATTTCCTCGCGCTCGCGCTCCCAGAGTCGCCGCATCTCCTCGTGGGCTTCCTGTAGGGCCTCCACGGTTTCCCGGTCAGGAGGCTGCGGGTCGCGGGGACGAAGCTCCAGGTAGGGCTTTCCGGTGTGCGGTCCGAGCTCCCGGGCCAGCCGATCGGGACCCACATTCCGCTCCGACAGGCTTCGCAGCAGCGGCTCCTTCCAGGGCTCCTCCTCCACCTCGCCCAGCCAGCGTCGCCAGAAGTCGTCGAGCACCTCCCCGATGATCTCCGACTCATCCTCCACCTGTTCGGCGTCGAAAGGCGCCCCGCTCTCAAAAGCCTGCTCCTGGAGCACCTGGTTGCAGAATCCGTGGATGGTGTGGATGGCCGATCGGTCGAAGTCGTGCAGGGCGCGCTCCAGCCGCTCGGCGGCCTTTTCGGGTCCGTCGACATGGGCCACAAGCTGCTGCAGGAAGGCGTCCTCCCCCGTCTCGCCGCCGCGCAGCGCCGCCGCCGAAACGCGAATGCGTCGCAGTATACGGTCGCGAAGCTCCTTGGTGGCCGCCTTGGTGTAGGTCACCACCAGAACCTCCTCCACGGTGAGCTCACGGTCGATGAGGGCACGCACATAGAGGGAGGTGATGCTGTAGGTCTTGCCGGTGCCTGCGCTGGCCTCCACCACCTGCACGCCTGTGAGCGGTATGTCAAAGGGTTCAAGCTGTCTCACAACTCCTCCTCCATCAGGTCCAGCACCGGTCCCCAGAACGCCATGGCCCGCCCGGCGAAGGCCTCTGAACGCCAGGGTTCGGTATGCTGCCAGAGCCGCCGGTTGTAGGCGTCGTCACCCTCCAGCGGGTAGGGGTTGTATTCGTCCCTCCACTCTTTTTCCGCCGACTTGCGCGCAGCCTCCGGCTCCCGCCCGACCGCATCTTCTCGGCATAGGCCAGGGAGCTCTCCGGGAAGAAGGGCTGGGGGAGGCGCAGTCCTTCCCGGTACCAGTCCAGCAGCGCTCCCAGCTGCGCGGCTGCCTCCCCGGGGGACAGCTCCCGCAGCAGGCACCCTTCGGTCTGCCCGTCGGAGTCACGGTTGAACATGCGGCTCACGCGCGAGGGGAGCTCCCCGGCAAAGGGCAGCATCAGGTGTCGGACCCAAAGCTCGGCAAGGTCCCCGGCCTTGCGGCTTCCGAAACGGTAGAAGATCTGTCCCTCGCCGTAGAGACGGTCCAGCGTGCCGCGAACCGTCCCGCGCTCCGTTTCCACCTCCACCGGGCGGGGCTCCAGGGACTCCGAGTCAAGGTGGGGCGCCACCGAACGGGCAAATTCCTCGACATTACCGCGAAGCTGGTGAAAGGCCTCTCTTCCGGGCCAGCCCCCGGGGAGGCGGTCGGCGGCCCGGTACCAGGCGTAACGGCCGGCGGTCTCCTCCCCTACGATCTCGCGGTCCAGCAGATCCTGCCCAATGAGAAAACGCTCAAGGTAACCCAGCTCAAATGGTTCCCTGTCATCCTCTTCCCGTCGATGCTCATCCAGCCAGAGTCCCAGCCTGCGGCGCAGCAGGTGCCGCGAGGGATGCCGGACAAAATCCACCAGGGAGGCGAGCAAAAGCGGCTCCCCGGACTCCTCCGGCGGCGGGAGCGCCTCCGTGAAGAGCGGCCGCTCCTCCTCGCCTTCCCTCCCCACCCTGGCCGCAATCTCGCGCCATTGGCGGGAGTAGCTGAACAGCGGGGAGTCCGGCCCGCCTTCCTCCAACCTGAAATGGGCGGTACCGAAGGGTTGCAGGGGATGGCGGATAACCCGCTTCTCGGCCGCTTCGTAGTCCATGCCACACAGGCTACCCGCACGATCCAGCAGCTCGCTCACCACCACGGAGGGCGGGAAATCGGCCTCCTGGCGGTTGCTCTGTCCCACATAGCTGATGTAGAGGGTTCTGCCGGGCGGAGTTGAGAGCCTCCAGCATCACCTGGCGGTCTTCCTCCAGCCTGGACCGGTCGCCTGCACGGGGCTCCGACCGGGTCAGGTCGAAGGCCGGCGAGGGCTGGGCGCGCGGGTAGGCGCCGTCGCTCAGGCCGGTCAGGCAGATGACCCTGTAGGGTATGTTGCGCAGGGAGATCATGGAGCTGAAGGTGACGCCCCCGGTGGGATTGCCCCCGAAGGAGGCGGTTTGCAGCTCCCCCCCGAGCCAGTCGGCCACCGGCTCGAAGGCCACGGGGCGGTCGAAGCCTGAGACGTCTCCCTGTTCGGTCAGGCGGTCCAGCACGCCCGCCACGCGGAACCAGTCGCGGGTGTGGGGGTCACTGCTATCCAGAAACCGGTGCAGCTCCCCTCGCAGCCGCTTTGCCCATTCGTCCAGGCTGTGGGAACTGCTGACGAAGCGGTGCAGCTCGAAAAGCCGTGAGAGCCACCGGGAGAGCTCGCCCATCATGACCGCCTCCTCCGTCCCGCTCACCTTTCCGTAGGGTACCATGCCTTCGAACAGCTCGTCCTCGGAAGGTTCCATGGCGTAGCCCAGCAGCATGCGCGAGAGGCCCGCACGCCAGGTGTTTCCGGGGGAGGCGGGCAGGTCCAGTTCCCTCTTGAAGGTCTCGTCAATGCCCCAGCGCACCCTGTTGTCATCGGTCCACCGCTCGATGCGGTCCAGCTCATCGTCGGAGAGGTCCAGCTTGCCGCGCACCGGGTCCAGCTCCAGGAAGTCGAGCACGTCGCTCGCCTTGAAACGGCTGGAGGCCAGGTCGAGCAGGGCCAGTAACGCCTGCTCCACGGGCGCCGTGGAGGAGCGCCCGTCCACCACGCGGTAGGGAATGCGGGGCAGGTGCTCCTCGGTGACCCCGAAGACCGAATCGATAAGGGGGGCGTAGCGCTCCATCTCGGGATTCACCACGAGGATGTCTCCGGGTCCAAGTCCGGGGTTGGCATCCAGCATCTCCAGGATGCGGTCGTGCAGTACCTGCACCTCACGGAGGGCGCTGTGGCAGGAGTGCACCTGCAGGGTGTTGTCCCACTGCGCCTCTTCCTCTTCCGGCGCGGCGGGCGGCTGTCCGCGAAGGCTGCGCTGCAGGGCGCCCAGCAGGTTATGTTCCCCGTAGGCATATTGTTCTTCCTCCGCCGCGGCGCCGGAATCCAGGGAACGTACCTCGGCACCGGGACGGTGCTTGCCGGCCAGGCGCATCAGCTCCTCGTAGAAAGCCAGGCCCGACGCGCCCCAGGAGCTTGCAAGCGGCTCCCCGGAGCCCTGGTCCGCCGTAAGGCACTGGTAGAAGGTGACATCGGTGATCCCGGCGCATCGCACCAGCAGGCGCGCCACGGGCGGTGGCATGGACGTTACGCCGAATATGGATATGCCACCCGGCAGATCCCCTTCCCGCAGGTTGCCTCCCGTAACCGCCTCCTCCAGGTGCCGGTGAAGACGCGCACGGTGCAGCCAGGGATGGTCTCCGTACCTCTCCCTCCAATGCCCGACCATCGCCTGCCAAAGCCAGGCCTGCCACGCCTCGTCACGATGTCCCGTCACCCGCTCCCCCTCCTCCCAGGCCAGCATCCAGTCGGGGCGGTACACCAGGTACTGGTCGAATACGTCGGCGATCTTGCGGGCCAGCTTCCAGCGGCGCAGCTCGCGTCCTTCCTCCCCGCCCGCCTCCACGTAACTCTGCAACGGACGGAGGATGTCGCGGTCCTCCGACTGCAGCACCCGGAAGATCTCCCAGGCCATGGGTCCCTTGTCAGAGGGCAGCACCCGGGGAAGACCCGGGTAGAGAATGCGGGCGGTGGCCCAGGTTCTTTCGGCGGGGAACTCAAAGGATAGGTTGGCGGCGATACCCTCCGCGGCGCCCAGCCTGAGAGTCAGCCACCGCGCCACCCCGTGGTTTTGCACCACGTAGCGTTCCGGATCGAGAGGATCCGCCGGCAGGCGTTCACCACGCTCCTCCACCAGGCGGTCGGCCAGGCGCTCCAGCTTGTGACTTGTGAAAATGCGCAGCATCCGTGACGGGTGGAAATTGAAATACCGTTTCGTGGGAATATAGCAGATAGCCGGAAGAGTTCAGAAAGGCAGACGGTCTGCCGGCCTTGCCGGGGCGCTGCCGGGAATCAAATGCGGAAGAGTTCGGTGGAGCGGGCGAAATCGGCTGCTTCACCGATGACCACCAGTCGGTCGCCGGGCTGCAGGCGTTCGTTCGCCGAGGGACTTCCAATGGTCTTGTCGTCGCGGCGGATGGTGAGCACGGTCAGGTTGTATTTGCGGCGCAGCTCCATCTCCTCGAGGGTCATGCCGGCGGCCGGCATGCCCTCGCGCACCACCAGCGCACGGGTGTGGAGGCCCTCCTCGTCCAGGCCCTTCAGCACCATGAGATGCGCCTCCTGTATACTGCCACGGAGCACCTTGTAGTCGTCGTCGCGCAGGTTGTGCAGAATCTGCTCGATCTCATCCCTGGCCACCATGTAGGCGGAGAGCACATGGGAAAAAATGCGAACGGAGGTCTCCATCTCCTCCGAGACCACGATATCGCTGCCCGCCTCCTCCAGGCGTCCCACGCTGCCGAGGTAGCGGGTGCGGGTGACGATTTGCAGGAGTGGATTTCGGTGGCGGGCCAACTTGACGATGCGCGGGGTGGCGTCGGGGTCGTTGATGGCCACCACCAGCATTTTGGCCTCCATGATACCCGCCTCCTCCAGGATGAACTGCCGGGAGGCATCGCCGTAAACCACCGGTGTGCCCTCGGCCTTCATTTCACGTATGGAATCGGGGTTCATCTCCACCACCACAAAGGGAATGCCGCTCTCACGGAGCACCTGCACCAGTCGGCGTCCGGCGGGTCCATAGCCCACAATGATCACATGGTCGCAGAGCCCCTCCCCTTTGCCTTCCTGCTGCAGTCCCCCGTCCGGGTGGCCGAAAGGCCAGATATCCGAGAGCATGCGCGCGGCTCCCGGGCTGGCCTGCACCATGAAGGGCGTCAGGATCATCAGCAGCACCGAAACGGCGATGAAAATCTGCGAGCCCTCCAGTCCCATTCCCGCCGGATAGAGTCCCGCGGCGCGCCCGGCCCGCTCCAGGACGAAGGAGAACTCCCCGATCTGGGCCAGCACCAGCGCAGAGCCGATGCCGATGCGTACGGGGTAGCCCAGGGTCATCAGGCTGCCGGTGGAGATGATTGTCTTCAGCAGCACCACACCGGCCGAGATGCCCGCGATGAGCAGAGGGTGTTCCAGCAGCACTTGTACATCGAGCAGCATGCCCACCGACACAAAGAAGACCGCCGTGAAGACGGTGCGCAGGGGCAGAATTTCACTGAGGGCCTGATCGCTGTAGTAGGACTCGCTGACTACCAGGCCGGCCAGGAAGGCGCCCAGTGCCAGGCTCACACCCACCATGCTGGTGAGGGCGGCCGTGCCGAAGCAGATGGCCATCACTGTCAGCAGGAAGAGCTCCTGGCGGCGTGTGGCGGCAATCTTTTCAAGCAGCCAGGGCACCAGCTTGCGGGCCAGCAGGATCACCGCAGTGATGAGCGCGGCCGCCTTGCCAAGGGCCAGGGCCACGTTACCCAGGCTTCCGCCGCTGCCGGCCAGCATGGGCACCAGCAGCACCATGAGAATGATGGAGAGGTCCTGAAAAATGAGTACAGCCAGGGAGAGCTGCCCTGCGGGCGTTTCGGTCTCGTGCCGCTCGTTAAGCAGTCCCAGAATGATGGCCGTGGAGCTGAGAGCCACCAGAAAACCGGTATAGATGGCGCTGTTCCATCCCACCCCGAAAGCGGCGGCGATGCCCGCCACGGCGGCCGTGGTAATGGTTACCTGCAGTCCCCCGCCGATAAGGATGGCGTTCCGTATGCGCACGAGGGTCTCCAGGCTGAATTCCACGCCGATGGTAAAGAGCAGCAGGATCACGCCCACCTCCGCCAGCATATCCACCAGCGCCTGATCGCTCACCAGTCCCAGCGCATGGGGACCGATGACGACCCCCGCGATGAGAAAGCCCACGATGGGCACCAGTTTGAAGCGGTAGCAGACGTAGGCGATGCCCACGCTGATGGCAAAGAGAGCCACCAGCTCATTCAGGAAGGGAAGGGTGACGGCGGTGATCATATTCAGTCGATAATCTCCTGTACAAAGTTGGGAAGGGCAAAACAGCCGGCATGCACTTGAGGGTTGTAGTAGCGGAGGCGGTCTCCAAAGCGCTCCAGACCCGCCTCCACCCTGCCGGCCACCTCATCGCCCAGCGGATCTATCCCCTTGGAGGCGAAAGCAAAGGACCACATGCCGGCCGGGTAGAGTGGGATCCAGGCCAGGTACATGCGGGCATGCTCATAGAGCTCGTCCAGCGCCCCGAAAACCTTCTTCATGCTGGGATGGTAGTCGGCCACCCAGGGGCTCTCGGTCTGGGCGGTCAGCACGCCGTCGGCGGTCAGCCCCCCATAACAGGCCTCCATAAAATCTTTCTCAAAAAGCCCCTCTGCCGGTCCCACAGGATCGGAGCCGTCGATGATGATCACGTCGTAGGGCTCGTCTATCTGCTGTACGAACCGGATGCCGTCTTCGTACAGAACATTCAGTTTCGGGTTCTCCCAGTCGCCCACCTCCGGCAGGTGCTCCCGGGAGGCGCGTACCACCGTCTCGTCGATCTCCACCATGTCCACCGTCTCCACGGACCCGTGGCGCATCACCTCGCGGGCCGTCCCTCCGTCGCCCCCGCCTATAATAAGTACACGCTTCGGGTCGGGATGGGCAAAAAGGGCCGGGTGGGCCAGCATCTCATGATAGACGAACTCGTCCTTTTCGCTGAGCATGACCATGCCGTCGATGGTCATCAGGTTGTCCCAGGTGTCGGTTTCGTAGACCTCCACGAGCTGGTACTCCGACTCCTCGGAAAAGAGCAGGCGCTCCACACCCACGGTGAGCCCGGTTCGCTTGTGGTAGAATTCGTCGTAGGAAAGTGGCATGATCAATCCTCGTACCAGAGCACCGCGGCGGCGAAGGTGGAGCCGCAGGTCTGCACCTGGTGCTCGATGCCGATAGAGCGGATTTCCCTGAGCTTGCGGTTGCGAAATTCGAAGGCGTCCACCACCATCTGGCGGACGATCGACTCCACGTTGTCCAGCTTGCTGTGATCCTCGAACTCCATGATCACCCCCGCCTCCTCAGGGTTTTCCGGGATGCCCACGGCCACGGCCGAAGAGATGAAGCGCCCGGGCGTGGTGGAGTCGATGGTGGCGTAGGCCAGCGGGATCAGTCCCCCTTTGGGCAGGTTAACCTGTTGGATGTCACGCTGTGTGGCCCCAGGAGGCAGGATGCTGCTCATGCGCATCAAGTTGGTGTCTCCCACCCCGGCATTCAACAGGGCGTTGTCAAAGGCGTTCAGGCGGGTGTGTCCCTCCGAAGCCCCGCGGACGAGGCAGAAGACGTTGGGCGTGCGTACCATCTTGAAATCGGACATGGACAATAGCGGTCTTTTCGGGTGATGAAGAGGTAGGTGCGGCGAAGCCTTAATTCCGGGAGGCCGACTGCTGCGGCTTGAAGAGCAGTCGCTCGCCCGGCGGCACTTTAAAGAGTCCGCGCTTCATCTCCATACTGGAGATGTTTTTGGACTGGAAGGCCTCCTTCAGATGCTCCTGTATGATCCAGGGATCGATGGTATCCCCACAGGTAAATATATCCACCGCCGCGTAATTGTACTCCGGCCAGCTGTGGATGGTGACGTGCGACTCGGCGATGACTACCACGCCGCTCACGCCGTGGGGACTGAATTTGTGAAAGTTGTGCGAAATGATGGTGGCCATGGAAGCGCGGGTGGCCTCCAGGAAGGCCGATTCGATAAAGGAGACGTCGTTGATTTTCTCCGATTCGCAATCGTAAAATTCCACCAGGATCTGGCGACCGAGTGCATCCATCTATCTCTGAATAATTGAAAGGATTAAACGCAACGTTCCCAAACGAAAAATGCGACTGAAAACCCCGTGGACCGGTCGGACCGCGGATGTTGACGTCGCATTGGGCAAGGGTCGAATACGCTACGCCTTGTGTTATGTAAAGGGGCTAGGTGCTGCAATGCATAAAAAAACGCTTTGGTTCCCGGAATCGGTCCTCGGGCTTTGGTAAGTTGCAAAAAAGAGATTTTATTCTTCTCATACAACGCCCGAAACCGGTGTCTCAGGCAAATAATTTACACAATTTTCAAGAATAGTTAATGATCGCACCCTCAAAAAATATTTCCGGGGAAAAATCCCTCCAGCTCTACCGCGACCTTCTGCTGCCTCGTCTCATCGAGGAGCGCATGCTCAAACTGCTGCGCCAGAACCGCATCTCCAAGTGGTTTTCCGGCATGGGCCAGGAGGCTATAGCGGTGGGTGTGGCAAGCAGCCTTCCCGCCGATGACTATATTTTGCCCATGCACCGCAACTTGGGCGTTTTCACCACGCGCGGCGTGGACCTGTATACCCTTTTTTGCCAGTTGCTGGGCAAAGCGGATGGTTTTACCGGGGGAAGGGACCGATCCTTCCACTTCGGCACCCTGGAGCACAACATCGTGGGCATGATATCCCACCTGGCGGCCACCATGCCCGTGGCTGACGGTCTGGCCCTGGCAGCCCGGATGCGCGGCTCCGACCGGGTGGCCTGCAGTTTCTGCGGAGACGGCGCCACCAGCGAGGGGGAGTTCCACGAGGCGCTCAACCTGGCGGGCGTCTGGAAGCTGCCGGTGATCTTCATGATCGAAAACAACGGCTACGGCCTCTCCACCCCTACCCACCAGCAGTACGCATGCGAGCGGCTGGTGGACCGGGCGGAGGGATACGGGCTGGAGGGCATGTTCATTGACGGCAACGATGTTTTCGAGGTAAGTGAGGCCGTGTCCAGCGCACGCAGACTGGCCCTGGAGGGCAAACCGGTGCTCATCGAGGCCGAAACCTTCCGCATGCGGGGCCACGAGGAGGCCTCAGGCACCTTCTACGTTCCCGACGAGCTCTTCGAGGAGTGGAGCGAAAAGGACCCGGTAGACCGCATGCGCCGCTGGCTGATCGAGGAGGGCGTGACCGGCGAGGAACAGCTGGAGGAGCTCCGCGGGGAGACCGAAGCGCGCTTCACCCCCGCCCTGGAGCAGGCGCTGGAGGCGCCGGAACCACAATTCGATGAAGAGCGGGAAACCGGCTCGGTCTGGGCGTCCTGGACACCCCCCGCGACGGAAGTCCCGCCCGACGTTTCCACCTCCGAGAAGCGCTTTGTGGATGCCATTCAGTTTGCCCTGCGGCAGGCCTT
The DNA here is from genome assembly GCA_034521445.1 of Balneolaceae bacterium. NCBI lineage: Bacteria > Pseudomonadati > Balneolota > Balneolia > Balneolales > Balneolaceae > Balneolaceae bacterium. The sequence continues at coordinate 39,218 of JAXHMM010000017.1, read as the reverse complement.
TGAAGAGGACGAGGAACGCCTGATCCTGGGACAGGATATCGCGGACTACGGCGGGGTCTTCAAGGTCACCGAAGGCTTCCTCGAGCAGTTTGGGCCCGAACGCGTGCGCAACACGCCCATCATCGAGGCGGGTGCGCTGGGTGCGGCTGTCGGGCTTGCCCTTGACGGCTTTAAACCCGTGGTGGAGATGCAGTTCGCCGACTTTATCTCATGCAGTTTCAATCAGCTTGTCAACAACATATCCAAGTCGCACTACCGCTGGACCCCACCCCTGAATATTACCATTAGGGCCCCTCACGGGGGCGGCGTGGGTGCGGGACCCTTCCACTCGCAATCGCCCGAGGGCTGGTTCATGCAGCACCCGGGCCTGAAGATTGTCGTTCCCTCCAGCCCGGAGGACGCCCAGAATCTTCTCTACAGTGCCCTCCATGATCCCAACCCGGTGCTCTACTTCGAGCACAAAAGGCTTTACCGCAGCATACGGGCCGTGACACCGGACCGCTGTGTGCTTGAACCGCTGGGACATGCGCGCGTGGCGCGCGAAGGAGAACACGCCACCATCGTCACCTACGGACTGGGCGTACACTGGGCGCTGGAACTGGCCGAAGAGAAAGGGAAAGAAGGTGTGGAACTCGAAATTGTGGATCTGCGCTGCCTGGCCCCGCTGGATATGGAGACGGTGGCTGCCTCGGTGACCAAAACCAACCGTGTAATGCTGCTGCAGGAGCCGTCGGTGACGCTTGGACCCATGAGCGAGCTCTCGGCCCGCATTACCGAAGCCCATTTCCGGGAGCTGGACGCGCCGGTGATGCGCTGCTCCTCCCTCGACATGCCGGTGCCCTTCAGTCCCGCGCTTGAAGAGGGTTACCTGGCCAGCAGCCGCATGCGCGGTGTACTGGACGAACTGCTGGCCTACTGAAAAGTCCGCCCGACTCGGCTTGGGCTCCGGCGGAAGTCAGCCGCTCAGCCGCCTGACCTTTTCCTCGGAAAGACTCAGAGCGAGCCTGTGCTCCAGGACGGGCGAGGCGTCCCGGTCCGGCAAGCCGCGCAGCAGTCTGCTGGCCTTCACCGCCTTTTCAAAGTAGGCGCCTGCCTCGGGGTTTTTGTCCAGGTAGCCTGACAGAATCATTAGCTGGTCCTGCGAGAGTGTCCGGTCGATAAAGCCGCAGATATATTCGTCCAGATCACCGGGTATTCCCTGTTGTTGTACGAGCTCCATAGCAAATCGTATTAATTATCCTCCTTATTAGGAGCATATATACCAGATACGAAACGCTATGTTCCCCGCATTTATACGTAGTTCTGCAGGATCTCCTGGAGGTGGACCCTTCCGCGGTTGATGCGGGACTTGACCGTGCCCATGGGCGTGTCGGTGATCTCGGCGATCTCGTCGTAGGCCAGCTGCTGGATATCACGCAGGACCACCACCTCGCGGAAGTCCTCGTTCAGCTCCATAAGCGCCTTTTCAAGCATGTCAATGGACATTTTTTCCTGCAGCTGCTGATCAGGCAGGATGTCGCTGTCCTCCAGCTTCATGGGACGGTCCTCGGGATCGCTGGGATTTTCATGGATGGTGACCATGGTCATGCGTTTTTTCTTTTTGTACAGACTCCGCGCCAGGTTGAGCGCAATGGTGTACATCCAGGTGGAGAAGCGTGCGATGCGCTCGTAGGAGTGCTTGCTGCGGTAGACCCTCAGGAATGTCTCCTGCACCAGGTCCTCGCAATCCTGGTGGTTGTGAGTGTACCGGAACAGGAAATTGTGGAGGCGGTCCTTGTAGCGATGAACCAGTTCGTCAAAGGCTTTTTCGTAGCCCGACTGGAAATGTTCCATCAGATCTTCGTCGGACAGATCCTTGACGCGTGCGGTGCTTAGAGCTTCCATGATAGGTCCCGATTGAGTTGGCGTTTGCTAGGCGCATCACCAACTCAGCCGGTCCGACCCGGCTTTAGGGGATCGGAAGCATCAGTTGATGATCCGCTTGATCATCAAGAGAAGAATCGTGGAAGGGTCCATCGTCGACATGCCTTTCGCGGCTCTATCCGCGTCCAGAAGCGCCTCAAACACGCCGGGCATCTCGCCGAGCCTGAAGTGGGAGGCATCCTCCCACAGCTTGTTGAAGTACCAGCTGTTGCCGATACCCATTTCCTGCTGCACCTGCTTCTTGTTGTTGCCGGCGGCAGCGAGGCGGCGTATCTGCCAGATGTTTGAGAACATGTTGTAAAAGAACCCCACGGTACGAATGACTTCTCCCGTGTCTGCTTTTGATACCTGCAACATCTGTTCCGCGATGAACAGCGTTTTGTCCAGGTTCCGCTCAACAAGGGCGTCTTTCAGCTCAAACACCGAATATTCGCGATAGAGACCGATTACTTTTTTTATATGGCTCTCGTCGATGGTATCGGAAGTGTCTACAAAAGTACACACTTTATCTATTTCTGTGGACAGCAGCTGGAGGTTGCTCCCCACGTACTGGGCCAGCATCCGGGCGGCGGCGGGACCGATCTCCTTACCATGCTCGGAACGGGTCCATTGCATGATCCAGTCGGGTAGGCGGTAGTCGGGCACCTCCTTGAACTCGTAGAAGCTGGTGTTTTGATGCTTCTGAAGGGCCTTGCCAATTTTGGTGTTACCCGAGGGCTTTTTGGTGTCGATAACGACCAGCAGCGTAGTGGGATTGGGCTGCTCAACGTAGGGCAGCAGGTCGTTGATCGATCCGCCGTAGTCGCTCTCCTCCGCCGTAGGATCGCCCAGGCTTTGGAAATCGCGCAGCACCACGATGCGGCGCTCGGCCATCATGGGGTAGCTGCGAATGATGGAGAGTAGTTTTTCGGGGGTGACCTCCCGCCCGTAGAGCAGGTCGAAGTTGAAATCGCGGTGCTCGGCGGGCATGATCTCCTCCACGGCCTGCTGAAGGCGGTCCAGGAAGAACTCCTCCTCCCCGCAGAATACGCAGATGGGCTTGGGGGAGCCGGAGGCCAGCTCCTTGCGGGCCTCCCCGAAATGTTCTATGCTGGTTTTCTTGGCCATTTTACGGGTGCAGGCGTCCCATCATGCGCGGGAAGGGAATGGTTTCGCGCACGTGATCGAGTCCACAGAGCCACGCCACGGTCCGCTCGAGTCCCAACCCGAAGCCGGAGTGCGGCACGCTGCCGTAGCGCCGCAGGTCGAGATACCACTCGAAGACCTCCTCGGGGAGCCCGTGTTCGCCGATGCGTTTTTGAATGGTCTCCAGGTCGTCCTCCCGCTCGCTGCCCCCGACGATCTCCCCGTAGCCTTCCGGCGCCAGCACGTCCACCGCCAGGGCCAGTTTCTCGTCTTCCGGGTCTCGTTTCATATAGAAGGCCTTCACCTCGGCCGGGTAGCGGTGGACGATGATGGGCGTCTGGTAGTTCATGGTAAGGATGGTCTCGTCGCTGCCGCCGAAGTCGGAACCCCACTCGAAATTCAGGGCCGACTCCTTCCAGACGGGGATGTTGCGCAGGTCCTCCTCGATCTGGTCCACCCGCCCGGATATCTCCTTGATGCGCTGGTCGATCTGGGTCTTGCGCCATTTCTTGGCCTGTCCCCTCTCAGCCTCGATCTCCTTGCGCTCCTGATCCAACTCGTCGCGCTCGGCCAGGCGGTCCTCCTTCATCTGGTCGAGCATTTCGGCGGTCTCCTCGCTCTTGAGGGTCTCTACGGCCTCGGTGTAGGAGATGCGCGGGAAGTCGCTGTTTACCGTCTTGCGGAGGGCGTCGGTGTCCCGCTCCAGCTCTTCAAGTTCTTTTTCGCAGCGGTCCAGCACGCGTCCCACAATAAACTGGAGGAACTCCTCGGCCAGGTCCATGTTCATGTCCAGGTCGTAGAAGGCCATTTCCGGCTCGATCATCCAGAATTCGGTGAGGTGGCGCCTGGTCTTGCTCTTTTCGGCGCGGAAGGTAGGCCCGAAGGTGTAGATGAGTCCATGTGCCATAGCCATGGCCTCCCCGTAGAGCTGGCCCGACTGGGTGAGGTAAGCCTTCTCTTCGAAGTACTCCGTCTCGAATAGCGTGGTGGTGCCCTCGGCGGCATTGCCGGTAAAGATGGGGGCATCCATCTGGATAAAGCCCCGCTCCTGGAAAAAGGTATGAATACTGTAGATAATCTCGTTGCGCACGCGCATGGCCGCCCATTGCCGCTGGCTCCGCAGCCAGAGGTGGCGGTGCTCCATCAGGAACTCCACCCCGTGCTCCTTGGGCGTAATGGGATAGTCTTCGGCCACCTGCAGCACCCTGATGCCGGAAACCTGCAGCTCGTAGCCGCCCGGGCTGCGTTCGTCGGCCACCACCGTGCCGGTCACCTCCAGGGAGCTCTCCTGGCGAAGGGATTCGGCTGCCTCCCAGGTCTCCCCGTCCACCTCCTCCTTCGAAACGACGCACTGGCAGATGCCCGAACCGTCGCGCAGTTCAAGAAAATAGAGGTTTTTGCTGGTGCGGTAGTTGTAGACCCAGCCCTTGAGCGTCACGTCCCGGTCTTCGTGCTCGGCGAGGTTGCGAATATAGATCATGCGAAAAGCGTTCTAGTCTTCGTTTCGGCCTGTTTTTAAACTACGGAAGAATAGCGGTTATTGGCGCGCCAATCAATTCCCGAGAAGCCCCTGCGGCGGTGCGTTGGACCCGTCACTCGTCGCCGGAACGCAGCAGCCGCGAGGAGTTGAGCATGATGCCCACGTCCGGGACGGACTGCGCCGCGGCGGCCAGTACGGGCGGCAGGAAGCCGAAGGCGGCCAGCGAGATGCCCGCCAGGTTGTAGAGCGTGGTGAAGGCGAAATTGCCCTTGATGACCCTCATGGTGCGGCGCGCCGAATGGAGCAGTTCCGGCACCAGGTTCCAGTCGTCCCGCATGAGCGTGATGTCGGCGGTCTCGATGGCCACGTCGGTTCCCGTGGTGCCCATGGCGATGCCCACATCGGCCTGCGCAAGCGCCGGTGCGTCGTTCACCCCGTCCCCAACCATCACTACCGTGTGTCCCTCCTCCTGGTAGCGTCGGACGATTTCGATCTTCTCTTCCGGCAGGAGTTCCGCCCGGTAATCTATGCCCAGTTTTTCGGCCAGGTCCCGCGCCGATTCGGTGTTGTCGCCCGTCAGCAGCTCCACACGGCGCAAACCCTGTGCGCCAAGCCGGGACAGCGCCTCTCCCACCTCCTCCCGCTCGCGGTCCCCGGCCGCTAACAGTCCGATGAGTTTGCCATTCCGCTGGACGGTGATGACGGTCCGGCCGCGCTTCTTCATGGCGGCTATCCTGTCCCGTGCCTGCGCATCCACCGCACCGGCATCGACCAGCCGTTCGTTTCCCACCACCACCGCCTGCCCTTCGATCTCCGCCTTCACCCCGTTGCCCGTCAGCTCTTCGAAGCGGTCGGGCTTCTTCAGGGTGAGGAATCGCTGCTTTGCAGCTTCGGTGACCGCCCTGCCGAGGGGGTGCTCGGAAAACTGTTCGGCGCTGGCCGCTGCGGCCAGCAACTCACCCTCCGTGCAGCCGTTGAGCGGCACAATTTCAGAAATCTCGGGCCTGCCGAACGTGAGAGTACCGGTCTTGTCGATGAGCAGCACATCCGCCCGCGCCAGGGCCTCGATGTACTTGCCTCCCTTGATCATCACACCCCGACGGGCGTTGGACCCTACCGTCGCCAGCAGGGCCACCGGCGTGGCCAGGGCGAAGGCGCAGGCGCAGGCCACCACCATGACCGCCACTGTGGACATGACATTGCCGCTGAGGACATAGGTCAGCAGGGCGATGCCGGCCACCACCGGCAGATACCAGGCCGAGAACCGGTCCGCAAATCGCTGTACCTCCCCCTTGTGGGCCTCGGCCTCCTCCACCATGGCGATGACCTTTCCAAAGGTGGTGTCCCTGCCAACGGCGTCGGCCCGCAGCAGCAGGCGTCCGCCTTGCGCGATGGTGGACGCGTAGACCCCCGTACCCTCGGTAACTTCCACCGGCATGGATTCTCCCGTGATAGGAGACTGATCCACGGTCGCATGACCTTCCAGCACCGTGCCGTCCACGGGTATCCTCCCGCCCGGGCGTACCAGGATATGATCACCGGGGTTCACCTCTGAAATGGGGACCTCCTCTTCCCTTTCCCCGCGCACCAGGGTGGCGGTCTGCGGGGCCAGTTCGGTAAGCGAGCGCACCGAATCGCGTGCCTTGTCAGTGGTGTAGCCCTCGATAAAGTCGCCGGTGCGCATGAAGAAGACGACAATGGCCGCCGTCACCCACTGGCCCGCTATCAGCGCCGTCACGGCCCCCAGGGCCATGAGCGCGTGGGGGGTGACCATGCCCCTGGCCGCCGCCACGGCCACCTGGCGAAAGACGGGCCAGCCGATGGCGGCCACCGCGGCGGTCCCCGCCCAGAAAGGCACCCGGGCGGTCAGCGCATCAAAAAGGCCCAGCCATTCGCCCGCCACCGCGATGAGCAGGATGGCGCCGAAAACCAGCCCGAAGAGCCGGAAGGATTTGCGGGCATAGTCCTGCACGGACGGGGCCTGCTCTCCACCCGGGTCTTCCTCCCCCGGGATGCGGTAGCCAATGGCCTCCACGGCCTTCCGGAATTCGTCGAGGGTCGGACGTTCCGGTCCATGGACAATGCGCGCCTTCTCGGACGAGAGGTATACGTCGGCCGACGATACGCCTTCCATTCCCTCCAGGGCCTGCTTGACGTTCCGGGCGCAGCCGGCGCAGTCCATGCCTTTGACGGTAAGATGGGTCTCCTTCTTGCTCATGGCATAAAAATACGGAAATCCCCTGCCAACGCCATACCGTTCAGCAGCAGGAACCGTCCTTCTGCACGGGAGGACAAGGGGTGTCGCCGAAGGAACAGAACACGCAGCAGTCTCCCTCCCTCGGCTTCAGCAGCTCTCCGCAGCCCGGGCACTCCCAAAAATACCTGCAGCTGTCGGAGGGCATTTCCTCACGTGAGGTATGCCCGCATTCGGGACAGGTGATAACAGAGACAGACTTAATATCCTTGGAAGAATTCATGATCTCAGGTTTTTGCAGTGACACTATTGCCCTTCAGGACCTATCCGTCAAGAGCTGTTACGATGATTCGGTCCAACAGGACCGTCCCCCGGCCGTCCAGCCGCATGCCCACGCTGCCCGTTTCCGGAGCGTCGCCGTGCCCGTGCACCACCATCTCGCGGTCGATGTATCCCCTGAAATGGGTGCCGTTGCCCACGGTCCGAATGAAAAGCATGCCCGATGCGTCATACGACTCTTCGGCTAATACCTCCCTGCTGCCGTCGCTTACGCGTCCCTGTGAGATGGTGCCGTCCGTGTCAAGGGTGACAAAATCGTAATTTCCGGCGTCCCTCACGTGGGTGACCAGCGAAATCTGCCCATCAAACCCGGAGAAATCGAGCCAGTAGTCCACCTGGACGTCCTGCACGGAGTCGCGGGTGACAAAGAATACAGGGGACGACGTGGGATCGAGCCGAAGGAGGTGGTTGTCCCCGTTGCTCACCACGGCCGGCCGCAGGTCATCCGCCCCTCCCTGCAGCCATCGGAACCGGTTCAGCAGAGTGCTTACGCCATTGGGACCGATCTCCCAGGACCACCCCCCGTTTTCCGAGAGCGTGAACGTGGATGCTCCCGCGATCGTCAGACTGTCGGTCGTTGCGGCCTCGCGCCCCGTTTCCTGCTCGAGCAGCGAGCCGGTACCGGCACCGTAACCGAAGACCATCTTCGCACCGTGATCACCCGTCTCATACAGCATGAACACGCCGGGGAGGGCAAGCAAAAAGAGCATAATACGCACAGGCTTTCCGTCGAACCTGCGATACCCGTGCAGGCCGATGCGCAGCAGCGCATAGAGCCCGAAAAACCAGACGGTCCACCATGCCCAGTCCGCGTGCTCGGTGAGCACCGACTGGGCGCCAGCCGGAAGGAAGACGCTGTGGGCTGCCAGGGTGCCGGTATAATAGGTTATGATGCCGCTGACGGCACCGACGGTGTACAGCACGGTGGTCTTGACGGGGTCCCACCAACGGTCCGGCAGGAAGAAACTCAGCAGGTCCGCCACCACCGCCAGAAGAAGCACGGCAATGGGGAAATGCACGAGCATCGGGTGAATATTGGGGGCCCATTCCGGTATCAATTCCATGTCAATCCATATTATTTGAAATTAAAGAAGAGAAAAATACACATAAACCAGCACCCCTCCTGTAAGAACGGTGACAAACAAAAACACGGAAATCTTCTTGACAAAGCCTCCCCCCTCCATCTTCATCATCTTCACCTCGTGCGACTGCAGGTAGCGTTTGTGCAGCCACACCATCAACGCGGCCAGGAATTGCCAACCCAGAAAAATCCCAGGGCCGTCTTGGCCGATTCGCCGTACAGGCTGAGTATATCCATATAGTGTATTGCCTTGTTTATGAACGAGGTCGGATGGAAGCAACCCTCGCAGACACATCGGAACCGTTCTGCCCTCACATGAAAAGCCGTGAACCCGGAATAATACGCGCATAACCCGATCTCTTTAAGCTTAATTTAAGCCATTTACTCGTATTATGATGGTGGTGAATAAATAAAATGAGGTTATTGTCATGACTCAGAGAGAAGCACTCCACGAACACGGTCACGCGCATCACAATCAGGGGCAACACGACCAGGCGGGCCATGAACATTCCGGCGGGCATGCCGGACATCATGCCCACATGGCCGAGGATTTCCTGAATCGGTTTTGGATATCCATTGCCCTGACCATTCCTATCCTGATTCTTTCTCACATGATCCAGGATTTCCTGGGGTTGGGGGATGCCCTTCGGTTTTCAGGTGATACGTATATCTCGTTTGTGCTTTCAAGTGTCGTCTTCTTTTATGGCGGTTGGCCATTTTTGAAGGGGCTCTACGTGGAGCTTAAAGAACGCCAGCCGGGAATGATGACCCTTATCGGTGTTGCCATTACGGCCGCCTACGTATACAGCACGCTGGTCGTCTTTGCCGTGGAGGGACAGGTCTTCTTCTGGGAGCTGGCTACCCTGGTTGTCATTATGTTGATCGGCCATTACATCGAGATGAAATCGGTGATGAGCGCCTCCCGTGCCCTGGAAGAGCTGGCCAAGCTGATGCCTTCGGAAGCGCACGTTCTGCAAGAGGATGGGTCCACCAAAGATGTCCCGCTTGAAGAGCTCATGGAGGGATATAACGTGCTGGTAAAGCCCGGAGAAAAGGTTCCAGCAGATGGAGTGGTTGTAGATGGAAAGAGTTCGGTCAATAAATCTTTAATGACCGGCGAATCCAAGCCCGTATCAAAAAAACAAGGCGATGAAGTAATCGGCGGATCCTTAAATGGGCAGGGCTCACTGACTATCGAAGTAAACCGAACCGGAGAAGATTCCTTCCTCTCACAGGTGATCAACCTCGTGCGACAGGCCCAGGAGAGCAAGTCCCGAACCCAGGATTTGGCCAACCGGGCTGCTTTCTGGCTGACAATCATTGCTTTGGGCGCCGGTACCCTCACCTTTTTTGCATGGACCTTCTTTAGCACCGAAGATTTTGTATTTGCCCTGGAACGCACCGTTACGGTAATGGTGATCGCCTGTCCGCATGCGCTGGGACTGGCTGTTCCGTTGGTCGTGGCCGTATCTACCAGCCTGGCTGCCCAAAATGGATTTCTTATCCGCAACCGTACCGCTTTTGAGGAAGCCCGCAATCTCGGAGCCATTGTTTTTGATAAAACAGGTACACTGACCCACGGCGAATTTGGCGTAACAGATGTCCTGACATTTAATGGCTTCGAGGATAAAGACCAATTGCTGAAACTGGCCGGTTCTCTGGAGCAAAATTCAGAACATCCCATTGCCCGGGGCATCGTGAAAGCCACAGACGGGTTGATGAAAGTAGAAGCGTTCAACTCCATCACGGGAAAAGGTATTGAAGGGCGCGTAGATGGCAAACAGGTCAAGGTGGTAAGCCCCGGCTACCTGCGTGAAAATAACATTGACCTTCCGACAGATCAGTACGAGCAGCTTTCCGGGCAGGGTAAAACGGTGGTCTTTGTACTGATTGACGATCAATTGCAGGGAGCCATTGCCCTGGGTGATAGTATCCGTGAAGATTCAAGAGAAGCCATTCAAAGCCTCCACGAAATGGGTATCCAGTGTATCATGCTTACCGGTGATAACCAACAAACAGCTGCTTATGTGGCCAACGAACTGGGATTGGATGATTTCTTTGCAGAAGTCCTGCCCGAAGAAAAAGCCGCTAAAATAAAAGAAGTGCAACAGCGCGGGCTCAAAGTAGCCATGACCGGTGACGGTGTGAACGACGCCCCCGCGCTGGCGCAGGCCGATGTGGGTATTGCTATTGGCGCGGGTTCTGATGTGGCTGTAGAAACAGGTGATATCATCCTGACCCAAAGCAATCCCAGGGATGTCGCGTCATTAATCGCACTTGCCAAAGCGACCTACAAGAAAATGGTTCAGAACTTGTGGTGGGCTACCGGCTACAACGCATTTGCCATACCACTAGCTGCAGGTGTTTTATATACCTATGGAATTATTCTGAGCCCCGCCCTCGGTGCCGTGTTAATGTCTCTCAGTACCGTAATCGTGGCTATCAATGCGCGTTTCCTGAAAATAGAACGTTAACCAGCGGTAAAGAGAAAGCGGCAGCTCACTAATAATTCGTGTGCACTTTAAGGTTGCTTTAAGGGAGCTTGTTGTATGTTACCGTAGAGCATAAAAAACTGTTGAACATAAAATCAGATAAAAAGGTGACCACTATGAAACGCTTAACTATGATTCTATCCTTCATGCTGCTCTTTACAACGATGGGACTGGCCCAGCAGACGCAGGGAGACATGACACAAAAAAAACAACAGATGATGGAAATGATGCAGGACTCCACCATGCGTGCTATGATGATGGAACATATGGCCCAGAATCCTCAAATGCGTCAGCAAATGATGCAACATATGATGGGCTCGATGAACATGGACAGCACCATGGTAATGGGCAACATGCAGAAGATGATGGATAATCCTCAGATGAAGGAGCGCATGCAAAAGCATATGAAAATAATGCAATCCATGATGGATGGTGATATGGATCACTCTAAAATGATGAACATGATGGGCGATTCATCCATGATGAAAATGCAGATGATGTGTATGCAGATGATGCAGGGTAACATGATGGATGGCCAGGGAATGATGAACAAAAAAGAGGGCATGAACGGCAGTAACCATCAACAACATCACAACTAAACATGGACTGGCTAAACGCCATGAACACCTATTGGGCCCCGGTGCTTTGGATTCTGTTGGCCGGGGTCTTTTCTATGATCTGGTATCTGGCCCTACGCGGAAAGCACCGGCTTGAAATCAGAAATGCAGCCGTCGAAGTTCACCGGAGACGTTTACATTCCGGTGAGATATCGAAAGAAGAGTTTAACCGACTCAAACGCTCACTATCCAACAACTGATAATTATAATATCAGGATTATGTTTTTTGACCATCATTTTATAGGCATGCACTGGATCTGGTGGCTCATTATTATCGCCATCATCCTGCTGGTGGTTTTCAATATTATCCCCTACCGCCCCAGAACAGAACTGGAAGAGGATGCCATGGATATATTAAAGAAAAGGTTCGCCCGTGGTGAAATTGAACGTGAGGAATTCGAGGAACGGGAAAAGATCCTAAAGCGAAGTAATTAGTCTTTTTTCCTAAAACTATGAAGCAGGTAAAGAAGAAATTCTCGAAGCGTTCGGCACTTCAACGCGAATCGCTTTTACACGTATGGAAGATGAGTTATCAGCGATTAACGTGGTAAATGAATAAAGACACCTCACATACCCAAAGTCGCTATGATCTTATAGCTCCACTATATAATCTTATGGAGTGGCCGGTAGAAAAGCTGTTGTTCCAAAACTGGCGCAGTGATCTTTGGCAACAAGTCGAAGGCCTAAAAGTATTGGAGATTGGAGTTGGAACGGGCAAGAATATCCCATACTACCCTGATGATATTGATCTGACGGCTATTGATTTGTCCCCCAAAATGTTGCAGCGGGCGAAGCAGTTGTTGACAAAACATCAAAAAAGCAACGCAACTCTCAAAGAGATGGACGCCCAGCAGATGGATTTCCTCGACAATTCGTTTGATGCGGTTGTCGCTACATTCGTGTTTTGCTCGGTACCTGATCCGGTGTTGGGCCTCCGGGAAGCGTTGCGTGTAACCCGCCCCGGCGGTCGGCTTCATTTGCTGGAACACATGAGGGCCGACTGGTCGACCCTGGCCTCGGTGATGGATCGGCTTGACGCCCCGTTCCATTACCTGAGTGGCGTACATATTGCCCGGGAGACCGTAACGAACGTAGAAAAAGCAGGATGGCAACTACAACAGGTCCGGGATCTAACGAAAGGAGGCATTGTTAAAAAAATTGAAGGCGTTAAACCACGTTAGGCTTCCTCCTCTTCCGGCAATGGCAGCTCTAGGACAAACGTACTGCCCTCTCCCGGCCCATCACTATACGCTCGTATTTTTCCGCCGTACAACTCGACAATAGCCTTGACGAGAGGTAATCCCAATCCACTGCCCGGACTTTCCTGGACATCTTGTCGGTTAGCCCTATAGAATCGTTCAAATAAATGCTTTTGGGTTTCCTGGTCGAATCCAATGCCCGTATCACGTAGATGAATTACTGCTTTGCCGCTGGATCGTTGTAGCTGCAGGTCTACATGGCCACCATCAGGGGTATATTTCAATGCATTTTCCAGCAAATTGTTTATGATCTCCTCTATATAAGCTCCGTGGGCCCGAACCTGTAGATCTTTGTCGATATTTACATTAAAGGTAATCTCCTTTTCTTCAGCCATCTGTTGATACTTACCGGCCACTACTTCAGTAATGCGGCTGATATTCACGATCTCCGGTTCCGAACGATGTACCGACTCCACTCTTGACAACTGCAGCAGCAGGTGCACCATCTCGCTCATGCGGCGGGTTTCTGTTAACATCCGCTGGATGGTTTCCCTATACTCTTCTTTTGAGCGCGGCTTGCGAAGTATAATCTCCGCGTCGCTTTGCAGGGACGAGAGCGGGGTCATCAGCTCGTGGGCCGCGTCTGAGGTAAAACGCTTTTCGCGCTCGAAACCTCTTTGCAGGCGGTTTAACATCATATTGAACGTTTCCGCCAGGTCCGTAAGCTCATCTCGCACCTGGTAGTTTACGGGTATGCGCTTATCCAAATCGGTGGCCGTTATGGATTTGGCTGCATCGATAATCGAGGCGATCGGTGAGAGTGCCCTGTGTGAGAGCCAATAACCTCCAAGGATCGAAAAAGCGACACTTATTGCAATAAGAACCAACAGATATCGCCGGAACCGGTTTACCTCTTCGTGCAGTGTCCACTCAAATCCGGTTACTTCCAGCCATCCACAAAAGTCCCCTTCGTTATCTGTAATGGGATAGAAAAGCGTTCGGGCCGGCATATCTTGCCACTGGCTGCTGAAGGAAATCTCTGACGTTTCATTAGGGATCTCTGTTTCCAACGGCTGATCAACATCGGTAAAGTTTGGACTCTCATAAATAAGTTTTCCTTTGGGATTGTATAGCCGCACATAGGTTCCATATTCTACCCCACTTTCAAGTGCTGCATTGCGACTGTATCCCGAAAGATCAATGGAAAGCGTATCTCCGCTGGTATCGATATGGGGGAGCAACTGCTCAGCCTCAAACCGAAGATGGCGATCGTAGTTGTGATGAATGGACTGATGAAATGATTCATATAAAAAATACCCGAACAGGCTAAGCATCACGAAGAGACTCAGCCCATACCAGAACGCCAGTTTTTTGGAGATGGACAGGCGATCAAAAAAGCTCGTTATGCTACTCCCAATCCTGCTCATTCTTTGTTAATCAACTCACTATTAAGTCGGTATCCGGCGCCCCGAATGGTTTCAATGATACTATTGGAACTATCCCATGAAACCTCCTCACATTCCTCCAGCGATTCCCCCATTTTTTGGCGGAGCGTAGAAATCGTGGCTTCAATGGTATTATCGCTCACGTGATAGGCCGAACCCCAAACTCGTTCGGCGATTTGTGTTTTCGAAAAAACCGCTTCCGGTTCTTTTAGCAGCAGCTCAAGCAGAGCAAACTCCTTGGGACGAAGCGTCCGCTCTACGCCACATATATCAAGCTTGTGCTTACGGCTATCCAGTTCAATGGGTCCGGCCGAAACCGTTTCGGTATCATTAATTTCGGACTTTCGTCTGCCCAGGGCACGCACCCGCGCCAGCAATTCTTCAAAGGAGAAAGGCTTGCTCATATAGTCATCGGCGCCCGCATCCAGCCCCGAAACCTTGTGATCCAGATCGCCCAGCGCGGTTAGCATCAGGACAGGGAAGTCCCGCCCCTCTTTTCGCCAATACTGCAGGATTTGCTTGCCATCCCGGTTAGGCAGGCGCCAGTCAAGAATAACAACATCATAATCGCTGACCATCCCCTGGAGCTCGGCTTCTTCTCCATCGTGGATGACTTCAACAACGTGACCCTCCTCTACCAATCCACGCTTGAGGTTACCGGCAAGCTGTTTTTCATCCTCTACCAATAATATCCACATACCGCTGACTTTTCGATTGTTAGAACGATGACCTCAAGATAAAAGAAGCTCAGCAATAATGTTTTAAGCTTGATTTAAGGTTCACCCGTTATATTCCGGTTCTATGCTGAAATCAAATTTTTAAAACGGTAAAAAGAGGACGAAAAACCAGCTATGAGTGGAGACCATAACAGCATGACACGCCGTCGATTTCTGCAATATACCGCTTCAATGGCTGCCATGGCAGGTATCAGTTCCGTGCTGCCCACCTACGCTTTTGCAGGATTTGGAAATCGAGAGATCCTAACACCCGAAGGACCTGATAACGTTATTGATCTTACCATTGACAAAATGCCCCACAAAGTCGATGGAAAGCAAGGAGAAGCCATAGGAATTAATGGAACGGTGCCCGGCCCTCTCATTCGACTGAAAGAGGGACAGGACGTATTGCTGCGAGTCACCAATGAATTGGATGAAGCAACCTCCATTCACTGGCATGGCATTCTACTCCCCTTCCAGATGGACGGAGTGCCCGGCGTAAGTTTTGACGGCATTGCCCCCGGCGAAACCTTTGAATACCGGTACCCGGTGCGGCAAAACGGCACCTACTGGTATCACAGTCACTCAGGGTTGCAGGAGCAGCTCGGTCATTACGGTCCCATGATTATCGACCCGGCAGATGAAGATCCGGTCGAATATGACCGAGATTATCCTGTCGTACTATCGGACTGGACGTTTGAGGATCCCTATAAAGTGCTGGGAAACAGTGTAAAAATGGAAGGTTATTACAACTACCAGAAACGAGACCTTGGCGAATTTATTAAAGATACCAAACAGAACGGACTGGGCGATACGATCAAGGATTATCTGTCTTTTGGCAAGATGAGAATGAGTGCCACCGACCTGCTGGATGTGACGGGTGCCACCTATACGTACCTGATGAACGGCCGCGGGCCCGACTCCAACTGGAATGCCCTGTTTAAGAAAGGTGAAAAAGTGCGGCTGAGATTTATCAATGCCTCGGCCGGCACCACAGCATTTGACGTTCGCATTCCCGGACTCCGGATGAACGTGGTTGCAGCCGATGGACAAAACGTAGAGCCGGTCCCCATTGATGAATTTCGCATCGGCATCGCCGAAACCTACGATGTAGTCGTGGAACCCAGAGAGGAAAAACCGTTCACTATTTTTGCCGAATCGCTGGACCGCAGCGGCTATGCCCGCGGCACGCTTGCACCCCGTGAAGGGATGGAAGCTCCGGTGCCTGACCTGCGTCCGCGACCCAAGCGCAGCATGAGAGACATGGGCATGATGATGTCCATGGGCGGTATGGATATGGAAGGCGACGACATGGAAGGAATGGACCATGGTGATATGAATCACGGAGACATGGATCATGGCGACATGGAGATGTCCAATGACTCCAAATTGCCCGTAAAGCATGGACCCGACAAGCACGGACCAGGCGCGGCTGCCGTTGCCCAAAACCAGTTTGACCGCCTCGATGAACCCGGTATCGGACTGGGTAATGACGGTCGCCGGGTGCTGGTTTATAAAGATCTGAAGAGCCTTCGGCCCAACAGAGACACCCGCGATGCCCAGCGTGAGGTGGAACTGCACCTGACCGGCAACATGGAACGCTACATGTGGTCGTTCGACGGCAAGCAATTTCACCAGGTGGATGGGCCCATCGAGTTCAAACATAACGAACGCTTGCGGCTGATACTGGTCAACGATACGATGATGGAACACCCCATTCACCTGCACGGTATGTGGATGGAGATGGAAAACGGTAACGGGCAGTACAATCCCCGACAGCATACCCTGCTGGTGCAACCGGCTCAGCGCATTTCGGCTCTCATTACGCCCCGCGACAAAGGGCGTTGGGCATTCCACTGCCACATCCTCTATCACATGGAACGGGGCATGTTCCGCGTAGTGCAGGTGGCCGACGAAGACGGCAGCATTTATGGACAGGACTATTCGTAATAGCGGCCGACGAACGTTAGACCGAAATCTGTATGATCTCTAAAATTGCAATACCCTAACCATGATTAAACACGTATCGGCATTCCTTATCAGTGTTCTTTTTATTGCAGTCACGGGCACTTCTACATTTGCACAGAAGGCACCGGAGTTCAGCAACGACCTGATGATGGACGACAAAACCTACGTCTACCTGATTGCCGAAAAACTGGAATACCGAAGCGTCAGTGGCGCGAATCCATTAATGTGGGAGGTGCAAGGCTATGTGGGCAAGGATCTGAACAAGTTCTGGTTCAAGTCTCACGGCGAAGCGGTAACCACGGAGAGCGAAGCCGAAATGGAGTTCCAGGGATTGTACAGTCGAGCCATTGGCCCGTATTTCGATGTTCAGGCCGGCATTCGGTATGACCTGGCTTATGAGGGCGGAGCTAATAAATCTCGTGGCTTTGCAGTTCTGGGCCTGCAAGGGATGGCGCCCTACTTTTTTCACATCGATGGCGGCATGTTTGTAAGTGAGGATGGTGATATTTCCGTCTCGTTGGAAGCAGAATACGACCTGCTGCTTACCCAGCGGCTCATTGGCCAGCCCATATTCGAAACCAGCATCGCTCTGCAGGATATTCCGGAGTGGGGCATTGGATCCGGGTTCAATGATATCGGACTAGGCTTCCGGCTGCGTTATGAGTTCGCACGAGAATTTGCTCCCTACATCGGCATTAACTGGGAACGTAAGCTGGGCAAAACCGCCGATATGACCCGGGCTGATGGCGGGCACGTCAGTTCATTCAGCGCAGTAGGCGGCCTTCGCCTCTGGTTCTGATTTAGCTATTAGGTGATTGTCAGATTGGTTATTAGGTTATGGGTGCCTTCAGAGTGATACCACAAGCGGATCGTAAAACAAAATAATGGATATTCAGCTGCAAATAATCTGGAATCTGCTTGCAGCTCTTGGTGTTGGGGTACTCATTGGTATAGAACGTGGTTGGAGCGGACGCGAACACGATGAGGGCGATCGTATTGCGGGAATTCGAACATTCAGCCTCGTAGGATTGCTGGGGGGGATCTGGGCTGAATTATCGAACCAAATGAACGAATGGGTATTAGCCGCCGTAATACTTTCCCTTGGTGCCCTCGTTGTCACTTCCTATATCATCGAATATAAAACTAAGGAGGAAAAAGATCTCGGCATAACCACCGAAGTGGCGCTTTTGCTTACTTTTGGTTTAGGTGCTTGGGCAACCCTTGGATATCATTTTTTGGTCTTGGGAATAGCGGTTGTGGTAATGGTGATTCTGAATTTGAAGCCCATTTTACACCGATGGCTGCGAATGATCGAAGTCAAGGAAATTTATGCCGGACTTAAGCTTTTGATTATTTCGGTCGTTTTGCTGCCCTTGCTGCCCAATCAGGGATATGGACCCTGGGATGCACTCAATCCCTACTGGATTTGGTGGATGGTCGTGCTTATATCGGGATTGTCGTTCATCGGCTACATTTTCATCAAATACAAGGGAGAACGATTGGGTACGCTTCTCACATCAGTTACTGGCGGAATTGCCTCTTCTACAGCCGTTACCTTAAGCCTGGCACAGTTTTCTCGTCAACAAAAAAAAATAGGCAGCCATATTTTTATTGCCGGCGTACTTGTTGCCTCTTCCATCATGTTCGTTCGGGTAGCAATCGAAGTAGTGATCGTCAATTCCAGCTTACTGCATCCCCTGTGGATACCCTTGGTTGTTATGCTGGTTTTAACAGCAGGCGGGGGAATATGGCTTTGGAAAAGGCATAGCAATATTTTATCTGACAAGCCCACCATAGAGCTTAAGAATCCGCTTAATTTTTTTACTGCGCTACAATTCGGCATACTGTTGGGAGTCATCATGCTGCTTGCCACCGCGCTGGAACAGTGGTACGGCGATCAGGGTATCTATCTGCTTGCTCTAATTTCAGGACTGATGGATGTGGATGCGATTACACTATCGCTGTCTCGCATGGCTTTAAATGGAACGAGCGAAAAGGTTGTCACATTGGGAATTATCCTTTCTGTTATTTCGAATACCCTGGTAAAGGCGGGACTTTTCGTCTTCTGGGTCGGCTTTAAGAAGAGCAAGCCTCTTATATGGGCAGTACTTCTAATCTCTGTCGCCGGAATTGCCAGTATGTTACCCTTTCTTTGACGGATAACAATTACAATCATCGTCTCCACACACCCGGGACACCCAAGTCCTGCATCCCAGATGCAGGACTTTTTTAATAGCATACCCCCGATGATTTAAGGTTCATTTCCGGTAACCCACTCGGTTCATATCCGAAGCGGTGAAACAGCCAAAGATTTCTTGCAAAGTGAGAGAAAATACAACTGACACATTCGAATATTTTTGAACATCTGCACTTACTCTGAAATCTAATTATTATGAAATACCTACAACCAGCCTTGTGATCCGAGAAACAGGAAAACGGCCAGCAGGATCAGTACCACAAAGAAGCCTGCTCCCCAACGTCGTTTCCATGTGCCCTTTTCCGCGTAATGAATGAGCATGGCGGACTGCAGGGTGGCAAGGGTCAGTGCTGTCAGCACCATCGGCTTCCAGTAGGGCCAGCCGAGGTAGTGCATGATTTCAGAAATAATGAATAAAACAATGATGGGCATAGACATACGGTCAGCCCTATTCAGCATGCTCTGGTCCCTGGATGTATCTTCCGTATGCATCACAGGTACCACATTATCGCCGCAATAACCAGAAGTAATACGACAAGTCCCAGGATGCGCATGGCGGAATGACGCTCGCTTTTTTTATGGCTGTAGATCAGTATGGCAATATGTGGCCCCAGAATGAGGATCATTGCGGTAACTTCCAGGGCCAGCACACCGCGGTCCAGGCGAATCAGCAGCAGCGAAAGTATCAAAAGCACAAGCCCGAACCTGGCTGTTTCATGGGCTATGTCCACGATCATGCGACGGGCAGAGCTGGAGTTATTTGTTTCAGACATGTCGCTGGTTTTTAAAAGGTGAAGAGCAGCCATACCGTCACGGCAAGCAGAAAGAGCAGAAAAAACCGTTCAGCTTCCGTTTCCAGCCGCCCTTCTCATTGTATATAAAGGTGACCGTCAGTCCCCCGACAACACACAGATAGGAGATGCCGATGGCCCCGTCCGTCCACAGCGCATCAACCTCAAGGTGATCCAGCAGTACGGAAATAAACCAGAAAAGAAGTCCAACGTGGTACAGGTCGTCTCCCCTTTCCCGCATCTTCTGGGTGCGATTGGCGTCGGAATTTGTTGCGGTATCATTCATGGCCCGATGCTTGATGATAGCCTGGCCGGCATGGACCGGCAGAATTTGATACTGCCAGTATAAATTAAAAATCTCTCCAGCGCAAAAGAGACCGGCATATTGGCGTTGTGCGCCGCGTCAATCGCGGTCTAGTTCCAGCCGAAAAGCCCTCACTTCCTCTCGCAGCTCCTCCACACCCGGGTTACCTGGGGCGCCCAGGTGGGTCTTGGACCGCAGGTTGGCCTCGGGGTCGTCCGCCTCCAAATTATCCAGCTCCTCTTTAACACGATGGTAGGCATCCCGAAAGGAAAGCCCCTCTCTGACCAGCTCGTTAGCCCGGTCGGCCGCGAAGAGCTCGGGCGTACAGGCCGCCCGCAGATTCTCCTCTACCGGCCGCAGGCTTTCGGCCAAAAGGGTGGCCATCTCCAGCATCTCCAGGATGGTATCCAGCGACCGTATGACATGACCCTTGGCCAGCTGAAGGTCGCGGTGGTAGCCGGATCCCAGGCCGTTGATATTCATGCGGATGGCCTGCGCCGATCCCGCGAGCTCAGCATGACGGGCGCGCATCAACTCGGCAGTGTCGATGTTACGCTTTTGCGGCATGATGGAGGAGCCGGTGCAGAAGACGTCGTCCAGCTCAAAGAATCCCCGTTCAGAGGCCGTAAAATCAAGCAGGTCGTCCGCGAAAAGGGCCAGCGTGGAGCCCACCGCCTCCAGCGCCTGCACCACCTGCAGGTCCACCCTCCCCCGGGTGTTCTGGGCGGCGAGGGAGGCCACCAGGGGACGCGAGAAGCCCAGCTTGCGGGCCGTCTCCTCCCTGGGCAGGTCGAAGGCCGTGCCGTAGCCGGCGGCCGTACCCAGGGGGCAGCGGTCGGCCTGCCGCCATGCTCCGCGCACCGCCTCCAGGTCCATGATCAGCATCTCGGCCAGGGAGGCAAGCCAAAGCGGAACGGACGAGAGCATGGCCTTGCGGGTGTGAGTGTAGCCCGGCATAGGCACTCCGTCGTATCGCCTGGCCTGGTCCAATAGCGTCTCGGCCAGCAGCTTTACGCCACCGACCACCTGCTTGAGCCCGTCCTTCTCCAGCAGGCGCATGGCCACCAGCACCTGGTCGTTGCGGGAGCGCCCGGCGTGAATCTTTCGTCCCAGCTCCCCCAGCTTGTCGGTCAGGAACTCTTCGATGGCGGTGTGGCAATCCTCCTGCTCTGGAAGAATCTCGAAATCCCCCGCCTTCCACAGGCCGTGAATTTCGTCGAGCGCCTCCTGCAGGCGGACGCACTCCTCCTCATCGAGTACGCCGGCGTGCACCAGCGCCTCCGCGTGCACTTTGGAGGCCCGGAGATCGTAGGGAAGCAGCCTGCGGTCCAGCAGATAGTCCTCCCCCACGGTGAAGGCCTCCACCTTGCGGCGAAGTCCCGCTCGGTTCCCTGTCTTGTCGTTCTGCGTCTTTCCGTGTTCGCTTTCCCAGAGTTTAGACATGCTGTTTGACTCCCTTTTTGAGGTTGTAGGCGGTTTTCTGTGGCAGGTTCCAAAGCTCGATGAAGCCTGCGGAGGCATTCTGGTTGAAGGCCGCCGACTTGTTGAAGGTAGCCAGGTTCTCGTCGAAGAGCGAATAGGGCGACTCCAGGGCCACCACCTCGCAGTTGCCTTTGTAGAGGCGCAGCTTCACCGTGCCGGTCACCTTTCGGTTCTGGTTGTCGATGAAGGCGCGGATGTTATCCATGACCGGCTCAAAGTACTTGGCCCCGTAGCAGAGGTAGGCCCAATTGGTGTCCATGAGCGTCTTGAGCTCATTTTCCTCGCGGGTGGAGACCAGCTGCTCCAGGTTTTTATGCGCCTGGATGAGGATGTGCGCGGCCGGATTCTCGTAGATGCCCCGCACCTTCAGTCCCACCACGCGGTCCTCGATCAGGTGGAAATAACCCACCCCGTGCCGCGCGCCCAGGTCATTGAGAGCGGTGATCAGCCCAGCCGGCTTCACAGGAGCTCCATTGAGCTTTACGGGACGTCCCTCTTCGAAGCCGACAGAGACAATCTCCTCCTTGTCGGGTGCCTCCTTCGGGGTGTTGCACCACTTGAGGATGTTACCGAGCGGGGGAATCTTGCCCGGATCCTCGATCTCGCCCCCCTCCCCCGTGTTGGCCCACATGTTTTCGTCGTAGGAGTAGGGAGATTCTTTGGTCTGCTCGACCGGGATGTCGTTGGCCAGGGCATATTCGATCTCCTCGTCTCGTCCCATGGACCACTCCCGAACCGGGGCGATGGTTTTCAGGGAGGGATCCAAGGTGGTGATATAGCTCTCGAAGCGCACCTGGTCGTTGCCCTTGCCGGTGCAGCCGTGGGCGATAACCTGGCAGCCGTATTCGGCGGCAAGGCGTACGGCGACCCGGGAGATCATGACCCGTCCCAGCGGGCAGCCCAGGGCGTAGCCGCCCTGGTAGTCGGCGTTGGCGCGGACCGACTCCAGGCAGAGCTCGGCAAACTCCTCCTTCGCGTCATAGACGACGGCCTCTTTGGCCCCGAGGGAGAGCGCCTTCTCGCGGATCCACTCCAGGTTGTCGGCGCGCTGGCCGAGGTCGATGGCCAGGGCGATGACCTCGCATTCGTACTCCTGCTGTATCCACTTGAGCATGACGCTGGTGTCCAGGCCGCCGCTGTAGAGCAGCAGGCAGGTGTCGAAGGTTCCTTTCTCGGCTTCGTGGGAAGCGGTTTTATGGTAGTGTTGCTGTTGCATGGTTACGTATTCTTGAAAATTGGAGATAAAAAAGGTTTCGTGCGGAAAGAGGCACCCGGTGCTCAGGCCTCGGCGGCCAGCTGACGGCGCGACGCTACCGGGGAGGCAGCCTGGCTGTCGGTCAGCAGGGTGCTGAAGACCCCCTTGGAGACCACCATCCGGTTGCACGCCTGGTCGTAGATCCAGGAGTTTTCGTGGTCGAGCACCTCGTCGGTTACCTCCACCCCGCGGTGGGCAGGCAGACAGTGCATGAAGCCCGCATGGGAGGGCGCCTTTTCGAAGAGCTCGCCGTTTACCTGGTATTTCCGGAAGGCGGCCAGCTTCTCGTCGTAGATCTTCTCCTCGCCCATGGAGACGAAGGCGTCGGTGTAGACGGCGTCGGCGCCGCTGACGGCCTTCAAAGGATCGGTGGAGTGGGTGAAGGTACCCCGGTGCCGCTTGGCCAGCTGGATAAAATGGTGCAGCTGCTGCTTGTCCCAGTAGTACTCGCGGGGACCTGCAAAGCGGATCTCATGGCCGGACATCAGGAGGATCTCGATGAGCGAAAAGGCCACATTGTTGGCATCGCCCACGAATGACACGGTGAGCTGGTGTCCCTCTCCGAACTTCTCCTGCAAAGTGTAAAGATCGGCCAGCGCCTGCATGGGATGGTGCTTGTCGCAGAGGGCGTTGATGATGGGGATACCTGAAAAGGAGGCCAGCGTGGTGAGTGTCTGGTGGCGGTAGACCCGGGCAAAGATGGCGTCGCACCACTCCGATACGTTCTTCACGGTGTCCTTGAGCGCCTCGCGCTCTTCGGGCACGTCGGATTCAAACTCGGAGGGATGCACCACCTTGCCGCCCAGAAAGGCCTCCGGAGAGATGTGGATCACATCGCCGCCAAGGGCGTTGATGGCCACCTCGGTTCCCACCTTGGTTCTCAAGGAGGGCTTCTCGAAGCAGAAGAGGATATTCTTGCCCTCCAGGGTTTTGATGGAGGGATTGGTGTGAAGGTACCGGCTTTGCCGCAGCAGATGCTGAATGTAGGACGGGTCGTTGCCGCCGATGGAAAGGAAATGGTTCATAGCCTTAAACGTTTTGTGAGTTACAAAAAAAAGCCCGCTCAATCGTGAGAGTGAGCGGGCGAATACTTAATGATGGATAGAGATCAAGTATTTCGCCCTTTCGGGCGGCGGCGTCGTTCGTTTAAGGCTATGCGCACTTGCTCTATCATCAACAGATGTCTTTTGGAAATGCGAGAAATCTAAGCGGTTCGGCCTTGGATGTCAACCCCCAATTTGAACTAAAAGCCAAAGATCTCCAATCTTACAAATTTACAGAGTGTTAAATAAGTAGTAGAACTATACAAGCGCATACTGCGTGCTCTTGTTACGGGTAAACAACGGAAAAGGCCTTGAATTATGAATACATCCACTCCTTTACCTACGACAGTTACTCCGTGGTCCCCTGCCCTATTTGCATATTCAATTCGTCTTGCCTGCCTGATTGTTGTGGCATGGTTATTCGTAGGTGGTCAGATAGCCGGCGCACAGGAGTTGGAGATATCCTTCCAAGAGGTCATGGTTATAGGCCAGGATGAGAACGCCCCCGAGGAGTACATGATCGCCAACCCACTGCATGTGACCACGGACACCGTGGGTCGCATCTACCTGGCGGGCCAGGATCTGTCCATCCGGGTTTTCTATTCAGAGGGAAATTTTATCACCCGGTTTGGTGGCCGGGGCCGGGGACCCGGGGAGTTCCTGGATATGGACGAGATGACCATAGGGAAGGACGGAGAACTCATTGCACTGGACACGCGGTCCCAGCGCATCACATATTTTTATGAACTGGGAGAAAGTCACCGGTCACACAGCTTCAAGTCAGACTGGTCGGGCGGCCACAATATCGTCCCCATCGACGACTCAACGCTGGCGGTGACAGCTAAAGACTACCGGGGAGAAGTAGGTTCCGACAGAGTCGAAGAGATGGACAACAGGGTCATTAAATTCATGTCCCGGGATCTGGACACCCAGTATCACGGCGTGTTGGATATATATGAAAAGATGTGGGATCCCGACCTGCTCATCGAACGGCGTATTGCCCGTTCACCAAACCACTATAACATGGCAGGTCTCCCCGGCAATCAGCTTGCCTTCACCCACCGGGTATTCAAGGGAACCCTTTTCATGATCAACTATACCTATCTTGAGGACAAATTGCAGACCACCGTTCAGGGGATCAACAGCCGCTTTTCAAACCCCACACCCTACCGGCAGCTCGATCAGGATGTAGATTTCTTTGAAATGGCGCGCAAGGTGCATGGTATGATCAGTGGAGGGGATCCGGCAGGTTCATACCGCTACCAGATGTTGTTGCAAAGCAATCATCTTTTCGCCAACGATGAGTGGCTTTTTCATTTCGTTACAGTGGCCGAAGGAAACGATGCAGACTACTACCTGGAACTGTTCGATGCCGAGACGGGCGCCTACGTCGGGTATTCGCAGATTGACGACGATTTCACCATGAGACAGGAATTCTACACGGTCTTTCATCCGAAACATATAGACGACCGGAACCAACTCTACTTTTTCGACCGCTCCGGCGATGTTCCGGTCCTTCGGGTGACCCGCATTCATATTGAGTAAGAATGAAGGATTTTCGCAGCGTACGTCAGTTTCCGTCCGGCAGCAGCTGGGCCTCGGAGTAGCGGCCGGCATCGAAAAAGTCCTCCGCAAAGTTGCGCAGCCCTTCGGCATCCACGCCGTCAATGTTTTCCACCAGCTCGTCCAGGGTCACAAAACGCTCGAAATAGAGCTCGCTCTTGGCCAGGCGTGACATGCGGTTGCTCATGCTCTCCAGCGAGAGCATAAGCTTGCCCTTGAGCTGGGCCTTGGCTTCGGCCAGCTCCTGCTCGCCCACCTTTTCGCTTCGCAGGCGGTCCAGCTCACGAACGATCAGCTCCCGTACATGATCCACGTAGTCACGGTCTGTACCAACGTAGACCCCGAACAGACCCGAGTCGCTGTAGGACTGGTTAAAGGTGGTGATGGAGTAGCAGTAGCCGTATTTCTCGCGCACGTTCTGGTGCAGCCGCGAGCTCATCCCCCCTCCCAGGATGGTGTTGGCCATCAGCAGCTTGTACTTGTCCTCGTGATCGTAGTTGAGTCCGCGTCGTCCCATTATGAGATGGGTCTGCTCGATGTCCTTGGTCAGCTGCAGTCGGTCCTGTTCGTAGCCGGTAAGCGGCTGATTCTCCGTCTCGGTGGCTTCACGCTCCAGGTCACCGAAATATCCTTCCACCAGCTCCACCACCCGTTCATGCTCCATGTTGCCAGAGACGGCCACGATCAAGTTGTCTGGACGGTAGCGCTCGGCCATGTAGTCGTAGAGGTCCTGCCGGCTGAAGGCCGATACCGTCTCCTCGAAGCCGATGATGGGCCGTCCCAGGGGATGTCCCTTAAACATGGCATTGCTGAACTCCTCGAAGAGATAGTCGTCCGGAGAATCGCGGTACATTTTCATCTCCTCGATAACCACCTTCTTCTCCTTGGCGATCTCCTCCTCAGGGAAGGACGGGTGCAGCACCATGTCGGAAAGCACGTCCAGCGCCCGCTCCATCTGCGAGTTGAGGCATCGGGAGTAGTAGCAGGTGTATTCGGAAGAAGTGAAGGCATTCAGGTAGCCCCCTACCGACTCCATGCTCATGGCGATGTCGTAGGAGGAGCGGCTCTCGGTGCCCTTGAAAAGCATGTGCTCCAGAAAGTGGGTAATGCCCGCGCGCCGGTCGCTCTCGTTTCGGCTGCCGGTCTTCACCCAGATGCCGACGGAGACGCTCTTGATGCTGGGCACCTGTTCGGTGACCACTTTGAGTCCGTTTTCCAGGGTGGTTTTGCCAACAAAGTCTAGTTCCTCGGCGGATCGTTTGGGGGTCATGATGGAATCGATACATCTTTTATGTGCATGTGTGTCAGGCCGCGCGGGCATAACTCACGGGAGAAGGTTATGGTATGCAGGCTGTCCCGCATAGAAAAACGCCACCCCGGCAATACCAGGATGGCGCTGAACAGAATGCGGTGACGGCAATTATTCGCCGTCCTTGGGAATCAGGGCCTTGCGGGAGAGACGCAGCTTACCGCCGTGCTCCACCTTGAGGAGTTTGACTTCCAGCTCGTCGCCTACTGAAAGGACATCGCTGACGTTGTCCACGTGTGTGTGATTGATCTCAGAGACGTGCAACAGTCCGTCCTTGCCCGGTACGATCTCCACGAAAGCGCCGTATTCCTCTGATGGCCTTAACGGTGCCCTTGTAGGTGGCTCCCTCATCGAGGTGACCCACGATACCCTGGATCCGTTTCTTGGCCTCCTCGGCTTTGTCAAGACTGTCGGCCGTGATGGTGATCATGCCCTTGCGGCGCTCTTCGTCCTCCTCGACCCAGATCTCGGTGTCGGTCTCCTTCTGCAGAGTCTGGATGACCTTGCCGCCCGGACCGATCACTGCGCCGATGTCATCGGCTTCGATCTCCATATTGATGAACTGCGGCGCGTAGGGGGAAATCTCATCAGCCGGCTGCGATATGGTTTCAGCCATCTTGCCGAGAATATGCATGCGTCCCTGGTGGGCCTGTTCCAGTGCCTTTTCAAGCACCTCGAAAGAGATGCCCTGCACCTTCATGTCCATCTGGCATGCGGTGATGCCGTCGGCCGATCCGGCGGTCTTGAAGTCCATGTCGCCCATGAAGTCCTCCTCTCCGCGGATGTCAGACAGTACCACAGATTCGTCCTCGCCCACGATCATGCCCATGGCGATTCCGGCCACCGGCTTCTTCAGCGGCACGCCGGCGTTCATCAGGGCCATGGAGCCTCCGCAAACGGAGGCCATGGAAGACGAGCCGTTCGATTCGGTAATGTCGGAAATGACGCGGATTACATAGCCGAATTCCTCGAAGGATGGCATCAGTTTTTTGAGTGCGCGTTCGGCCAGATGGCCGTGGCCGATCTCACGCCGACCAGGACCACGCAGGAAGCGCGCCTCGCCCACACAGTAAGGCGGGAAGTTGTAGTGCAGGTAGAACTGTTTGTCTTCCTCCACCATCAGAGTGTCGATGGACTGTGCATCCTGCTTGGTGCCCATGGTGATAGAAACAAGGGCCTGAGTCTCACCTCGGGTAAAGATGGCAGAACCGTGCGTGCGGGCCAGGTAACCCACTTCGGTCCAGATATCACGAATGTCTTCCGGTGCACGCCCGTCGATGCGTTCTTTCTTGTTGAGAATGAGGCTCGGAGCTCTTCTTTCTCGATGTTCTTGCAGAACTCCTTGATGGCGTCAGCCTCCTCTTCGAATTCCTCGATGGCGGTGAGCTCCTCGACCACGGACTCCTTGGCCTCTTTGAGCCGTTTGGAGTATTCCTCTTTGCCGAGTCCGGTGGTGACCACGTCGCGGATCTTCGGACGAGCGTTTTCCTCAACCTTCTGCTTGAGGGTCTCGTCTACAGGATCAGGTTCGTAGTCCCGTTTCTCCTTGCCGAATTCCTCGCGAAGCTCTTCCTGGAAAGCACAAAGTTTCTGGATGGCCTCGTGGCCGGCCTTGATGGCTCCCAGCATCTCCTTCTCGGAAATTTCGTCGGCCTCGCCCTCGATCATGATCACGCTCTCGGCGGTACCGCTTACGATCAGGTCTAAATCACTCTCTTTCAGCTCGCTGACCGTGGGATTGATAATGAACTCCCCTTCTATGCGTCCCACGCGAACCATGGCGGTCGGACCCTGAAAGGGGGCGTCCGAGAGGTGCATGGCTGCCGAGGCGCCCACACCTCCCAGCACGTCACCGTCGTTCTCCCCGTCAGAGGAAAGGACGGCGCAGATGGCCTGTGTCTCGCATCGGAATCCGTCGGGAAAGAGGGGGCGCAGTGTACGGTCAATAAGCCTGCTGGAGAGAATCTCTTTGTCGGAGGGGCGTCCCTCACGCTTGATGAAACCGCCGGGAAATTTGCCGGCCGCGGAAAAACTTTCACGCAGGTCTACCGTCAGTGGGAAAAAGTTCATGCCCGGCTTGGGATCTTTTTCGCAAACTGCGGTGCAGAGCAGCATGGTGTCACCCATGCGGATCACAACGGCCCCGTCGGCCTGCTTGGCGATGCGTCCGGTTTCAATGGAGATGGTTTTTCCGGGAGCGAATTCACAGGTTCTGAAATCTGATTTCATCGTAATGGGTCTTCTTTTCTGTTCGGTTAAATGAGGAATCGGTTTCCGATCGCACCCTGTCGGCTAGTATGCTGCCGGCAATCATAAGGGGGATCAATCGGATGGGCCGGGAAATCCCCCGTTCGGTGCGGATACGAAAAAAGGCACGCCGTTGAGACGTGCCTTCATGTGGGCTACTTGCGAATACCCAGGTCGCTGATGAGCGAACGGTAGGCCTCGATATCATTCTTGGCCAGGTAGTTCAGCAGGCGCCGGCGTTTCCCGACCATTTTGAGCAGGCCCCGGCGCGAAGCGTGATCCTGCGGATGGTCCTTGAGGTGTTCGGTGAGATCGGCGATACGTTCGGTGAATATAGCGATCTGGGCTTCGGTCGATCCGGTGTTCTCCGCGGAGCCACCGTACTTCTCGATTATCTCTTCCTTGCGTTCCTTGGTAATCGTCATGTGTATGTTTTGGTCCTTTCGTCGGGTACGTACATTTCTTCGTGGTTTACAGCCACCAAAGATAAACGAAATGGGGTAATTATACAATTTATACTCAATCCTGCTTCGCCTCGTGGAGGATGGCGAGCGCGTCTTCTCTGTCGGACTCCAGCCGGGCCACCAGCTCCTCCACCCCGTCGAATTTCATCTCGTCGCGGATGCGCTCGATGAAGCGTACCTGTATGCTCTTGCCGTAGATCTCCTCCTCAAAGTCAAAAAGGTGGACTTCCAGCACACGCTGCTGTCCCTCAAAGGTGGGACGTACGCCGATATTCATCATACCCCCGTACCAGTCGCCCTCCACCCGAACCCTGACGGCATAGACCCCGTCGTGTGGCACTATCTTGCGCTGGTCTTCCGGCAGTAGGTTGGCCGTGGGAAAACCGATTTCCTTGCCGCGTTTGTCGCCGTGCACCACCATGCCGTTGAGGCGGTAGGGACGCTGCAGGAATTTCGCTGCCTGGCGAACATTTCCCACCTCGCTGAGGGCCCGACGGATCGCCGTGCTGCTGACGGTGCGCTCGCCCACCTCCTGCTTGGAAATCACATAGGTTTCGAAGTCCAGTTTCTTTCCCAGTTTCTCCACCGTTTCAATCGTTCCCTCGCGGTCACGCCCGAAGTGGTGGTCATAGCCGATCACAAACTCGCTCACCCCGATCTTCCGGTGAATGACATCCTCGATAAACTCCTCGGAGGAGAGCAGAGAGAAGTCGCGATCGAAGGGTATGACCACCATGCAGTCCACCCCCAACTCTTCCAGGATTTCCCGGCGATCGGTGAGTGAAGTCAACAGTTTGATTCCGGCATCGCCGGGGTTGATAATCTCGCGGGGATGAGGGTCGAAGGTGACAATTACGCTTCGCGCACCGTGTTTCTTCGTCTTTTCCACCACGGTGTCGATCAGCACCCGGTGTCCTGCATGCACCCCGTCAAAAGTGCCAACCGTCAGAACGGTGTCTGGGTCCCTTTCCACGTCGTCCAGGTATACAAGTTCAGTCATTTTTAAGTCTGATAAGTCTTAAAGTCGGAAAGTCTAGAAGTCGGCCGTTATTTTTCTTCTACGTCGAAGATGTCGCGGAGCTGCGCCACCGAGAGGGCGTCTTCGTTGGAGAACTCCCCGATGCGTTCGCGCACCAGACTGCCGAGACGGGCCGCTGATCGAGGGCCCGACCCAGGTCGTGGGCGATGGAACGTACGTAGGTTCCCTTCCCGCACCTTATATATAACTTAATTACCGGCAGTCTGCATTCCAGCAGTCGCAACTCGTGCACGGTTACAACGCGCGGCTTGCGCTCCACCTCCTTGCCCTGTCGCGCCAGCTTATAGAGGGGTTGTCCCTTGTGCTTGACTGCAGAGTACATGGGAGGATACTGAATAATATCGCCGGTGAAAGCTTCCTCCATCTTGTCGGCAATACGCTCCCCGGTAAGGTGCTGCCATGGCGCCTCTTCGGTCACCTCCGTCTCCGCATCATAGCTGGCGGTAGCCGCCCCAAAGGTCACCTCCCCGACGTAGACTTTCTCCAGGACCTGAATTTGCTGGATGGATTTGGTGCCGCGGCCGCAACAGAGCACCAGTAGACCGGTGGCCATGGGATCAAGTGTCCCCGCATGACCGATCTTGCGCATATCCAGGCAACGGCGCAGCAACTTGACCACTTCAAAAGAGGACCAGCCCGCTGGCTTGTCTACCAGGAAGGCGGCTCCGCCCTGGAAGTGAAAGTTGGGATCGGGCGGGCGGCGGGCGCTGAAGACGGGAAGTTCGGAAAGGGGGATGGCTTTGGCCATGCGGGAATATCTATTCCTCCTGGTCGGAGGCGCTCCCGGGCGAATCCTCTCCCCCGGATTCCTTGCCTCGCTGCTGCCGCTCCTTGCGAATTTCCGAGAAAAGGTTTTCCATCCGGTTCACGTACTCGGCAGTCTCGTCTTTGACGAAATGCAGCTCGGGAATGCGTCGAACCTGGTGGCGTATCCTGGAAGCCAACTCATGACGTATTTCGGAGTTGTGCTCCTCCATATTCTTAAAGATGGCGTCGTCATCCTTTCCGGGCGCGAAGATACTGAGAAAGACCTTGGCGATGAGCAGGTCGTCGGTGACTCGCACCTTCGTAACAGCGATAAAGGAACCGCTCCGCTGGTAACTTTTCTGGATAATTTCTCCCAGGTCGCGCTGTATAACTGCGCCCAGGCGTTCGGTTCGGACACTCATGCCGCTATTCGATATCTTCCAGGTTCTTGGCGTCTTCCAGGCTGCGCTTCTCTTCGACCATGGTGTAGTTCTCGATGACGTCGCCCACTTTGATGTCGTTGTAGTTGACGATGCTGATGCCGCATTCGTAACCGGTCTGCACCTCCTTGACGTCGTCCTTGAAACGCTTCAGGGAGTCGATTTCCCCGTCGTAAATGACGACTCCGTCTCTCACGACGCGGACGGGGTTGTTTCGATGAATCTTGCCTTCGGTCACGTAGCAGCCTGCAATGGTGCCCACCTTGGAGACCTTGAATATCTCGCGGACTTCGGCGTTTCCGAGCAGTTTCTCGCTGATTTCCGGCGAGAGCAGGCCCTCCATGGCGTCGCGCACTTCGTCGACTGCGTCGTAGATGACGCTGAAGAGCCGGACATCGATCTCCTCCTCTTCGGCGGTGCGGCGCGCATTGGCCGAGGGCCGCACCTGGAAGCCGATAATGATGGCTTCGGAAGCGGAGGCAAGCAACACATCCGATTCGGTGATAGCGCCCGCGCCGGTGTGAATGATGTTCACGCCGACCTCGTCAGTGCTCAGTTTCTGCAATGCCCCGGAAAGAGCCTCGATGGAGCCGTCCACGTCGGCCTTGATGATGATGTTGAGCTCGGAGACCTCGCCCAGCGCCATGCGTCGGCTGAGATCGTCCAGCGTAAGATGTTTGGTGCGGCGAAGCTGCTGTTCGCGGCGGATCTGCGAGCGCTGGTTGGCCACTTCCTTAGCGGATTTTTCATCGGCGGCCACCACCAGCTTGTCGCCGGCCTGGGGAATGTCGTCAAGACCCATAAGTTGCACGGGAGTCGAGGGGCCGGCCTCCTCAACGCGAGTGCCATGTTCATTTTCCATGGCACGTACGCGACCGAAGCATGAGCCCGCCACAAAGGCATCGCCCACGTGCAGAGTGCCATTCTGCACCAGGATATTAGCCACTACACCCTTGCCCTTGTCCACACGGGCTTCCAGCACCACGCCGTCGGCGCGGCGGTCGGGGTTGGCTTTCAATTCCATGAGATCGGCTTCGATGAGGACTTTCTCAAGCAGATCGTCGATACCCTCACCGGTCTTGGCGGAGACTTCGGCGCTTTGGCTCTCGCCGCCGTATTCCTCAACGATTACGTCGTGTTCAGCGAGTTGATTCTTGATCTTGTCGGGGTTGGCACCCTCCAGGTCCATTTTGTTGATGGCCACGATAATAGAGACGCCAGCGGCCTTGGCGTGGTTAATGGCCTCAATGGTCTGAGGCATCACCGCATCGTCAGCAGCCACCACCAGGATCACAATGTCAGTAGCTTGGGCGCCGCGCGAGCGCATGGCGGTAAAGGCCTCGTGGCCCGGGGTATCCAGGAAGGTAATGTGGCGACCGTCTTCAGTCATAATTTCGTAGGCGCCCACATGCTGGGTAATGCCTCCCGCCTCGCCGGCAGCTACACGGGTCTTACGGATATGGTCCAGCAGGGAGGTTTTCCCATGGTCCACGTGTCCCATTACCGTAATAATGGGCGCGCGCGGCTGAAGATCTTCGGGATCGTCCTCCTCCAGTTCGATCTCCTCGATGGCCTCATCGGCATCTACGAATTCCACCTCGCGACCAAACTCCTCAGCCACCAACTCAATAGTGCTGGCGTCCAGGCGCTGGTTGATCGAGACCATCATGCCCAGGTTCATACAGGTCGTAATCACCTCATTGGCCTTCACCCCAAGCTCCTCAGCCAAGTCACTCACGGTAATAAATTCGGTAACCTCGAGGATCTGCTCTTCGAACTCTTCCAGTTCGGCCTGCATCTGCTCCTCCTCTTCACGCTCCTCACGCCGCTGTCGGCGGCGTTTCTGCCGGCGGGAGCCCACAGTCTCGGACTGCTGCATCTTGTGCATAGTCTCCTTGAGCTTCTCCTCGACGTCGTCTTCGGCAGGTCCGCCCCGGCTCTTGCGTTTTTTCTTTTTCTTGGTCTTGGAGGAGCTTGACTTGTCGCTGTCGGAGTCCTTAAGGTCTTTCTTGCGCTTGCGCTTCTTGCGGCGCTTGATCTGCTTGTTTTCCTCGTCGATCTCAACCTTGCCAAGCACCTTGGTGCCCTTGAGCTTGCCGGCTCGGCCACGGATGACCATCTCCTCGTCGATGCCGTCATCCTCTTTCTCGTCTTCCTCCGACTCCTCGACTTCCTGACTTTCCGACTCTTCGACTTCGTCCGACTCCTCGACTTCGGACTTTTCGACTTCGTCCGACTCCTCGACTTCCTGACTTTCAGACTCTTCGACTTTTTGACTTTCCGACTCCTCGACTTCGGACTCTTCGACTTCGTCCGACTCCTCGACTTCAGGACTTTCCGACGATCTTCGACTTCGGACTCCTCGACTTCCTCCGACTTTTCGACTTCCTGACTTTCCGACTCTTCGACTTTTGGACTTTCCGACTCTTCGACTTGTGGTTTCAGGCCCGCAATGGTGCCGTCGTCCCCGTCCTGTGGCTCGAGGGGCATCTCCTCTTCATCCTGCGGCTGCAGAAAATCATCGATGGAGACGGTTTCGTTACGGCTCTGACGAATCTGATTACGACGGCTTTCGTACTGCTCTCTCGCCTTTTCATGTTCACGGCTCTTCTCCTTGTCGGAACCGTACTCCTCCTCCAGCACCTCGTACATATCCGAGGTGATCTTCGAGTTGGGCTTGTTGGCGATTTCAATGCCCTCTTCGGCAAGTGCATCCACAATGGACTGTGTCGACACATTGAACTCGGATGCGACCTTGAATAACTTTTGGGGCTTGTCGTTCTGCGGCATAAAGGGTGTTCGTGAAACGCTCTGTTTACTTGCTATTTAATCCTATAGGCCATCCTTTGAAAGGTATAAGGTTCGGCGGTATAAGGGCAAATTTAGTTTGTTTCTAGCGATCCTCGTCATCGAACTCATAGGCGATGATATCGAGGATGCGTTCGGCCTCCTCCTCGCTGATCCTTCCTTCGGTACGGCGGACGATCTCTTCCTCATCAAGTTCAAGCACCTGGCGGGCGGTGTCACAGCCGATCTCGTGGAGGATTTCGATAACCTCCTCACCGAAATCGATTTCAAATTCTTTCAGATCAATGTCGTCCTCCTCCTCCACCTCCCGGTAGACGTCGATTTCACAGTCGGTTAGCATAGAGGCCAGTCGGATGTTTACACCGCCCTTTCCTATAGCTTTGGAGACCTCGTCCGCCGGCACCAGCACCTTCGCATGCTTGCCGTCCTCACTTAGTTCAACGTTCAGTACCTTGGCCGGCTGCAGGGCCCGTTTGATAAACTCGAACTTATCGTCGGTCCAGTTGAATCACGTCGATGTTTTCGTTCTGCAGCTCCCGTACGATGGCGTGAATACGAATGCCTTTCATGCCCACGCAAAGCTCCCGACGGGATCTACACGTTCGTCGTGCGACATCACCGCCACCTTGGACCGGTCGCCCGGCTCGCGGGCGATGCGTACCAGGTCGATGATACCGTCGTAGACCTCAGGGTATTTCGTTCTCGAAGAGGCGCTCCAGGAAGAGCGACGAGGTGCGCGAGACGATCACTGAGGGGATTGCCGTTGTAGCGTTTAACTTCCTTGACAACGGCACGTATGGTATCACCCTTGCGGTAACGGTCCTTGTAAATTTGTTCGCCCTTGGGCATCACCAGCTCCACGCCGTTGTGGTTGACCAGCATTTCACGATTGCGGATCTGGTAGACGTCTCCAAGTACGATCTCGCCCACGCGGTCGGAGTATTCCTCGAAAATGTTGTCCTTCTCGATTTCACGGATGCGCTGGGCCAGCTGCTGGCGCGCCATCATCACGGCACGCCGGCCGAAGTCCTGGATGGAAAGTTCCTGGGCGAACTCGTCGTACAGCTCCAGATCCGGGTCGTGCTTATGGGCTTCCTCCACGGTGATCTCGGACACTTTGTCCGTGAGTTCCTCTTCGGGCACAACCTCTCGCACGTGCAGAACCTGAATATCACCGCGATCGGCGTTAATAATCACTTCAAAAGCGTCGTCCGAGCCGTATTTCTTCTGGATCATGGTGCGAAACACGTCCTCCAGAATCGACAGCAGCAGGTCCTTGTTGATGTCCTTGTTCTTGGCAATCTCCGCGAAGGACTGGATGATCTGCTTGGAAATATCGTTTGACATTGCGTGGGTCCTCTGGATTTTTTGAATCTAAATCGATGGAATTATTTTCGTCTCGACGACCTGCTCGAAAGGTATTTTCAAGCGGTTTCCCTCCTCTTTTTCCAGGCTTATAGCGTCGTCGGAAATTTCGCTCGGGACTGCCCTTCCGCCGTCTCGTGCGCAGGAGCCCTCCTCGGAACGGAACTCTGACGCGTGACTTTCGCCCCTTGTTTTTGGGGTACTGCCGTCGGTCGGACAGCGGTCGGCTTGAGTCCCGGCGAGGAGACGTTGAGCCGGTAACCAGCCTCGAAAATATCGCTGGGCGTCCAGCAAAAAACCGAGCTCATTGCTCAGCCTGGCGCACTCATCCATATTCACGCCTTTCTCCTCGGCGTCCACTGTACCGACCAGACGCACAGGGGTGTTGCCCCCCTTGAGCTCCACATCTACGAGGAAGAATTCCGAGTCGGCCAGGACCGTCTCGGCAAGCTCCGAAATTGTTTGTACGGTTTTATTGGACACGTATTTCCCGGTTACAGGTACAAAAAAAAGTGAGAACCTCTCGGCGCTCACTTTACAGCAGTTGAAGTTAGCCTTAATACGGCTAAAATACAACTCTGGATTGCCCCCGGACATTCCGTGCAGCCCCGCCATTAAGCATTCCGGCTCCCTGCCGAATGGTTCTTGAAATATTGATAAATCCTTATGATCCTTCGCCCAGATTTATATTTTAGCAGTGTCGACGCTTGAAATCGCAATCAACGCAGATCCCATGCGCATTTTTACCTCTCTCCTTCTTTCGATGCTCTTCCTGCCGCTTGGCTATGGCGCCGCCCAGGACGTACAGGTGCGTGCCACCACGTCCCAGGAACGCGCCCAGTCCATCGAACACCGCCACGACATGCGGGCCAATTCCATCTTCCGCGAATATCCCGTACGCAACGATCGGACCGTGGTCATGAGCGCCAGGGTCACCGACATTGCCGTCTACGTGGACAATCCGCGCCATCTTCGTGGCCTACGCCTCGGGCGGGATCTTTGAATCGACTAACAGCGGCAATACCATGAGCCCGATCTTTGACCACCAGGGCACGCTCACCATGGGCGATATCGCCATCTCGGAAGCCGACGGGCAGATACTCTGGGCAGGTACCGGCGAAAACAACAGCAGCCGCTCAAGCTACGCCGGCACGGGCGTCTACAAAAGCAGCGACGGCGGAGAGAGCTGGGAGTTCGCCGGCCTACGCGGCTCACAGCACATCGGGCGTATCATCACGCACCCTGATAATCCCGACATCGCCTGGGTGGCCAGCCAGGGTCCCCTCTACTCCATAAACGACGTGCGCGGCGTCTACAAGACCACGGACGGGGGTGAGACCTGGAACCGTACCTTGACGCCGGCCGACAGCACAGGGGTCATCGACCTGGTTCGCCACCCCGGGAATCCCGACATCCTCTGGGCCTCTACCTGGCAGCGCTTTCGCCAGGCCTGGAACTTCCAGGAAGGCGGCGAAGGTTCCGCCATCTGGAAATCCACCGACGGGGGCGAGAGCTGGCAGCGCGCCATGGAGGGCTTTCCCAGCCACGCCGACGTGGGACGCATAGGGCTGGACGTGAGCCAATCCAACCCCGACATGCGTCTACGCCTTCCTGGACAACCAGAAGGAGTCGCGCACCAGGGAGGACCGCAACGATGATCAGCTCTACCAGGAAGATTTTGTGGAGATGAGCGAGGAGGAGTTCCTGGCGTTGGACAACGAAAAGCTCAATGGATACCTTCGGCGCAACGGCTTCCCCCAGAAGCACACCGCAGAGCACGGTAAAGGGAGATGTACGCAACGGCGAGTATCGAGCCCCGCGCCCTCTCCGACTACCTGGGCGACGCCAACGAGGCCCTTTTCGACACCGAAATCACGGGCGCGGAAGTCTACAAGTCCACTGACGGAGGCATGTCGTGGAGCAAGACGCAGAACTACGATCTGCCCGGGATCATCAACACCTACGGCTACTACTTCGGCGAGATCCGCGTCTCCCCCTCCGATCCCGACGTGGTCTACATCCTGGGCGTTCCCATTCTCAAATCGACCGACGGGGGACAGACCTGGTTCGAGATTGCCGAGAATCAGCCGGTGCACGTGGACCATCACGCCATGTGGATCAATCCGAACGATTCGGAGCACCTGTTCCTGGGCAACGACGGCGGACTCTACGAGAGTCACGACGGCGGCATCAACTTTATCCACCACAACACCTCCTCCGTGGGACAGTTCTATTCGGTGGAGGTGGACATGGAGGAGCCCTACAACATTTACGGGGGACTCCAGGACAACGGCGTCTACTACGGCTCCTCCCAGGGATCGCCGGATGACCAGGACTACTGGGAGAGCCTGTTTGGAGGCGACGGCATGCACGTGGCGGTGGATCCCCGCAACTCCGACCGCATCTATACCGGCTTCCAGTTCGGCAACTACTACCGCCTCGAGCAGGGGGAGGACGGCCAGACGGCCAGCATCACCCCCTCCCACGAACTGGGCGAGGACCGCTACCGCTACAACTGGAACACTCCCATCGAGATGTCCAACCACAACCCTGACATCATCTACTTCGGCTCGCAGAAGGTGAACCGATCCTTCGACCGGGGCAACAACTGGGAGACCATCAGTCCCGATCTTACTCACAACCTGCCCAGCGGCAACGTGCCCTACTCCACCCTGACCACCATCTCCGAATCGCCGGTCAATTTCGAGGTGATCTGGGCCGGCAGCGACGACGGCATGGTGCATGTGACGCGCGACGGCGGGGAGAGCTGGCAGCGGGTATCGGACGAGCTGCCCCAGCGACGCTGGGTCAGCCAGGTGCACGCCTCCGAACACGATGCCGGCACCGCCTACGTCTCCCTCAACGGCTACCGCTACGACGAGTTCGTCACCTACCTTTACAAGACCGAAGACTACGGGCAGAGCTGGACCGACATCTCCGGCAACCTGCCCGAGGATGTGGTAAACGTTATCGTGCAGGACCCTGAGAAGCCCGACATTCTCTACGCGGGACAGGATCACGGCACCTTCGTGAGCTTTGACGACGGACAGCGGTGGCACCTGCTCAACGGCATACCCAGACGCAGCCTCCTACGACATGCTGGTCCACCCTCGTGACCTGGACCTTGTGGTCGGTACCCACGGACGCAGCATCTACGTATCCGACGTGGAGCCCATTCATACCGTAAGCGAACATCTCGAGGATGAGATCTTTGTCTTCGAGCCCGAATCGGTGGAGCACGACGGCGACTGGGGCGAGCAGGACGTCGGCTATGAGCCTCCTGAGATGCCCTCCACCGAATGGATGTACTGGGTGGGCAACGAGGGCGCCGAAGGCGACCAGGTTACCATCACCGTAGCCGACAGCACAGGCAGCGCGGTGGCCGAAATCACCGACACCGCCAACTACGGCTTCAACCGCTACAGCTGGGACCTGATGACCGGAGAAGATTCCTACATCGGACCCGGCACCTACACCCTCAACTTCGAAATCAACGGAGCTACGCATGAACGCACTTTGGAAATCAGTGCTGATAACGGCGGTCCTGGCAATTGGAATCAGCGCATGTTCGGATCGCCGGACGAA
>JAXHMM010000016.1 GCA_034521445.1 Balneolaceae bacterium | reverse complement strand
GAAAAATACAGGGAGTTGTTCGAGCTGTAGCCGGACGGCGATACAAACTGGCGTTCTGCTTTCGTATCTTGCCTGCGCATTCACTTATTCGATGTACGTGAAGCCGCAACCGAAAACCAATATTTGTTGAATGACGACCCTATCTATTGCCGACGAGACGAAACCGCTCCAGGAAGTCAGCCTGGACTGGATAGTCAGCACCATCAGCCGGAACCGGATCATGG
Organism: Balneolaceae bacterium; assembly: GCA_034521445.1. Taxonomy (NCBI): domain Bacteria; kingdom Pseudomonadati; phylum Balneolota; class Balneolia; order Balneolales; family Balneolaceae; species Balneolaceae bacterium. The sequence continues at coordinate 26,084 of JAXHMM010000016.1, read as the reverse complement.
ATATCCGAAACTGCGTGGTGGTGGAGATTGAATCGGAGAAGATAGATCTCCGCCTGACTGCCAACTGTGAGGATCAGCGGCAGGCAAACTCTTCCAATGAGTTTGAAAGCCGCATCATGTTTTTGTGGAAAGACCTGGTGTTGAGTGAGGACGACCTGGATCCGCATGCGCTCTATGATTTCCTTCAGCGCATGGATCAATGGGTTGCCTATGAGCCCAAAAAATAGCCTTTACCGGGTTATTTGGTCTGCCTGCGATAGTTGCTGACGCCCATCTCCCGTTTCAATGGCCAGCAGGGCCACCACAAACCAATGTGTCATATATGTGGCATTAATATGCCATAACATAGTGAATGTATGGGCATATATTAAATTATACACCTATATACGTAGGTGATTTCCTTATATTTGTAATAATAATAGAATATTTATATGATATTGATACGGTGAATCCTCGTAAGGGGATATCACAAGATGTCATGGTTTCCACGCAATACTTTTAATCATTGTTTGGTGATATGGTAGGGTATCACACTTCGGTGTCATTTTGCATTCCTTTCATTGCCGCGGATCGGCGTATGATTCATTTCCTTCTGAGATCCCGCCACTTTGAAAATCCCTGACGTTCCCACCTTCATTTCAGGTATCCACATGGCGGCGCGGAAAGCACATTAAGAAATACAGGTTTCTACACAGACGTAAGGGTATCCTCCGTGCGTAGCGGACCGCCCCTCCTTGCTCATTTCCGTGCAATCACCGTCTCACATTTCATCAAGGAAAAGCCGAGACTATGAGTGCAAGAGTTACCATACTTAAATTATTGTTCCTGGTAATAGCGGCCACCCTGTGGGCCGGTCCAGCCATGGCGCAGATAGATGACAGCCTGTCGACCATCGAGGCCGACCCGAACAGCATCCCGGCCGACGGGTCGAGCACCTCGGACGTCACCGTCACCCTGGTCAACGAGGATGGCGACCAGCTCACCTCGGGCGGGGACAACGTGACGCTCTTCACCAACGGCGGGCTCCCTCGGCGCGGCGATCTCGGACAATGGGGACGGGACCTACTCGGCGGTGCTGACCTCGTCCACCAGCCAGGAGACGGCCGTTATCAACGGCGAAGTCAACGGCTCGGCGATGGTTGACCAGGCCCAGGTGGAATTTACAGATGATCCGGCCATAGACGACAGCCTGTCGACCATCGAGGCCGACCCGAACAGCATCCCGGCCGACGGGTCGAGCACCTCGGACGTCACCGTCACCCTGGTCAACGAGGATGGCGACCAGCTCACCTCGGGCGGGGACAATGTGACGCTCTTCACCAACGCGGGCTCCCTGAGCGGCGTCTCGGACAATGGGGACGGGACCTACTCGGCGGTGCTGACCTCGTCCACCAGCCAGGAGACGGCCGTTATCAACGGCGAAGTCAACGGCTCGGCGATGGTTGACCAGGCCCAGGTGGAATTTACAGATAATCCGGCCATAGATGACAGCCTGTCGACCATCGAGGCCGACCCGAACAGCATCCCGGCCGACGGGTCGAGCACGTCGGACGTCACCGTTACGCTGGTCAACGAGGATGGCGACCAGCTCACCTCGGGCGGGGACAACGTGACGCTTTCGACCTCGGCCGGCACCCTCAGCGGGGTGACCGACAACGGGGACGGGACCTATTCGGCGGAGCTTACCTCGTCCACCAGCCAGGAGACGGCCGTTATCAACGGCGAAGTCAACGGCTCGGCGATGGTTGACCAGGCCCAGGTGGAATTTACCGAAGATGATCCGGCCATAGACGACAGCCTGTCGACCATCGAGGCCAACCCGAACACGATCAACGCGGACGGCGCCAGCATCTCGGATATCACTGTCACGCTGGTCAACGAGGAGGGCGACCAGCTCACCTCGGGCGGGGATAACGTGACGCTTTCGACCTCGGCCGGCACCCTCAGCGGGGTGACCGACAACGGGGACGGCACCTATTCGGCGGAGCTGACCTCGTCGACGGTCGAGGAGACGGCGACCATTCAGGGCACGTTCAACGGCAATGCCCTGCAGGACCAGGCCCAGGTGACCTTTGAGGAGGACGACCATGACCCGCCCATCAGCACCGAACTCTCTAGCATAAGTGCTACTCCCAATGCCATTCTCGCCGACGGTTCGAGCACGTCGAACATCACCGTGCAGCTCATAGACGAAGCGGGCGATCCCATCGGCACCGGAGGCGACAACGTGACGCTCTTCACCAACGCGGGCTCCCTGAGCGGCGTCTCGGACAACGGGGACGGGACCTACTCGGCGGTGCTGACCTCGTCCACCAGCCAGGAAACGGCCACGATCAACGGTCGGGTCAATGGCTCGCCGCTGGAAGACCAGGCCCAGGTAGAATTTACCGAAGAAGATCCGGCCATAGATGACAGCCTGTCGACCATCGAGGCCAACCCGAACACGATCAACGCGGACGGCGCCAGCATCTCAGATATCACCGTCACGCTGGTCAACGAGGAGGGCGACCAGCTCACCTCGGGCGGGGACAACGTGCAGCTTTCGACCTCGGCCGGCACCCTCAGTGGGGTGACCGACAACGGGGACGGCACCTATTCAGCGGAGCTGACCTCGTCGACGGTCGAGGAGACGGCGACCATTCAGGGCACGTTCAACGGCAATGCCCTGCAGGACCAGGCCCAGGTGACCTTTGAGGAGGACGACCATGACCCGCCCATCAGCACCGAACTCTCTAGCATAAGCGCTACCCCCAATGCCATTCCCGCCGACGGTTCGAGCACGTCGAACATCACCGTGCAGCTCATAGACGAAGCGGGCGATCCCATCGGCACCGGAGGCGACAACGTGACGCTCTTCACCAACGCGGGCTCCCTGAGCGGCGTCTCGGACAACGGGGACGGGACCTACTCGGCGGTGCTGACCTCGTCCACCAGCCAGGAAACGGCCACGATCACCGGTCGGGTCAATGGCTCGCCGCTGGAAGACCAGGCCAACGTTGAGTTCCAGCTTGACGATCCGGAAGTCAGCAAAACGCTCTCGACCATTGAAGCCGATCCCAACGCCATTCCGGCTGATGGAACCAGTACATCGGACCTTACGGTGACGCTTGTGGATGAGAACGGCACGCCGCTCAGCGCAGGCGGCAACACGGTTGCTCTCTCCACGGATGCCGGCTCAATCGGCGGGGTGACTGACAACGGGGACGGCACCTATTCGGCGGTGCTTACCGCTTCCAACAGCATTGAGACCGCCACAGTTACCGGAACGGTGGACGGCAGCGCGATGACCGATGAGGCACAGGTCGATTTCGAGGCCGAGCCTCCGTCGGGTAATGAGACGGTTATCATGGAGAGCCCTGATGAGATCATGGCCAACGGATCCAGTACCTCGGAGATCGTGGTGGTGCTCTATGACGAAGACGGCGATCGCCGGCAGACGGGAGGCGCCGAGGTGGATCTTACCACCACCGATGGCACGCTCGGCGAGGTGACCGATCACGGAGACGGCAGTTATACAGCACCCCTGACCTCTGCCGAGGAACCTGAAACCGCTATCGTTACGGCCGAAGTAAACGACAGGGAGGTAGATGACCTGGCAGAAGTAGATTTCCTCGCCTTGCCGCCTTCCGGGGAGCGGTCCACCATCACGGCACTCCCCGGCGAAATTCCAGGTGACGGAGAGAGCACATCTATCGTAACCGTCAGCCTGTTCGACCAGAACGGCGACCGCATACAGTCGGGCGGGGAGAATGTGACCCTGTCCACCAGCGCGGGAAACCTGGGTTCGGTTACGGACAACGGGGACGGCACCTATACCGCCATGCTCACTTCCACAGAGGGCACGGCTACAGCGGTCATTACCGGACAGATAAATGGCTCGCAGATCCAGGACCAGGCCGAGGTTACGTTCACGGCCCCTCCTCCGTCGGATGATCATACGACCATTGAGGCCGATCCCAATGCCATCAGCGCCGATGGTGAGAGCACCTCCACCCTTACGGTGACCCTCTTTGATGCGAACGGCGAGCGAATAACCTCGAGTGGTGGCGAAGTCACGCTATCCACCACCGAGGGCACCCTCGGCAAAGTGACCGATCACGGTGACGGTACCTATACCGCTACGCTGACGTCCTCCACCCGGATCGTGGAGGCGGTAATTACAGGCCGTCTCAACGGCGGCGGCATCGACGACAAAGCCACGGTGCAGTTCAATGCCGGGGGTGTCTCGATTGAGGAATCGACCATCACGGCCGATCCCAACGCCATTCCTGCGGACGGGGAGGCTACTTCCGAGGTGACCGTTGTGCTCCGGGACGCCGCGGGCAACCGCTTGCCTGCCGGGGCCGCCGATGTGATCATATCCACGACCCTCGGCAGTCTTGGCGAAGTGACGGACCAAGAGGACGGCTCCTACACGGCCACCCTCACCTCTGAGCAGACTGCCGAAACCGCTGTGCTGACTGCCACCGCCGACGGGGAGGATATTGACGACCAGGCCGAGGTAATCTTTCAGGCGGGAGACCTTTTCACATGCGAGGTGCAGAATCTGTATCCCAACCCCTTTTCCGGGCAGATAACCTTCAAGCTCTCCGTGCCGGACGATGGAAATGTGCGCCTGCGTCTCTGGGATATTCTGGGACAGCGTGTGGCGACACCGCTGGACCGGGAGGTCTCGGCCGGTGTACATGAAGTTTCCGTAAACGGCAGCCACCTCTCAAGCGGGGTTTACATCTACCGCTACATCTGTCCCAGGCGGGGACAGATGGATACCGGGCAGGTGACTAAGGTGGGAGGAGGCTGAACCGGAGGGAATACCCCACCCCGCAGCATTCCAAACGAATATTGAATCAGAGCGTAAGCATATGATTTACCTGAAAAAAACGACACGCCTTCTTGCCACGGTTGCACTGCTCATTGCGGCAGTTCCGACGGGTTCGATGGCCCAGGTGGGCATTACCTCCGTTCCCTTTCTGCAGATTGAGCCCGACTCCCGGGCGGCAGGCATGGGCAACACCGGCGTGGCCATCGCCGACAACGCCTCGGCGGTCTTCTGGAATCCCGCCGGACTGGGCTTCCAGCGCGGAAGCCAGGTGAGCATCACCCACTCGGAGTGGCTGCCCAAGTTCAATGCCGACCTCTTTTACGACTACCTGGTGGGCAAGACCTACCTGGGCGGCTCCACTACCCTGGGCGCGCACATTACCTACCTTAACCTGGGCGAGCAGATCAACACCGACGCCGGGGGCAACAATCTCGGCCGCTTCAACAGCTATGAATTTTCCGGGGGCGTGTCGGTGGGCACCCAGCTGAACGCCAACTGGTCACTGGGCACGGGCGTGCGCTTTATCTACAGCAGCCTGGCCAGCGGCACCACCGTCAATTCCCAGCAGGTGGATCCCGGGTCCAGCATCGGCGTGGATCTTGCGACCATGTACCGGTCGCCGGCCTTCGCATTCTTCGGCAACGAGGCCAACGTCAACTTGGGACTGAATCTCTCCAATGTGGGTCCGGGCATCAACTACACCGAAAATGCTGAAAAGGACCCGCTGCCCACCACCTTCCGTATCGGCTGGGCGCTGACCACCGAGCTTGACCCTGAGGGTATCAACACCCTCACCCTGTCCAACGACATCTCCAAGGTGCTGGCCCGCGTGGACGACGGCGGCGAGCCCCACGGCATGTTCGAATCGCTGGTAAGCTCCTGGGGCCCCTACACCCGCGAAACCGGACAGGGCACGGCCACACTGAACACCTTCCAGCAGTTCATGTACGCGGCGGGCCTTGAGTACTGGTATAACGAGCTGTTTGCCGTGCGCGGGGGCTACTACTACGAGGATCCCAACAACGGCGACCGGCAGTTTTTCACGCTGGGTGCAGGCCTGCGCTATAAATTCTTCGGCGTGGACTTCAGCTACATCCACACCCTCGAGGAAGAGCACCCGCTGGCCAACACCATGCGCTTCAGCCTGCTGCTGAATATGTAAACAGGATGGGGAAATTCAGTCCAGGTCGGGAGTTTATCGCTTGCGGTAGTTGCTGACGCCCATTGACACCACCAGGAAGGCCAATCCTATGCCCGCCAGCCACTGGTACTGGTTCTTGTAGTCGGCGTATTCCTGGCTGGCGAATTCGCCCTGCTGCAGCTCATCCAGCCTCCCCAGGAAGCCGTCAATGCTCTCCCCGCCGGTCTCGATGGCGTAGTACTCCCCGTCGCCCTGCCCGGCGATGTCACGCAGTACCTGGGGCTCCAGGCGCGTGGTGACCACCTGTCCCTGTGCGTCGCGTTTGTTGCCGATTAGCGAGCCGCTCGCATCGTAGAGGGGGATGTTGGCGCCGGCCGTGGTGCCGATGCCCACGGTGTAGATGGAGACGCCCATGGAGGTAAGGGCCTCCAGTTCCTGGCTGTAGCCCTCTCCGTGGTTCTCCCCGTCGGACAAGATGAGCATCACCTTCGCGGCCTCGGTGGAGCCGCTCTCCTCGTCAATGGATTCAAAGGCCTGGCGGGCGGTTTCCATGGCCGCGCTGAAGTCGGTGGAAGTGGAGGGCATCTGGTCGGAATCTACGATGTCCAGGAAGAGACGCATGGCGGAGTAGTCCAAGGTCATGGGAGACTGCAGGTAGGCGTCGCCGGTAAAGACCACCAGGCCCACCCGGTCGCCCTCCAGCCGGTCGACCAGCCGGGAAATTTCGTACTTGGCCTTGTCCAGGCGGCTGGGCCTGATGTCCTCGGCGTTCATGGAGGCTGACAGGTCCAGCGCCACCAGAAGATCCACGCCCTGTCGCTGCACCTCGCGCACCTCGGTGCCTATTTTGGGCCCGGCGAGGGCGATAGCCAGGAAGAGCAGTCCCAGGTAGAGGCTGGCGGACTGTATGGTCTCGCCGGTATCCCAGTAGCCGCGGCGCAGTTTTTCAAAGAGGCTGTCTTCGAAGTACTGCTCGCGCTTTTTGTGCAGCTTACGGCGGTACCACCAGATACCGGCCGCCAGGGCGGGAATGAGCAGTAGAAACCAGAGGTAATGGATGTTTTGCCAGATCATGCTTTAAAGTCTAATAGTCGGGGGTTCCGGTTCCCCCATTTGGGCTAAATTTTGAGGTCGTATATATGTGATTTTTTCACAAAAGCTAAATGGCCCATGGGCCATGCGTGTATCCAGGAGCCGGTTGACGTTTCGGGATTTGTGATAAATTCACAAATATCAGGTACGAAAAAATCGCCCTGTGGGGGGTATACATGGTGCTTCCTGTACGGCCCGAAATTTAACAGCTGGTTTGGCATCAGTTGTCTTCGATTTCTTTCAAGAGCTCGAAGTAGCGCTGGATGAGCTGCTGGTAGTCCTGCTTAAAGCGGGTGCGCTGCGGATCGTTGAGCATGGAGCGGATGCGTTTCTGAAGTTCCTCCAGAGTGACGTCCGGGGGCGTGGCGCGCGGGGCCTCTTGGGCGGTGCTTCCTTCGCGCTCTTCTTTCTTCCCGCGCTCCTGCACGGCCTGCTGTGCGTTGAGCATGCGCGATAAAATGTTCTGCTGGCGCTGGGACACGTTGGCGTCGGTCTGTCCCCCGCGCATGTCGTTGATGCTCTGCTCCATCTGTTCGGACAGGCGTTCCATCTCGCTGAGCACCTCGTCGCCGGGCTCCAGCACGCCGCTCTGCTGCAGCTGCTGCAGCTGCTCGCGGATCTGCCGCTGCTGCTGCGCCAGCTGGTTGAGGCGCTCCATCTGGTCCTGCGAGAGCCGGTCGCCGGCCACGTCGTTGATCATCTGCTGGAGCTGTTCGTTGAGCTGCTGCTGGTTCTGGCTCATGCCCTGCATCTGCTGCATGAACTGCTGCATGCTCATGCTGGCGCTCTGGCTGCGGCTGTTGCTGAGCTGGTCGAGCAGCTGCGCCAGGGTGGTGGCCAGGTCGTTGATGCCGCCGAGCGACTCCCGCAGGGCGAAGGAGGCGTTGGACTTGTTGCGTTCGGCCAGATAGGTGACGGCGTTCTCGAGCTGCCGCTCCACCTCCAGCTTTTTCTTGTTGATGGAATTGGAGAAACCGGGGATCTGGGTGGAAAGGTTGAAGAGAGAGTCGGAGAGCTGGACGAAGTGCTGGCGTATGGTGCGCTGGGTCCGCGCCTGCTCCACGAAGGCCTGGCTGCGGTTGGCCAGCTGGTCGGTCTCCCGGGCCACCTCTTCTTGGTTGAGCGACAGGTCGATCAGCGAAAAGAGTACGTACTGCAGCCCTCTCATGTTGATTTGGCGACCCTGCTGGTTCATCTGCTGGCGGGCGCTGCGCATGGCGTCGGCGGACTGCTGCATGCCCTGGCTGATCTGCTGTTGCTGCTGCTGGATATGCTGCTGTCCCTCGCCGGGAGGCTGCTGTCCACCCTGCTGCTGTCCGGACTGCTGACTGCCGCCTTGCTGGCCACCCTGCTGACCAGCCTGGCTACCTTGCCGGCCCTGCGCCGTGCTGTCGGCGGCGGCTCCGGTCCCGGCGCTGTCCGTGGCGATGCTGTCGGCCTGCATAGCGCGCATCTGCTCCAGGTTTTCCTGCACCTGCGCGGCCAGGGAGTCCATGCGGGCGCCCTCCTCCTGCTGAAGCTGATCCACCTGCTCGCGCGCCTGCTCGGGGGCGTCCTGGTCCAGGGAGTCCACCTCCTCGCGCAGCCGCTCCATGTCCTCCTGGATGGCCTCCTGGCGCTGCACCTCTTCCCGGCCGGTCTGGTCACGTTGGCTGAGCTCCTGCTCCTGCTTGGCCATCTCCTCCAGGGTGTTGGCCAGCTTGTCCAGGTTGCTGTTGAGTTTGAGGCTGCGAAAAAGTTCCAGGGTGCGCTTGATGCGCTCGCTGTAGAGCTCCTCGTTGAATTCGTAGTTCTCCAGCGCTTCGCGGAGGCGGTCCTGGCTCATGCTGTCGAGGGCCTTCTGCAGCTCCTCCATGGCCTGCCGGAAGGCGGGGTCGTCGATCTCCTGCATCAGCCGCTGAAGCTCCCGGTAGCTTTCGCGGGTCTCAGGCGACACCGAGGAGCCCTGCTCCATCTGCTGCCGGAGCTCCTGGAATTTCCGGTTGAGCTCCTGTACCTGCTGCTGCATCTCTTCGCGGCGCTTCTGCATCTGGTCCAGGCTCTGGCGCTGCTCCCAGTTGGTCTGTGGATTCTCCCGCAGCTGCTGCTCGAAGCGGTCGAACTCCTCCTGCATCTGCTGGTTCTGTTCGCTGATTTTTTCGAGGGATTCCTCCACGTCGTTTTCCTGCTCGCTGAGCTCCTCCATCGATTCAGTCACCGAGGGGAAGCGGATGGTGACCGTGCGCGAGAGGCCCTCCTTGGGCCCGTTGTAGGGGTCGTTGTCCAGCACGCGAATGCGGAAGGTGAGGCGGTCGCGGGGGCCCGGTCTGAGGCGGGTGAGGTCCCACGTTAAGGTGCCGCTCTGCCGGTCGGCATTCCAGTCCAGGGGTATGCTGCCGCTGGAGGGGGTGTCGGTAAAGGCTTTCTGCAGCTCCCAGTCCAGGGTGGCGGCCTGCAGCCCGAAATCGTCGCCCACCTCCCACGTCACGTCCAGCGGTCGGGCGGTGCGCATCTCGGGATCGCCCTCGGGGGCGGTGATCTCCGCCCAGGGGAAGCGGTCGTCAACCGGCTCCACGGCGAAAGAGAAGCGGTTCTGGTTGGTCAGCCCGTTGGCGTCGGCGATGGTAAAGGAGAGGCTGTCGGCTCCTGTGAGGGTGAAGGCGTGCTCGAAGGCGGTGCTGGTTTCAGGCTGCTGCACCTTGTGCTGTACCCGCTGTCGTGCCTGGTCGGCATTCTCACCGGCGGTCTCCCCGGCGGCCCGGAGGGCTATGGAGGTGCCGGGCTTGTTGGTGGCGCCCCGTATGTGCAGCTCGGAGCCATGTATGGCCTCGATGCGCGAGAAGGGATAGCGGTAGACGGTGGAGTCGAGTCCGGTATAGGAGGGGGGACGGACGGTGACGGTAAGGGATTCAAAACGGGGCCTCAGCTGCACGTCCACCTGGTAGAGGGGGCTGCGGAAGCCGTCCATCTCCACGTAGTAGCTGCCGTCGCTCTGCAGGGGTACGCCCTCGAAGCGAAGGGTGTCGGGGGCGGTTGAGGCCGTGGCTGCGGTCCCCGCGGCGGAGCCCGTGCCGGCGGCTTCTGCGGCGGCGGCTGAACTCCCTGTGCCGGCGGACGGCGGGCGGCTGCGGTACTGCTGCTCCACGTCGGTCTTGAAGGCCAGGTTCACCCGCTCGGGGCGCTCCCCGTGGAAAACCACCCGCGGTTCCAGGCGGGCACCCTGCTCCAAGGTATGGTCGCCCGGCAGCACAGTATAATCATAGGGATTGGGCTGCTCGTAGCTCTTCCAGAAGTGCAGGGCGCGTCCCGAGGCGCTGCCGAAAACCAGCACGGCGGCCAGCAGGAGGGCCAGTGAGCTTCCGGCGCCGAGGCCGGCTCGTCGCAGCAGGCGTTGGTTGGAAGAGGCCTTCAGGTAGGCTTCCAGCTCCGAGCGCACCTGATTCCGGTCCAGTCCTTTAAGGTTGGCGCGGATGGCGGTTTCACGAAGGCGGGGAGAGGCGTCGGCGCGGTCGTGGAGCCGCAGGTCGAGGGCGTGCCGAAGCACCGGGAGATCGCGCGCCTTGCAGAAGTCGAGGTAGAAGGCGCGGAAGCCGGTCACCTTGCGCCGGCGCATAAGCAGCCAGGCGACGGCCGCCGCGGCAGCTACGGCCAGAACCAGGATGGTGGTCTTGGCCCAGGCAGGCAGCCATAGCTCGCTCTCCAGCAGGCTCAGCAGGGCAAAGCCGGCTGCCGGAGCCAGCAGGGTGAGCAGGAGGGAGGCAGCCAGGTATTTCCGGCGCAGGCGTTCCCAGGCCCCGCGGAGCATCTTTTGCAGCTCCTCCAGACCGCCGCTGTCGCTATGTGGGTTCTGCTGGCTCAATATTGCATTTCCTTAACGGCTTTCAAGCCCTCCTCGTGCGCGCGACCCTGTAATAAGATATAAAAATGGGACGATGCGCCAACCGGCGTACCGTCCCATCGCTGCAAGGTGGGATCCCCGAAGGTTTACCTCCCGCTTGCGGTCACCTCCGATGCACGTTCGCCAACCATGCACGCTCGCCTCCCCCGTGCGGGGAGTGAACGAGGGCTACCGCCGGCTGAGCTGGGTGATGGTGGTAGCCAGCAGGGCGGCCGTGGAGATGATGGCCGAGAGCAGGCTCACGCGCTCCTGCGGGGATAGACGGGCGGCCTCGGGTTTCTGCGGTACCATAATGGTGGCGCCGGGCTTGACGTCGGGGTAGTTGCGGAAAATGGCCAGGGGATGTTTGGTACGGCCCACCTCCCCGTTGGCATAGATCACGTAGGCGTCACCCTCGCGCGCCAGGTTGCTGTAACCCCCTGCCTGGGTGATGTAATCCATGAAGTTGCTGCCCTCGCTGAAGCGCACCGAGGTTTCGTGAAAGACGCCGCCCTGGATGCGCACGGTCTGCAGGGTGCGCGGGATAAAGAGGGAGTCTCCGGGTTCCAGGTAGAGGTCGTATCGGGAACCGGGATTATCCACCACCTCGGCCAGGTTGATGCCTACCTGCTGCTTGGTTTCCAGGGCGGGACCCTGTTGCTGCTGAAGTTGCTGTTCCCCGGCCTGTTGACCCTGGGTCTGTCCCTGTCCCCCGCCCACAGTGATATCTTCACCGCCTTGCACCGTTACCTGCTGGCTCGCGGCGGCCTGCGTCTGCTGCTGGATGTTCTCCTGCCGGCGGAAGAGCGCGGCACCTTCCAGGTAGGCCTCCGAGGTCAGTCCCCCGGCCCGTTCGATGAGGTCGGAAATACGGTCGGTCTTGCTGCTCAGGCTGTAGGCGCCCGGGTACTGCACCTCGCCCACGAGCCGGATCTCCTGCTGGTTTTCGTAGTTGGGAAGCTCGCGCACATAAATGCGATCGTAGGGCTGCAGGGTGAACCGGCTGGCCTGCTCGTCAATTTCCAGGTTCTCGTCCACCGAAAACTGGAAGGTTTCGGCGATCTGCCCGTTGGTTCGGCTCTGGTCCATGTCGCGGATGCGTCGGGCCACCTCGATCTGGTAGGGCGCCGCGCTTTGGGTAAATCCGCCGGCCCGGAAGATGGCGTCCTCCAGGGTCATGCCCTCCACGTAGTCCAGCTCGCTGGGATTCATGACCGGTCCGCTGACCCGGATGGTCCAGTCCTCACGCATGTCGAAGATGGAGTTGATGCGGATCTGGTCCCTGGGCTGCAGGGCGATGTCGTTGGCCTCGGGGTTTTGCATGAGTTGGCGCAGGTTGACCTGGATGGCTTCGAGCTCGAAGTTGTCCTGCTCGCGGTAGATGAGGGCGCGGCTCATAAAGGCGTCCTCGCGCAGCCCGTCGGCCCGCTGGATCAGCTCGTAGAGGGTGGTGGATTCGGTTACCTGGTACTGGCCCGGCCGGTAGACGGCCCCGTTGAGGGTCACCGCGTTGGCAAACCGGTCAAGCACCTTGCCCACGTGCACCGAATCGCCGGAGGCCATTTCGTAGTTGGCGAAGTTTTCCTGTCCCACGTCGGCGACCTGTCGCTCGGTGGGCGTGTTGCCGACGATGCGTACGCGTGCCTGGTAGGCCTGGTCGGTAAAGCCGCCGGTGTATTCGATGAGGTCGGCCAGGGTTTCGTCCTGCTGCATCTCGTAGATGCCCGGGCGTTTGACCTCCCCGGAGACTTCCACGCGGTCGATGTAGGGATGCACCCGGATCAGGTCCTGGGAGCGCAGACGGATGTCGTCGCTGCGGTCACCGTTTACCAGCAGGTCGTAGAGGTCGAAGGTCACCGCCACGCTGTCGCCGCGGATGACGTCAATTTTGCGGAAGGAGCCCGTCACCGAGGGTCCGCCGGTGACATACAGCAGATTGAGTACCGTGGAAAAGGAGGGAATGGTGTAGGTGCCGGGCATGGCCGCCTCGCCGATGACCGTCACGGTGATGCTGCGCGACTGCCCCAGCGATACCTGCATATAGGTGTCCTTCTGGCTGGGGTCGTTGGGACTCAGGCCCGTGTAGATTTGGCTCATTCGTTCGTAGAGCTTCTGCCGGGCATCCTCGATGGTGAGTCCGTCCAGGTAAATGGGTCCCAGGTTGGGGATCATGATATTCCCCTCGGGCGAAATCTGCAGCTGGTAGGTCTGCGCGTGGGCGCCCCAGACATCGATGAACACCTGGTCGCCGCTTCCCAGCACGTAGTCGGTAGGCGTGGGGATGTTCATGATGGGTTGGAAAGCCGCGCCTTGGCCGCCCTGGCCTTGTTGCTGACCCTGTACGCCCTGTTGCGGGCCGGCCTGCTGTCCGAAGAGCTGCTGGCGCTGGAAGAGGTTATAGCCGAAAATCTTGTCGCGCATCTTCTGTTCGGCCAGCAGGATGGAATCGCGCCGGGTAATGTAGCGGATCTGATCGATGGTGCCGTAGGTCCGGAGGGAGTCCACATCGGTCTGGGCCCCGAATACCTGGTTAAAATCCTGCAGCAGGGCGTCGCGGTTGCGGGCAATTTCCTGGGCGCCGCCGTCCTGGCCCATGCCCGAGCGGGCCTGGTTGAGGCGCTGGCGCAGCGCCGATGCCTGGGAGGGAGGGAGCCCCTGCTGGACGGCCAGTTGTACGGTCTGCTCCACGCTGAGTCCCCGGGCCTGGGAGGCCTGGTATATGCGGCTGATCTGCTGCTCGGAGAGGTTGTCGATGTTGGTCGTCTGGAAGTTGATGTCGCCCAGGTTTTGGGCGGTGGCTACGGTCGCCAGGCTTAACAAGAAGATGACGAAAAAACTCTGTATCAGTCGCATTAAATATCCCGTCTGGTTTGGTCGTCGTTAGCGTGAATGATGCAGGCCGAATTTGTAAGCGGTCAAATTAACCAATTTTAGGCAAAAAAGAAGATGGTTCTTTGACGCGGAGGGTGGATTAGAGCTCGTTCAGGGTGAGCGTCTTATCAATCCCGTATTTGCCTTCGTGTTTGCGTACGGTAATAACCTCCTCGAGGGCGTCGTGTTCCAGAAAGAGCAGCCAGCCGCCCGGCGCTTGCCTGCTCCAGAAAGGATTCCTTCTCCTTGAGGGTCTGTACGGGATACATGTCGTAGCCCATAATCCAGGGGAGGGGCACATGCACGTGGGTGGGGATGAGGTCGGCCATGAAGACGAGGGTGGTGCCGCCCCCCTCGATCTTGGGCAGTTGCTGGGAGATGGTGTGGCCGTGCACCGGGATGGCGGTGAGGCCGGGCTCGTACTCGTGGTTTTCCTCGACCAGGTTGAGCCGGCCGGAATTTTTCCAGGGGACGCAGGTTTTCCTCGAAGAAGCTGGCGGTTTCTCGCTTGTTGGGATTGTTGGCCGTTTCCCAGTGCTTGGCGGTGACGTGAAACTGTGCCGCGGGGAAGATGACTTTTGCGTTTTTTTGGCCCTGCTTCTGGTCGGTCTCGTCGGTTTGCTTCCCGCCCTCGACCCATTGGGTGGTGCCCCCGCAGTGGTCGAAGTGCAGGTGCGTGAAAATGACGTCGGTGATGTCGCCGAGCCCGAAGCCGTGGGCTTTCAGGGAGCCCTCCAGGGTGCTGTGGTTGTGATCCACCTGGTAGATCTTCTCCATCTTCTCGCCGAACTTGGTGCCGATGCCGGTGTCCACCAGGTAGCGGCGGCCGGTGTTTTTGGATTCGATCAGCAGGCAGCGCATGGCCATGGGGATGCGGTTCTTCTCGTCCGCCTCGATCTGCCGCGACCAGAGCGTCTTGGGCACCACCCCGAACATGGCGCCGCCGTCCAGCCGGAAGCGCCCCGCTTCGATGGTGTAGAGGTGGAAGGGGCCGATTTCGGTGTGGGAGAGGCTCATGATGTGTTGCGCTAATCGGTTAGTTTTTTCAAATCGTTCAAATCGGAAGGGCGGCCGGTTGCCCTTTTATTGATTCGCAGTTGTTCCTTGCCAATGGTGTACTGCGCTATTATACACTATCTGAGCTCTATTGTCTAACGGTTGGGTGGCAATCACGTGGGGAGGGGGGTACTCCCATATGGGGCCGATAATGCCGGTCGATATTTGTGAATTTTTCACAAATGACTTTTGACGGAAGGGCACGTGGAGCATATATGCCCTCTTGGGTCCGCGAACTTTTGTGAAAAAATCACAAATATGGAGAGCCCTATTTGGTCACTTTGGGAGCCCCCCCCAATGGACCTCCGTGTCCCCATGCCCCCCCAATGGCCGCTCAGCCGCATGGTCCCACACGTCCCCACATGGCCTCCATGGCCGCCCATGCCCGCCTGACATTTCTCCGGCGTGGTTGAACAGTTGTCTAAACCCGGCAAACATTCGATTCATCTTTTAAAATTGGTGTCAAATTGGTTCCTTGGTATTGCGAGATTTCACTGCGTTTTATCTCCTGATGCCTCCAGGAGGCCATCACCGTGTATTTATGCAAGATGCCCGAGAGCAGTTATTCGGCGACATAAACTGGCTTGTACTTCGCCGGGCCGGACTGGCCCTATATGGATTGCTATGCCTGCTTTATCTTTTTTTCGGACATCCAAGCGCCGACGAGGGGTGGTATCTCAATGCTTCACAGCTGACCCTGGAGGGACTCGCACCCTATCATGACTTCGCCTTCACCCAGATGCCGCTGTTGCCCTATCTCTATGGGCTTGTGCTGGAACTGGGCGGATCGGAGATGTACCTGGGACGCGTGTTTTCGGCCGTTTGCTCCATGGCCTCCATGGCTCTGGGGGTGAGCATTGCGGGGCGGCACGCAGGCGAACGGGGCGCGGCCCTGACCGCTTTGCTTTTCTGTAGCTTTACTTTCGGCATCTATTATCTCGCACTGGTCAAAACCTACGCCCTGCTGAGCCTGCTGATTATGCTTGCGCTGTATGTGATGAATGCGGGCATGGATGAGCGCCACGCGTGGTTTCTGGTCCTGCTGTTTGCGTTTCTGGCGGTGACGGTGCGGCTTTCGGCCCTCGCGTTTTTCCTGCCTGTAGCTTCTTACGCGATCTGGAAGGCGATCTACTCTCCCCGTCCCCGCCTGAACCTGGCGCTGCGGGCCGGTTTCTGCGTGGCGCTGCTTGCGGGTTTCGCATGGTATGTATATCCCTGGACGCCCGTGGTATGGTGGAATATCCTGGGCTATCACATGGCCCAGTGGGGAGACGCCGGCCTGGCAGAAAAAATAGCAAGCATGGCGGCCCACCGTCTACCCTCTTTTGTGGCCTTCTATGATTATTACCTATTCCTTGCGATTCCCCCGCTGGTGCTGGCGGTGTGGGACCAGAAGCTGCGGGATAGCCTATGCGCCTTCCTGCGAAATCGTCCGGAGCTGGGGATCTGGGCCGGGGCCATCCTGCTTTTCGTGCTGAGCCATTTTCCCGCGGGGGGATGGCATCTGGAATATTTCGTTCCCTCCATCGCGGCCCTGTTGCCTCTAGTGGCTATCGCCTACGACCGCCTGCTGGAAAAATACCGGGCGTCGGCCGGCGGTCTCATCCTGGCGGGAATTCTGGCGGTAGCCCTGCTGGTGGCCCCCATGCGCCACAACGTGCAGCACCTGGATCTTTCCGGCGACCTTCCCCTGGAGGAAATACGCACCCTGGGGGAGAAGGTTGAACGTCAGTCGGACCCGGGAGAACGTCTCCTGGTATTGGAAGCCATGTGGCTGGTGGTGGAGGCGGACCGTTCCACGCTGCCAGGCATGTCCATGGCGCATTTTTCCTACCTGGAGATGGAGCGGGAGCGGGCCCGGAGGCTGGGTTACGTGAACGGTGAAATACTCCTGGAGTACATCCACGAGTCCCGGGCGGAGCTGGTTATCCTGACCGACCGCGACTGGGGACTCTTCCGGCAAAGGGACGTGGCCGGGCAGGTCCGCCGCGGCCTGTCCAAAGGCTATCGCCTGGAAAGCAGCCGCCGGATCTTCGGCCGGGGCAACAGTCTCATTGAGATCTATAAACGGCTCTGAGAATGGTTATCGATCTGAAAACCGATCCGGTTCCCGAACTGCAGCCCTATGATGTCTGCATTGTCGGGGCAGGGGCGGCCGGCATCACTATAGCCCTGGGGCTGGCGTCAAGTTCCCTGCGCGTGTGCCTGGTGGAGAGCGGCGGGTTTGAACCTTCGGAGGAGACGCAGAATCTCTACACGGGAGAAACCGCCGGCAATCTGCCGGGGGAGGGTTATCTGCGAGGTACCCGGCTTCGCTATTTCGGGGGTACTACCAACCACTGGGGAGGCTGGTGCCGTCCCCTGGATCCCATCGATTTCGAGAAGCGTTCCTGGGTGCCTGACAGCGGCTGGCCCATCGACCGGGCCGAATTGGAACCCTGGTACCGGGAGGCCGAGCGCCTGGTGGAGATCCGTCCTTTCCACTCGCTGTCCAAAAGGGGGCACCTGGACCAGCGCGGGCATCGCTTTGACGGCATGCGCACGCCCTGGTTCCAGTGGAGTCCCCCCACCCGGTTTGGTGACCGTTACCGCCGGGAGATCGTAGAAGCGGAAAACATCGACCTCTTCCTCAACGCCAATGTCACCGGTTTCAGGTTGGGGGAGAACGCCAGGCGGGTCGAACGACTGCCGGTGCGATCGCTGAATGGGAAAGCGATGGAAATCGAGGCCGCCCGCACCGTGCTGGCCTGCGGAGGCATCGAGAATCCCCGCCTGTTGTTGAACTGCACCGAGGGGCCGCCAGGCGGACTGGGCAACGGGCATGGGCTGGTGGGCAAATACTTTATGGAACACCCCCATTACGGCGGGGCAGGGCTGGTCCTGGTATGGGACGCTCGGATCATACGCTGGGGTCGGTGGCGGGAATTCCGCCTGCATAACCGCGAGGATGTTCCCCGGACCCGCTTTTTTGCCCTGCAGGAAAAGACACAGCGGGAGGAGGAGCTGCTGAATATTTCCTTCCAGTTTCGCCGCCTGCTTTCTCTCTCCGATCCCGGGCTGGGAGAGCGGGAGACTTCCATGGCGAGGGCGGTGGCCCGGCTATCCGAACAGACCCAGGTGGAGCTGTCGGACTGGGACCGGCTTACCGGGCTTCGACTGACCGACCAGGCTCAGCTTTTTACCTGTTACGTCCGCGCGGAGCAGATACCCGACGCCTCGAACGCCGTGAGGCTCACGGGGGAAAAGGATGCGCTGGGATTGCGAAAAGTCCGCCTTGCCTGCCGGGTGTCGTACCGCGAGGCGGACAGCTACCGCCGCTCGCTCCGTCTGCTGGCCGGCGCGCTGGGCAGGGAGCGGATGGGGCGCCTGCGTCTGGATCTGGACAGGGCAAGCCGGGTGGATGGCGGGGCCCATCACATGGGAACTACGCGGATGAGCGCGCACCCGGGAGAGGGGGTGGTGAATCCCGACTGCCGGGTTCACGGTATGGATAATCATATAGTAGCGGGCAGCTCGGTTTTTCCAACTTCCGGCTTCGCCCATCCCACCCTGACCCTGGTCGCTCTTGCAGCCAGGCTGGCGGATCATCTCAGGAAGAGCGCCTGACACGGTAGAACAAGAAGCAGATGCGAGCTATTGAAAGGGTTTGTAATGCGACTCGTCGGCCAGATCAAGAAGCTGGCGGTCGCCCTCGCTGTCTCCGTAGGCGATGATATGGCAGGCGTCCAGATCGGGTATGAGCGACCGTAAGCGGGCCGCTTTTACCTCCCCGTAACAGTTCCGGCCCTCCAGTCCGCCGGTAATACGGCGGCTGTCCCGGCGGATCGAAGAGCAGATTACATGGTGAAAGGAGTGGCTAACGCCCCACGGTTTGACGTACAGATCGGGCGAGGCGCTAATCAGCACGAGGGTATGGCCGGCGGCGCGATGATCGGCTATGCGATCGAGGGCGGCCGGTCTCAGCAGGCCGGGCAGGACTTCGTTGAGAAAGAATTGGCTTGCCTGATCAACCGTGCGAGTCGACTTACCCCTGAGAAATGTATCCAGTAATTGATTTTTGGCTTTTTCGTTGCTAACTATGCCCAGGCCGTAGGCCAGCAACCAGGGCATGCACCTGGTCATCCCGGCGAAAAACTCAACGGGTGAGCTGAGATGCCACAGCCAGGGCAGGAGGGTATCGCCGCTGGTTATGGTACCGTCAAAATCGAAGACGGCGAGGACCTCTTTGGTATCGTTTACGGGCATGGTTAACAAGCGTTCATAGGGATTATGGCAAATCACGAACATTCCGGGATGGAGGACCGATCCTCGGCGGGGGACCGCCCTCAATCCCTGCCGCGCCTGCTGCTCCGGGAGCTTCGCCTCCACCAGTGGGTCAAGAATGTACTGGTTTTCCTGCCCTTTATCCTGGCCCACGAGTGGGATATCACGGATAAGTGGATATCGGCCGTCTATGCGTTCTTCTCCTTCAGCCTGGTGGCCTCCTCCGTGTATGTGGTCAACGACATCTGGGACCGTGAAGCGGACCGCCGGCATCCCACCAAGAGATATCGCCCCATTGCTTCCGGTGCGCTTAGCCTGCGGGTCGCCTGGATCACCGTGCCCATCGTGTTGCTGGGGGGGCTGTCGCTGGGCTGGTTTCTCATTTCCCCGAAATTCGCCGGCGTTCTGCTGCTCTACGGGCTGGTTAACTGCAGCTATACCTTCTACCTGAAGCGCAAGGTCATGCTGGATGTCCTGATCCTTGCCGGCCTCTACACGACCCGACTGTATGGAGGGGCCGTTGCCACACAGGTTGAAATAAGCGAGTGGCTCATGGGATTTTCCCTCTTTTTCTTTCTGAGCTTGGCGCTTATCAAGAGGTATACCGAGCTCATGGACAGGAAAGACGACGATGCGGGCATTCGCAGCAGCAGGGGTTACGAGGCGGGGGACCTGAACCTCCTGATGTCTACCGGGATTTCGTCCGGCCTGATATCGGTGCTGATTTTCGCCCTCTATCTGAACAGCGAGACCGTTCGGCAGATGTATGTTCTCCCGCCCCTGCTCTGGCTTATCACGCCCGTGCTTATCTACTGGATTATGAGAATGTGGAGTGTGGCCATACGCGGGAACATGCATGACGATCCGGTGGTGTTTGCCGTCAGGGACTGGGTCAGCGTGTCGTGCGGCGTGCTGATCCTGGCGCTCCTGTTTCTATCCACCCAGTTATGACGCCATTGACCACCCGTAATCCGAGTGAACGCCCAAGTGAACGCCCAAGATCATCGTGGCGCTGGCCATCAGGTTATCCGAACATCTGAAAGGGGAGCTCAATCATGGCTGAATCTGATACCTTAAGCAGGCGAAAATTCCTTCTGATATTACTGGGCACGGCGGGACTCTCTTTTGCCGGGGGATACTATCTGCGTTCGTCCTCCCTCCGGGAGACCCTTGAGCGGCTGGAGGAGGGCCTGGATGAGGAGGAGTTGCTGAAGAACTTTTCAGGTATACGGCAGGAAATGCAGCACATAGGGGAACGGGTCATGAACGATCCCCTGAAAGGCTATACCCGGCAGCAACTCGTCGCCGAGCTGGACGCGTCGCTGGCCTCGCAGCAACTTTCCAAGAGGGTGATGCTGGACCTGGACGACAAGCTGAAATCTCGTCTGCGTTCGGACTTTGAGGAAAACCGTACCTTCCTGGTTGACAACTGGATCCTCACGCAGACCGAGGCAAAAATCTGCGCCCTGTTCTACCTGGCGTCGTGAGTGGTGCACCGGGCGGCGCGTCCTGAGCCCGAAACCGATGGCCCCTATTCTCCGCTAATGGCAAACACGGCCAGCGATTCCGTCCGGTAGAGGGCCTCGAAGGAGTCGGGAATTTGGTCGGAATCCGGATCGAGGAGGAATGAGAATTGCGGCAGCGCAGACCGGGCTGCCTCGTCGTAGACCAGGTAGTCCGCCATTGGGATGTTTTCTTTGCTGGGTAGTGGATAGATATGGGCATAGGTAAAGGTGCGGATTCGATCGCTGGTTGCCCGATAGGCCGGAAGTCCATCCAGGCTGCCCGTATAATGAGAAGGCAGGCTCATGTAGCCCGTGCCGGCGTAGTAGGCCCGCGCGGGGTGAAAGGTCATCACATAATTTTCCTCCAGATCGGAAGCGTGCCCGCGTATGGTGCGGGTGACTTCTTCGCGGTACGTCAGGTTGCCGCCATCCGTTTCGTCCGCCAGGTATGAGCTGATTTCCATGGACGTCATACCCGCGGAGGTGAGTCCCAGTATCAGCAGCAGCACGGCAGGCAGCCTGTAGGTGGCGACAGCGGGAAAACGTTTCGAAATTTTGGAGGCGAACTCCCGGTAAAACATCAGGGAGATGATGGTCGTAAAGACGATCCAGCTGATAAATACCTGTTTGAAAATAAAGGCCTGGGTGACGATCAGCAGGTAGAGCGCAAAGGAGGAGTACATGAAGAGCAGGACCCGGACCTTGAGGGTCAGCAGGCTCCGAAAGATGGCCGGTACGAGAAAGGGAGCCAGCACACCCGTCGTGGCCACGATGAGGTAGATGCTCCTGATCAGGTTGGAGGACCAATTCTGCAGGTAGGCCCCGGGGTAAGCCAGAAAAATATCCAGAATTCCGCGAAAATCGGCCTGTGCACTCCACCACCAGGTGGAGGACCCGCCAATTTCAGGCGCGACCACACCGGCACCTATATTCAGGTGCTGCCAGGTATGAAGCGGCCAGCCGTTGCTGAGGGTGTTGTATATCCACCAGGGAGAGGAGACCAGGGCAAAGCCTGCCAGGATCATGCCCGATGAAGGGAGGGCTTTACGCCTGTCCATCACCAGAAAAGGGACCAGCAGGGCGGTCGGAACCAGCGCGTAGCTGGTATAACGGGACAGTCCGGCCAGTCCGCAGAGCAGTCCCACGGCCAGGAACTCTTTACGGGTCGGCCGGTCAAGGGCCTTCAGCATCAGCAGCAGGGCCGATACGAAAAAGAGGGCGTCCAGCATGTGATTTTCGGCCTGGAAGCTGAGCAGCAGGTAAATGTGATTTACGGCGAGGAAGGCCTGGGACAGCAGCGCCACCATGCGGTCGCCGCTTAAACGCATCGCTAGCCGGTAGGACACCAACAGCAGGGCCACGCCTGCCAGGCAGGAGATCAGCTTGCCGGCCTGTAATCCACTCATAACGAGTCCTCCAAGACCTATCAGCAGGGAATACAGGGGAGGCCAGAAATGAGAGCTCCATCCACGATAGCCGCCTCCCTCCATCAGCTCCCTGCCGGCAAAGTACTGCATCAGGCCATCCCACTCCTCAAAGAGGTTATGAGACAGGAACAGGGGAATCAGCAGGAGACCGAACAGGAGTGGGATGGCCCAGGAGGGAATGCGCGCGCTCCAAGTATCTACTCCCGCAGTCTCTCCCGACATGTGGCGTTTGCTAGGTTTGAATCATAGAATTACTTTCAATGGCAGCGAATGTATTAATTTATGGGGAAAATCTCATATTCGTCCCGAAATGGATAGCAGGACGTTACTTTAGCGACCGGGCTGTCCCCCTGTATAATCACGTTATAGCTTTTTCATGAAGAAAACCGTAAGCGGGTGGGGTCGATACCCGGTGATGGAGGCGGAGGTGCGGGAGCTTCTGCCGGGCTCGACGCCTGCCCTTCCGGAGGAGGGGGTTATCGCCCGAGGACTGGGCCGCAGTTACGGGGACAGCGCGCTAGCGGACACCCTATACCGTACTCTTCCCCGTAACCGCATGCTTGATTTCGACGGGGAGCGCGGGGAGCTGCACTGCGAGGCGGGGGTTTCTTTTGCCGAACTGCTGCGGGTCTTCGTGCCCAGGGGCTGGTTCCCGCCCGTGACGGCCGGTACCAAGCATATTACGGTGGGAGGGGCCATCGCCAGCGACGTGCATGGCAAAAACCATCACCGGGACGGCTGCTTTTCGGATTACGTAAGGGAGCTGACCCTGCTGGGGCCGGGGGGAGAGATTTTCGCCTGCTCGCGGGAGGAGAACCCGGAACTATTTCACGCGACGTGCGGGGGTATGGGACTCACCGGCATAATCCTGGAGGCCCGGATGCGGATGAGGCCGATCGGGAGCTCAAAGTTGGATGTTATGACCCTGAAGGCGGAAAACCTGGAGGAGATTTTCCGCCTGATGGAGGAGTACGGCGACTGGCCCTACTCCGTGGCGTGGCTCGACTGCATGGCGGGGGGAAGGAAGCTGGGACGATCCCTGTTGATGGCGGGCAGATTCCGGGAGGACGGCCGACTTGACTACACGGAGAAGGCCGCCCCCGGCATTCCCTTTACCCTGCCCGGTTTTCTGCTGAACAGGGGAACCGTTTCGGCTTTTAATGCCCTCTATTATCACCGCGTACGTGGCAAACGCACCTCGGGAATCCAGGATATCCATTCGTTTTTTTATCCCCTGGATATCATATCGAACTGGAACAGGATCTACGGCAGGCAGGGGTTCCTGCAATACCAGTTTGTGCTGCCTAAGGAAAACAGCTACGAGGGCATGAAGTCCGTATTGGAGGAGATCAGCGCCTCCGGCATGGGTTCCTTTCTCTCCGTTCTGAAGCTTATGGGACCGGAAAACGATAATTTTCTTTCCTTTCCCCTGGAGGGATATACGCTTGCGCTGGATTTCAAGGTGCAGCCGGGCCTGTTCGATTTTCTGGACGGGCTGGATTGCCTGGTAGCTGACCTGGGAGGCCGCATTTACTTGACGAAAGACGCCCGTATGTCGTCCGGCATTTTCGAAGAAGGCTATCCCGGGCTGCAGCGTTTCCGCGAGGTGCGTAATAGCTATGGCATGGCGGGGTGTTTTGAATCAGAACAGTCACGAAGACTCGAAATCTAAGATGCATATACTGATATTGGGCGGTAATTCGGACATCGGACTTGCCATTGCCCGGACCTACGCCGAAAAGGAAGGAGCCTCCCTTACCCTGGCATCCCGGGACACCGGGGAGTTGGAACGAAATGCCTCCGATTTGTCCATCCGGTACGGCGTGGAGGTGGACACGGTTCGCTTCGATGCCTGCGATTTTGATGCTCACAGGGACTTTTACAAGCAGCTGGAGAACAGACCCGACGGGGTGGTGCTTGCTTTCGGGTACAACGGGGACCAGGAGAGGGCGCAGGCCGATGCAGAGGAGCAGCGTACCATCATCGAGACCAATTTCCTGGGGGCGGCCAGCATCCTGAGGGTGGTTGCCGAAGATTTCGAAGTGCGGGCGAACCGGGATGGGGAATCGTTGTTTATTATTGGACTCAGTTCGGTGGCGGGCGAGCGGGGACGGAAGGCCAATTATGTCTACGGGAGCTCCAAGGCCGGCTTGTCGGCCTATCTTTCAGGCCTGCGCCAGAGGCTGGCCCCGCAAGGTATACAGGTTGTCACGGTGAAACCGGGCTACGTGGACACCAAAATGACGGCCGGTATGGACCTGCCGGGCCCCCTGGTACTGTCGCCCGATAAGGTCGCCCGGAAAACGTATTCCGCCTGGAAGCGGGGCAAGAGCGTCACCTACGTAACCTGGTACTGGCGCGTGATCATAACCCTGGTGAAAATGGTGCCCGAACGGCTTTTCAAGCGACTGGAAATATAAGGGTGCTGCGTGCTCAGACCGGGCAATATTTTCATTTAATTTCATGAACCATGGTCTTAAACCTTCGAAGTGATACCATCCCGGAACTGGAGCCTTACGACCTGGCGGTGGTGGGCGCCGGCGCGGCTGGCATTACCATAGCCCGGCGACTGGCCGGATCGGGTCTGCGGATCTGCCTGATCGAAAGCGGTGATTTTGAGCAGGAGGAGGAGACCCAGAGTCTGTACGGAGGAGAAGCGGAGGGAAACATACCTGACGAGGGATACCTGCAGACCTCCCGCCAGCGCTTTTTCGGCGGGACGACCAATCACTGGACCGGCTGGTGCCGTCCGTTGGATCCCATCGATTTTGCGGAAAGGGATTGGGTGCCGGGAAGCGGATGGCCGCTGGACAGGGAGGATTTGGAAAAATACTATCGGGTGGCCGAAGAGCTGGTGGAGGTTCATTCGTTTCGGCCGCTGGACCGGATACAGAGGGATTGGAACCGTTCGCAGGAGCAGACCTACGGATTTCGCGCACCTTTTTACCAGTGGAGCCCTCCCACGCGGTTCGGACAGAAGTACCGGTCGGATCTTGAGGAAGCCGGGAATATAGACATCTTCATCAACGCAAATCTCACTAATATTCGGCTGGGCGATTCGAGGAGGAGGGTTCGCTCCCTGGAGGTCAGCTCACTGAATGACCGTCAGATTTCGATCGATGCCGAAAAGGTGGTTTTGGCCTGCGGAGGTATTGAGAATCCCAGGATACTGCTGAATTGCCGGGATGAGGTCCCGGAGGGTATTGGCAACGAGCATGGCCTGGTGGGCAAGTATTTTATGGAACATCCCCACTACGACAGCGTGGGGCTGGCCATGGTATGGGATCTCTTGTCGTTCCGGCAGTACGGGCCCTGGGCGGAGTTTAGCTTTAAGGACAGGGACGGTGTATTGACCTGGCGGGTTTTTTCGCCGGATGAGCGTTTGCAGAGGGAGGAGGGTTTGCTGAATATTGCCATCTATCTGGATGACGTGATGGTTCTCAACGATCCGGACCTGGATGAAGATCAGCGGCAATTCGCCGAGGCGTTGGCCCGGACTTCGGAACGGCTGATGGAAAACACCTCCCTGGTGGATCGGCTGGCTGGCAAGGCCATTTTTGACATTACCAACCTGTATACCTACCGGATCATGGCGGAACCTATGCCCCGGGCTAGCAATGCCGTCACCCTGGTCAACGAGCAGGATGAGCTAGGCATGCAGAGGGCGCATCTGACTTCTCAGGTTCATCCGGATGAAGTTGAAAATTACCGGCGCTCCCTGCGCCTCCTTGCGAGTGCGCTTGGGCGAATGGGGGAGGGCCGACTTCGCCTGGATCTGGATGAGGAGAGTACCGTCGGGGGAGGCAACCATCATATGGGAACTACCCGTATGAGCGAGCGTCCGGAGGAGGGCGTGGTGGACAGCAATTGCAGGGTACACAGCGTCGAAAATTTATATATAGCGGGCAGCTCGGTGTTCCCTACGGCGGGTTTCGCCAACCCGACGCTGACGCTGGTGGCGCTGGCTGCACGGCTGGCCGATCACCTGGAGCAAGAAGCCGGTTAACCGTGCGGCCCGCGGGATCGTGTGATCGCAGGATTTTGCAGTCTG